>NZ_NJQY01000027.1:0-46920 GCF_010628845.1 Bacillus sp. 22-7 | reverse complement strand
CTTTGATTCCTCTGAGTCTTGAATGGGGGTCTTACTGCCCGTTAGACTGCGATAAAAATGTAAAAAGGTAAAGAAACCAGGTGTATATAATGAACCAGAATAATAGATTCTCAGACCGATTCGATTGGACATTATGTTTTCTTCTGCTGCTGTTTTTTCTCATCAGCTGCATTGCGATTTACAGCGGACAATCCTCCAATCAATATGAAGGGAATTTTGTTATCTCACAAATCAAAAATTATATTGTTGGTGCCGTCATTGTAGGGATTGTCATGTATTTTGACAGCGAGCAAATCCGGAGACTCACATGGCTGCTATACGGTTTAGGCATCCTATTGCTTGTCGGGCTATTCATTGCACCGGAAAGCATCGCACCAGAGCGCAAAGGGGCTACATTGTGGTACATCATTCCCGGACTCGGTTCAGTGCAGCCTTCAGAATTCGTAAAGGTGTTCCTTATTATCGCCCTCAGCAAAATCATCGCTGATCATCATCTGAAGTATCAGGCTAAGACAGCCGGAACGGACTTTTTTCTCCTAATCAAACTAGGGACAGCCACATTGCTTCCATTAGGATTGATTATTATCGAAGACTTGGGCACCGCCCTTGTCATCATCGCGATATTAGCAGGAATCATCCTGGTATCCGGAATCACCTGGAAAATCCTTGTTCCGATTTATGGAATCCTCGGTGCTTTAGCAGGAACGGTTCTATACCTGGTGATCATAGCACCGGAGATTTTAGAGAAATACCTTGGGATTGACCCCTATCAGTTCAGCAGAATTTATTCCTGGCTTGATCCGGTCAATCATAAGCAGGGGGCCGGTATGCAGCTGTATAATTCCATGCTCGCTATCGGCTCGGGATTAATTTCAGGTAAAGGCTTTACTGACAGGCAGGTATATGTGCCAGATGCCCACACTGATTTTATCTTTAGCGTCATTGGCGAGGAATATGGCTTCTTTGGCGCCAGTGTAGTAATCAGCCTTTTCTTTCTGCTTATCTATCACTTAACGAAGACCGGCCTTGAGACGACGGATCCTTTTAATACCTATATTTGCGTCGGGGTCATCAGCATGATCACCTTCCATGTATTCCAAAATATTGGAATGACGATTCAGGTCCTGCCAATCACCGGCATTCCGCTTCCGTTTATCAGCTATGGCGGAAGCTCACTTATGGGAAACATGATGGCAATGGGACTGATTTTCAGCATTCACTACCATCACAAAAACTATATGTTTTCAACCGATTCAAATTATGTTGCAAAATAATTCCAACCGCGTATAATAACAGTAATATATTTAGTGTCTATGATGAAGAGAGTAGCAAAGGGCTCTTTCCAAAAAGCGAGACAGGGCCGGTGCAAGCCTGTCGGAAACCCTATTTGTGAAGCGCACTTCGGAGATGCATAGCTGAAAGAAAAGTAGGCTGTGCCGGGTTGGGAATCCCGTTACCAAACCCCTAAAGGAATGTGTTCAAATAAAATGAAACGTCCTTTCGCAAGAGGTCCTTTGGACAATCAGAGTGGTACCGCGGGCAGATTCAGCTCGTCTCTATATTTATATAGAGGCGGGCTTTTTTATTTTTCAGGAGGTGTGTGTGTAAAATGATCGATTTCAAAGCTATATTCACAGCTCAGCTGGCTTCTGTGCTGAATGGGCAGCTTTCTGAGGAAGCCATTTCAGACTTAATTGAAACACCAAAGAATCCGGCACATGGTGATCTTGCTTTTCCTTGTTTTACACTGGCAAAAGCATTCAGAAAATCACCTGCCTCCATTGCTGAAGAGGCTGCTTTCCTGATAAAAGGACCGTACATTGAAAAAGCGAAAGCTGCCGGGCCCTATATTAATATCTTTTTTTCCAAAGGAGCTGCTGGTGCTGACATACTGGAAGTAATCTTGAAAAAAGGAAAAGAATATGGGCTGCTGAAGGATGGTGCAGGAAAAACAGCCGTGCTTGATTTCTCTTCGCCCAATATCGCAAAGCCTTTTTCCATGGGTCATCTGCGATCAACCGTCATTGGAAATGCCCTTGGAAACCTCGCCGAAAAATGCGGTTACACAGCGGTCAGAATCAACCACTTAGGCGATTGGGGCACTCAATTCGGCAAACTGATCACCGCTTATAAAAAGTGGGGCAATCCGGATAAAGTGAAGGAACATCCGATCAAGGAGCTGCTCAGCCTATATATACGGTTCCATGTAGAAGCAGAGGCAGATCCATCCCTTGAAGATGAAGCACGTTCCTGGTTCAAAGAGCTTGAAAACGGAAATAAAGAAGCACAAGCCCTCTGGAATTGGTTTAGAGATGAATCATTGAAGGAATTTCAGCGGGTTTATGACAGGCTTGGCATCCATTTCAACTCATACAATGGGGAAGCTTTTTATAACGATAAAATGAAACCCGTCATAGAGGAGCTGATGGCAAAAGATCTGCTGGCTGAGTCTGATGGTGCAAAGGTCGTTCTGCTGCCTGATGAAGACCTGCCTCCATGTCTGATCAAAAAATCCGACGGAGCAACTCTTTATGCAACACGGGATCTGGCTGCAGCTTTTTATAGAAGGGAAAACTATCAATTTGATCACTCCTTATATATTGTCGGCCAGGAACAAAGCATCCATTTCAGGCAGGTCAAAAGCGTGATCAAAAAGATGGGGTATGAGTGGGCAGACAGTATGAAACATGTCCCGTTCGGCCTCTACTTAAAAGATGGAAAAAAGATGTCGACCAGAAAAGGCAGAGTCATCCTTCTGGAGGAGGTTCTGGATGAAGCAGTTCTTCTCGCAAAGAACAGCATTGAGGCTAAAAATCCCGGCCTGGAAAATAAAGATGAAGTCGCTGAAGCAGTCGGCATCGGAGCCATTTTGTTCCATGACCTGAAAAATGACCGCATGAACAATATTGAATTTTCCCTTGAAGATATGCTGACATTTGAAGGAGAAACCGGGCCCTATCTGCAATATACCAATGCCCGGGCCTATTCCCTGCTCCGCAAGGCAGACGATATACCATCTGCTGTAAATGGGCTAACCGATCCTTACAGCTGGGAAATCATTAAGCTGCTCTATCAATATCCTGAGAAAATCAGACAATCTTATAGGCAGCTTTCCCCTTCCGTTCTCGCTAAATTTCTGATTGAGGTGGCCCAGGCCTTCAATAAATATTACGGGCAGGTAAGAATACTGGAGAAGGATGCCGGCATGCAGGCAAGACTTGCCCTCGTCAAAGCAGTCACCATAGTTCTTACAGATGGAATGCAGACACTCGGCATGAAGGTGCCCCGCCAAATGTAAAAGGAGAAGCCGTTATGGCGTCTCCCTTTTTGCCTTTATTCGGGCTTTTGCTTTCTGCATTTTCACAAGACTTCTTACTAGAAATCCGCCGACAAAAATGGCCATCAGCACTAAACCGGCATAATTCAAATGTATTAATTTCAGAATCACACTTGCGACTGTCGCCATATATAAGGCTCCGAGCATATAGGTGATTTCTTCGTTCTCAAAATAGGAGGTAAGTTTTGCACCAAACTGTGAGCCAATAAGCCCTCCTCCTACGAGTGAAAATCCAATCCAATAATCAATGCTGACAGTGGAAACGTAGGACAGGAAACCTGCGGATACGATTAACATGACAGCAAACAAGCTGGTTCCTACCGCATTTTTCGGCATCAATCCTAAATAGGCGACCGATAAAGGCACCATAATAAAACCGCCGCCCACCCCTAATGTTGTAGAAACAAATCCTGCAAAAAACCCAATCAGCACCATCTTTAAAATGGAAGGCGAATGTTCAGAAGAGTGAACAGCATTGGCTGACTTTTCCCTTCTTTTCAGCATGCCCAAAGCAAAATAAGTCAGCAATATGATATAAAAAACAGGCACGGCCCATGTGTCCCAGCCTTTATTCTCAAGAAACAGAACAAATGGGTGGGCGGCCTGAGTAGCTGCCATTCCGCTTAATCCGAGTATCAGCCCCTGCTTAAGCTTTATATTCTTCAGCCTGATATGAGCGGAGATGCCTGAAAGGGACGTTCCAATCGAAAACAGCAAACTCGTGGTGATCGCTTCTACTGGAGAAAAACCAAAAAGCATAAGCGTTGGAGTAAGAATGAATCCTCCGCCTACCCCAAAAAAACCCGAGAGCACACTGATAAGCGCTCCGAGAATAATAAAGAAAACATATTCCATTTATATTCCTCACTAACTGTTTCTGCTATTAATCCGTACTATATCACTTTACCATAATTGGCCACGGTTATACTGACGTTACTTATTTATAATAATTATAAATAAGTATTGATTATAAATTAATATTTGTTATAATGAATATATAAATTACTTAGGAGGAATTATGATGGAAAAATTACATGAGTCATTAAACGTTCAAATTGCTAACTGGAGTGTCCTATATACGAAATTGCACCGCTACCACTGGTTTGTAAAAGGCCCTCTTTTCTTTACCCTTCATGAAAAGTTCGAAGAATTATATAATGAAGCAGCTGAAGTTGTCGATGAGGCAGCGGAACGCCTGCTTGCAATCGGCGGTTCACCTGGAGCAAGCTTAAAGGAATTCCTAAGCATTACGACTCTTGAAGAATCTAATGGGGAAAAGAAAGCAGAAGAAATGGTTGCTGCTCTTGCTTCGGATTATAAACATATTAAGGAACAATTAATCTCTTTAGCCCAGCTTGCCGAGGAACAGGAAGATCAAGTGACAGCCGACTTCGCCATCGGGTTAATGGAAAAATTGGATACGCATATTTGGATGCTGCAAGCCTACTTAGGAGAATAATCGATTTTGGCAAGAGAGTCAGTGAGAATGATCACTGGCTCTTATTTTTGTGCCGAAAAAATTTTTGCCTTTTGGACACTCTAAGGTGTTATGATTGACCTGATTGCTTCATTTCTATTTTCGGAAAGGAGTCTCCATAATGGCAAACTTAAAATATTCATTCTTTATTTTTCTGGGCGCATGCAGTTACGGCATTCTGGCATCCATTGTTAAACTAGGACTTCATGCCGGCCACACTGTTCCCGAACTGACCGGAAGCCAATATTTAATTGGGCTCCTTTTGTTATTGCTTTCTTTCCCATTTATCAAAAGAACGAAAATCACCCTTAAACAAGCGGCAGCTTTGTTATTGACCGGTGCCTCCTTAAGCTTAACGGGCATTCTGTATGGAATGAGCCTTGACCGGAACCCGGCCTCCATCGCTGTTGTTCTTTTATTTCAGTTCACCTGGATTGGAATTCTTTTTGAAGCATTATATGAAAGAAAGATGCCCAGCAAAGCAAAAATCATTTCTTCGATCCTGCTTATTATAGGAACAGTATTTGCAAGCAACCTGATTAATTCCGGGTCACATGCTATTCAAGCGGGTGGCCTGATTTATGGCTTATTATCTGCGGTTACATTTGCCGTTTTCATTTTTGCAAGCGGCAAGGCAGGCAAAGGGATTCCAACCATCCAGAGGAGCATCTTCATCACATTTGGCGGACTTCTTCTGGTTGCAGCTGTTTCAGGTCCCGTCTTGATAAGCGGCGGCATTCAGCTTGGGGGCCTATGGAAATTCGGCCTCTTGATGGCATTGTTCGGCGCTATTTTCCCTATTGTCTTCTTTGCAATCGGTTCACCCCACTTAGATTCAGGGCTTGCCACGATTGTTGGCTCTGCCGAACTTCCGGCCGCTGTTGCTGCCGCTATGCTGATCCTTGGGGAAAGGATATCAGAAGCACAGACTTTCGGGATTGTGCTGATCCTGATTGGTATCAGCATACCGCAGTTTTCATTTAAAAAAGCGGCAAAAAAGCGATTGAGCACGTAGGATTTTTTATGGCGGGATTCGCTGAGTACCGCCTGGGCCGGCGATCTGCTTGACGAAAGGAGGCTTTGGATGTCATTCCAGGGCCTTTTTTCTTTGTCTGCTGGTGTTTGTTTTGCGGGACTTTTATTGGAAGTGCAGCTTGGTTCGGACTTTGGATTAGTCTTTTCTGCTTTCTGTGTCCGAAGTTGGACCGGGTTCCGACTCTAACTGGCTCTTTTCTCCTTTCTGTGTCCGAAGTTGACCCTAGTTCCGACTCTAACTGGCTCTTTTCTCCTTTCTGTGTCCGAAGTTAACCCGAGTTCCGACTCTGATGCTCCTCTTTCTGCTTTCTGTGTCCGAAGTTGACCCGGGTTCCGACTCTAACTGGCTCTTTTCTCCTTTCTGTGTCCGAAGTTGACCCTAGTTCCGACTCTAACTGGCTCTTTTCTCCTTTCTGTGTCCGAAGTTGGCCAGGGTTCTGACTCTAATGCTCCTCTTTCTGCTTTCTGTGTCCGAAGTTGGACCAGGTTCCGACTCTGGCCTGCTCTTTTCTCCTTTCTGTGTCCGAAGTTAACCCGAGTTCCGACTTAAACTGGCTCTTTTCTCCTTTCTGTGTCCGAAGTTGGCCCGGGTTCCGACTCTAACTGGCTCTTTTCTCCTTTCTGTGTCCGAAGTTAACCCGGGTTCCGACTCTGGCCTGCTCTTTTCTCCTTTCTGTGTCCGAAGTTGGACCAGGTTCTGACTCTGGCCTGCTGTTTTCTCCTTTCTGTGTCCGAAGTTGAATCGTATTTCTTATTTTCCAGGCTTTTTTTCTTCACAAAATCAAACAACTTCAGTAAACTATTAATACCAATAAAACCAATGAGAAAGGTCGGAAAATAAATGGCAAATACACCAGTTTCAATTCCCCGTCCGCTCGTAAGAACTAATCAATGGTCAATCGTATTAAGTGTTTTAGCTTCTTGGATTACCGGAGAAGCCTGGATTCTCGCCATTCCCCTGCTCGCAGGTGCAATGGGCCTATTATTCGGCTACAATCCGATTATGCGTACAGCAAGGTACTTTCTAAAAAAGCGTCCTTCTGAGTATATTCCCGAAGACTGGGATCAGCAGCAATTTAATCAGGTGATTGCCGTTGCCTGCCTGGCGCTTGGGCTGCTCAGCTTTCTGCTGGGCTGGACAGCTGCAGGATATGTATTTACAGCTATGGTCGCTCTTTCAGCATTTATTGCCATTTTGGGATTTTGCATCGGCTGTTTTATCCGCTTTCAGCTTAACCAGTATAAATATCGAAAATCTTAAGGCAGCCATCACGGCTGTCTTTTTCGTTTCCCTTTCCACCCAGCTAGTTTCAAAGGACTTTTTAAGGGGTACATATTTCATAAGTAAATCATTCTGAGGTGAAAAAATGAAAACTGCCAGTAAGTTTCTTTTAACAAAAGAAGATATGACTAACCCCGATATTGTGCCTGAGTGGGTTATTCAAGAATATAAAACATTTCATGATACAGTTACAGATAAAACCTTCCCGTGCTATTTTGGAATGACTGCCGAAATGCGCGGTGAATTGAGATATGCCTATATTGCAAAGGAAGACTGGTCTAATCTTCCGGAAGCTCTTGAATCTTTCATAGAGCTCTTTGACGCACCAAAGCTTATTCGCCATGGCCTGTTTGTATTTGTGGAGCCGGAAAAAGATGAAAAGCCGCTTGAACATTATAGAGAAAATTTCTGGAATATCCTTCAGTATTTGCATAAGGTTGATACAAAACCTTGGCCTAAGGATTATCCGACAGATCCGGACCATCATTTATGGGCGTTTTCTTTTGCGGAGGAGCCATTCTTTGTGTTTGGCAATGCGCCTGCATACAAGCAGAGAAAGACGAGGGATCTGGGCAATAGTCTTGTACTCGGATTCCAGCCGCGCCGCATTTTTGAAGGTCTCGAAGGCACCACTAAAGGCGGCGTTATGTCCAGGGAAAAAGTAAGGGAACGTGTTGAAAAATGGGATGGGCTCCCTACCCATCCAAACATCAGTCACTATGGCGATCCCGAACACCGTGAGTGGAAACAATACTTCATCGGTGATGACGTTAAGCCAATTGAAGGGAAATGCCCTTTTCATCATAAATAATCTGGCAGTCTCGGTGCAAAAACTGCACAAATAAACAAGGAACCGTTCTAAGTGAGCGGTTCCTTATTTATGTGTAATATATTGATTAATGCGACTGCCGATTGCAGACAATACTTCTTTGCCGGCAGTCTGATTTAGAAGCCTGTCCACAAGTACTGCAGCGCAGACTGTTTTTCCTTTATGGGTAAATATGGCGCAATCATGCTCTATGCCGGGAAGTTCGCCTGTTTTATTGGCAACCATGACTTTTTCCTCGTCTATCGTGTTGGCAAGTTTATTTTTAAACTGCTGGTTTTCCAATATATACAGTGCTTTTTCAGTATACTTCCCTGATAAAAGCTTTTGCTCTGCCAATGCCTTTATGCCATACACCATATCCCGGGCAGTCGTGGTGTTGTCAATGCCGTTTTTCAGTGCTTCAAAATCCATCATCTTTCTGTTTAATGATGTATTATTAAACCCCAAATCTTTGAAAAGCTGATTGATTTTCTCTATACCGAGCAGCTCAATGATAAGATTAGTCGCTGTATTATCAGACACAATGACCATTAGTGTCATTAGGTCTGTCACCTTGATCTTCAAATCTCTGGCCATAGCTTGCAATACACCCGATCCGCCAACCCGGGCAGAAACAGTAACTTCCACTTCCTCCTCAAGCTGAAGCAGCCCTTTCTCCGCCTGTAAAAGTCCCGCAAGTAAAATCGGCACCTTTATTAAGCTGGCTGAAGAGAAAATGGCATCGGCATCTTTTTCGATGAAACCATCCTCGGTATGGATATATACAGCAACGCGGCCTTCACAGCAGCTGGCCAATGTAAGAATTTCCGCTTTAAGAGTATGAAAGTCCATTTTATTTCGCAGCCGCTACTTGAGGCCGGTTATGGTCGCCCGTTACTTTTTCATTATATAAATGGCAGGCCACAAAGTGATCCTTCTCAATCTCCTGCCACTCAGGCTTCATGGAAGCGCAAGCCTCCATCGCATAAGGGCAGCGCGTGCGGAATACACAGCCGCTTGGCGGATTCATTGGGCTCGGGAGCTCCCCTTCCAAAATGATTCTTTCCCGGTTATCCTCGACATCAGGGTCAGGGATGGGAATCGCCGACAGCAGGGCCTGTGTATAGGGATGAAGCGGATTTTTATATAAGTTTTCGCTTGTGGTTAATTCCACTAGATGCCCTAAGTACATAACGCCGATTCTGTCGCTGATATGCTTAACCATCGAGAGATCATGGGCGATAAATAAGTAGGTCAGCCCTTTTTTCTTCTGGAGCCCCTTAAGCAGATTCACCACCTGGGCTTGTACCGATACATCCAGTGCTGAGATTGGCTCGTCAGCAATAATGAATTCCGGATCCAGCGCCAAAGCACGGGCAATTCCAATTCTTTGCCTCTGTCCGCCGCTGAATTCATGCGGATAACGGTTGGCATGATCGCGGTTAAGACCTACATCCTCCAGGAGCTGATAGACCCGCTCGAGGCGCTCCCTCTTATTCGGATATAACCCATGAACCTCCATGGGCTCGGAAATAATCTCCTGTACGGTAGAACGCGGATTCAAGGAAGCATACGGATCCTGAAAAATCATCTGCATCTTCCTGTGAAAAGCAAACCTCTCTTTTTCAGTCATGTTATGGACATTTTTTCCGTCATAAAGGACTTCACCTTCTGTACGGTTATATAAACCAATGATGGTACGCCCTGCAGTTGATTTCCCGCATCCGGATTCACCGACAATCCCGAATGTTTCTCCCTGTTTGATATGGAAGGAGACATCATCAACAGCCTTCAGGGTTTGTCCTTTCCCCATTGAAAAATGCTTTTTGAGATTGTTGACCTGTAAAAGTGCTTCTTTTGCCATGTTTATTCCCCCGTCTCTTGCCAGTAACGTCTAGCTGCACATAGTTCCTTTTCATAGATGGTATCTTTCAAGTCGATAACTTCGATGCTTTTACCGGTATTTGGAGAATGAAGCAGCTTTCCATCACCATAATAAATGCCTACATGATGGAGTTTGCCTTTCCCTTCTTCATAAGCAAAGAATAATAGGTCCCCTGGTTCAATGGCATCCAGTTCGACCGGCTTCCCTGCTTCCGCCTGATCATGGGCATCACGGGGAATGATCACTCCATTTGCTTTGCACATGGAATAGCTGAACCCTGAACAGTCATATCCATAGCTGGTCATGCCGCCCCATAGATAGGGAAGGCCTATAAATTGTTCACCCGCAGCAATGATGTCTCTGCCGCTGCCTTTCCGTATAGCATCGATTGATTCAAAGACCTTTACGTCAGCAGATTTTAAGAATCCTTCTCCTCCAGGTGTCTGAACCTGGATCCACTCGGCTCCTTCTTTTAAGACCGGAAGTACAGTTTGATAACTTAGAATTAGTTCCGGCTCTCTGTCAGTCGAATAGAGAGTTGCTTTTTTATTCTGGATGACAGCGGCCTTTTCACTATCAAGCTTCCAATCTTCATTTTGAGTCAGCTGGGCCTTCGGCAGCCAGCCGGGATACCCTCTCCCGTCCTTTGAAGAGGGCTGGCTTGGGACAGCAACATGTACCCATCCCTCTCTCTCCTCCAATACGATCACTTCTTCTCCGTACAGAAGTTGTGATTGCACAAGATTCCCGTCGCAAAGCTCCAGCCGGGGCTCATAGGTGAGCTTTTCAAGCCAGGCATCCAAATTAACTGGGTTAGTGATGGCTTCAAAGTCAATTTCTCTTGATGAATCGCTCGCTGTCCACAAGGTAGCAGCAGGAACCGAAACCAGCCATTTCTGCTTTATTGCCAAACCGAATTCCTCCTTTTTAAAATTGTCAGGATGTCAATTCCTGCTTGTTCACTGCCAATGATACATTCCTGATGCCAAGGCCAGGTTCAGATGGCAGGGTAATTTTGCGGCCGGAATAGCGGATTCCGCCTTCCACAATTTCTTTTGCCATCATCAATGGGGCATCAAAGTCAAAGCGGGTTATATTCTTTTTGCTGGCTGCAAAATGGGCTGCGGCCGTAATGCCAATCTTGGTTTCAATCATGCTGCCTACCATGCATTCCATCCCGCATACTTCAGCGAGCTGATTAATGATCTGCGCCTGATAAATGCCGCCTGACTTCATCAGCTTGATATTAATCAAGTCAGCACTTCGCGTTTTAATGACTTCAAATGCCTGCTTCGGGGTAAAGACACTCTCATCTGCCATAATCGGTGTATCAACCGCATTTGTAACCTGCTTAAGCCCCTCTATATCCCAAGCCTTTACCGGCTGTTCGACAAGCTCAATGTTCAAGTCCAGTGCTTCCATTTTCCGGATGGCATAAATAGCATCCTTTGGTTTCCAGCCCTGATTGGCATCCAGGCGGATTTTAATTTTCGATCCTACCCGGGTGCGGATTTCCCGTATTCTCTCTATATCTGTTAAAATATCATCCTTGCCGACCTTTACCTTAAGGACATCGAAGCCTTGCTGAACATAGGAAACCGCATCTTCTCCCATTTCTTCCGGACCATTGACGCTTACTGTATAATCCGTTTCCACCTCATTTTTATGTCCGCCTAAAAATTGGTAAAGAGGCAGTTTGCATTGCTGTGCAAGACAATCGTATAAGGCCATATCCACAGCCGCCTTTGCACTCGAATTTCCTATTAAAGCGGACTGAATTCCCTGGAATATCGCCTCATAGTTTAGAAGACTCTTATTGATCAGCATTGGCTTCAATACATGATGAATGGCTGACTCTATGCTTGAAAGACTGTCTCCAGTAATCACCACAGTGGGAGGTGCTTCTCCCCACCCGGCTATCCCGTTATCGCAAGTTACTTTTACAACAAGCGTTTCAGCTGTCTCAACTGTTCTCAAAGCTGTTTTAAATGGTTTTTTCAGTGGTACCGCAGCTCTAAATGTTTCGATCGTGTTTATTTTCATCTATACCACCCTTTTACTTAACTCCGCTTTCGATTGTCAGCTTTTTACCGGCTGCATCCAATTCTGCCCTTACACCTAATGGCACAGAAATATGCGGAGAGCAATGGCCGATATGAAAGCCTTTAACTGCAGGCTTATTCACCCTTTTGATATACGTATCCAGAACTTCATCCAGTTTCAGGGAAAGTTCTCTTTCAGGAACACAATTATTAAAGTCCCCAATGATAAAGCCGGCCGCATCCGAAAGCTTCCCTGCCATATGCAGCTGGTTTAGCATGCGGTCGACCGCACGCGGCTCTTCGTTAATGTCTTCAATAAGCACAAGTTTATCTTTTGTATCAATTTCAAATGGTGTTCCGACTGTACTGGCCATAAGAGACAGATTCCCCCCCGTTAAGACACCCGCGGCACTCCCGTTCACCATCGTCTCCAATTCTGAAATTCCTTCTGGATAGTCAAGCGTGACCGGCTCAAATAACTGGTTAAAATATTGCTTTGATAGCGGATCCGCATCCTCTTTGCCAATATCAGAGGCGAGCATCGGCCCATGGAAGGTGACCATTCCTGTCTCCTGGCGGATGGCTGTGTGCAGGAATGTTATATCACTGTATCCCCAGAAAATTTTCGGATTTTCTTTTATCAGACTGTAGTCGATTTGGGATGCAATTCTCCCGGTTCCATAGCCCCCGCCTGCACAAATGATGGCTTTGACTTCCTTATCCGCAAACATGTTATGTAAATCAGCCAGACGGTCTTCATCCTTCCCGGCCAGATAACCATATTGATCTGTCACATGCTCGCCTATCTTTACCTTTACACCAAGCTCTTCCAAAAAAGAAAGGGATCGTTTCAGGTTCTCCTGATTAGGCGGGCTTGCCGGTGCTATAATTCCAATCGCATCACCTTTTTTCAGGCGCTGAGGTTTGATTGCCATGCTGTCACATCCTTTTCGTTTTATAGCATTATATGCTCCTGCAGCAAAAGCATTATTTGGGAAATGAAATAATTGTCGAGGATATAAGCTAAATTTCGGGAAAATGTATTATTTTTCGGGAAATAAACTAGAAAAGCGCAGAGCGCCCGCTTATCGGCGACAAGCTTAAGACAAGCGCTGGCAGAAGGCGTTTTTTGCCTTCAGCAGTGATTGTCCGAAAAACGAAGGCGACTGCTTAGGGACGACAAGCATAAGACGATTACTGTAAGAAGGTGTTCTTTCCTTCTGGAAGGAATCGCCTTATGACCTCGAGTCCCTAGGAGCCGCAGTTAGCCAAGCTTAAGACCTCGAGCCGATGGCGCTCGGAGCTAGACAGTTATCAAAGTTCAAAGATCCTTATTCTTCAAAAAAAAATATACTTCTGAAAAAAAGGGATGTTCACACGAACACCCCTTTTCCTGTCACTTTCACATCAAGCCGAAGAAGTATTACTTCTTATCTGCCCATTTAAGCTCCAGGTATCCAACCGGATGGCGGACAATTCCTGAAACAGCATCATTATAGAGATATACCTGGTTGTAGAAATGGATAGGGATAATCGGCATTTCTTCGAATAAGATTTTTTCCGCTTCATACATCAGCTCAAAGCGCTTTGCTTCGTCTGCTTCATTCTTCGCATCTTTGATCAGCTGATCGTACTTCTCATTGCTCCAGCCAGTGCGGTTCATGGAATGTCCTGTCTGGAAGTTTTCAAGGAAGTTGATTGGGTCAGCATAGTCAGCAAGGAATGAGCTTCGGGATAATTGGAATTTAAGCGCTTTTTGTTCTTCAGCGAATACATTCCATTCCATGTTGGCAAGCTTCACTTCAACGCCAAGGTTTTCCTTGAACATTTGCTGAAGAGCTTCTGCGATCTTTTTGTGAGAATCACTTGTGCTGTATGTTAATGTAACTTCAGGAAGTGTCTCATAGCCTTCCTCTTCCATTCCTTTTTTAAGAAGGGATTTCGCTTCTTCCAGATTCGTTTGGATAAGATCTCCTGCTGTTTCACGGAAGTCCTTGCCATCAGCATCCTTAAATCCATAGGATACAAATCCGTATGCAGGCTTTTCTCCATTCTTGGTTACAAAGTCAACGATTTGCTTCTGGTCCACTGCCATTGCGAAAGCTTTACGGATATTTTCATTCTGGAATGGCTCCATATTTACGTTAAAACGGTAGAAATAATCACCAGCCTGGTCTTCAACCTTTGCTTCGCCTAATAGCTTTTCGCTCAGCTCAGATGGAACAGCTGATACATCAAGCTCTCCGGTTTGGTACATTTGGTATTCTGTATTGGTATCA
This sequence comes from Bacillus sp. 22-7, assembly GCF_010628845.1. NCBI lineage: Bacteria > Bacillati > Bacillota > Bacilli > Caryophanales > Bacillaceae > Bacillus > Bacillus sp. 22-7. Next base: position 32,775 of record NZ_NJQY01000027.1, on the reverse strand, counting down.
TCAATGATCGCCCAATTAATTTTTTCCAGTTTTACATTATCAGCATCCCAGTATTGAGCGTTTTTCTCCATTACAAAGTGGCTGTCATGCTCCCACTCTGTCAGGTTGAAAGGACCATTGCCCACAAAAGATTCTGCTTCAGCAAACCACTGAGGATTCTCTGTTGCCACTTTTTCATTGATTGGGAAAAATGCAGGGTTTGTGATTACACTTAAGAAATAAGCCTGCGGACTAACTAAAGTCACTTCAAATTTTTTGTCATCAACTGCTTTTACTTTTACATCATCAGCTGATCCTTCCCCGTTGTTATAAGCCTCTCCGCCTTCAATGAAGTAGCCGAGGAAAGCGGCTGAAGAACCTGTATCAGGATTTAAAAGGCGCTTCCAGGCAAATTCAAAATCACCTGCTGTTACAGGATCGCCATTTGACCATTTTGCACCTTCGCGGATATGGAATGTATAAGTCTTTCCATCTTCAGATACATCCCACTTTTCGGCAATGGCTGCTTCTGGCTCATGATTTTGTCCCAGACGTGTCAAACCTTCCATTAAGTTGTTCAGCGCACTCCAGGAAACAGAGTCAAAGCCGATTGGAGGGTCAAACGAAGTCGGCTCCTGGCCATTGTTCAAATAAAGCACTTTTTCAGCACTTTCTTCTTCTTTCTTGCCATCATCCTTGCTGTCTGTTTCTTTGCCTGCATCTTCATTTGCCGTACAGGCTGCCATAACAAATAGCAACACACCTGCAAGCAGCAGCGATAAAAACTTTTTCATTCCTTTTCCCCCTCTTAAAATATATTTCTTTATCTACCAGATGCCTGTCTGACAGCTGATAGAATCATAACTTTCGCCGTACCGGGCCGGCACTGCGAAAGGAAGTACCTACTTTACACCTGCAAGCATTTTCTGTGCCCGCTCATCCTGGAGCCAGCAGTCCACATGATGATCCCGGCTTAAATGCGTTTTATAGGGATAGACCCGGTCACATACTTCCATTGCGTATTCGCAGCGGGCAGCAAATGGGCAGCCAGCCGGCGGAGCAAATAAATCCGGCGGGGATCCGCCTATAGGAATAAGATCAGCTCCATCCAGGTCAAGGCGCGGAACAGAATTCAGCAGGCCCTTTGTATAGGGATGCTGGGGATTATAGAAGATTTCCCTTCGTTCTCCGGCCTCCACTATTTTTCCTGCATACATGACAGCGATGCGGTCTGCTACTTGAGCGACAACCCCCAGGTCATGGGTAATGATTATGATGGATACTCCAGTTTTCTTCTGGATATCTTTAAATAAATCCAATATTTGCGCTTGGATCGTTACATCCAGTGCTGTAGTGGGTTCATCGGCAATCAGCACTTCCGGCTCACAGACAAGGGCCATGGCAATCACAATCCGCTGCCTCATCCCGCCGCTGAATTGGTGCGGATAATGCTTTAATCTTTCGGATGGATTTGGTATTCCAACTAAATTCAGCATTTCCAGCGCCTTTTTACGGGCATCCGGCCGAGAAATGGTTTCATGCTGCATAATTCCTTCTATAATTTGCTCTCCAATGGTAATCGTAGGGTTTAAAGCCGTCATAGGATCCTGAAAGATCATCGAAATGTCTGCGCCGCGGATGTCCCGCATTTCGGATTCCTTTAGCTTTGTCAGGTCCTTCCCTTTAAAGAGGACAGAGCCATCTGCTATTCTCCCTGGAGGGGATGGAATCAGCCGCATGATGCTCTGGGACGTTACACTCTTTCCGCAGCCGGATTCACCGACAATCGCCAGGGTTTCCCCTTTGAAGAGATCAAATGATACGCCCCTTACAGCCTGGACTTCCCCGCCATAAGTGGTAAATGTGACATGCAGGTCTTTTACTTCTAGTACTTTCTCCATGCTGCTACCTCCTTAACTTCGGATCGAGGGCATCCTGCAATCCGTCACCAAGCACATTAAATGAAAACATGGTCAGGGAGATGAAAAAAGCAGGGAAGAACAGGCGCCACCAGTGACCTGATAGAATCGTAGACAGCCCATCATTGGCCATGGAGCCCCAGCTGGCAAAAGGCGGCTGAATGCCTAATCCCAGAAAGCTCAGGAACGCCTCTGCAAAGATGGCCGATGGCACTGTTAATGTCATCTGTACAATGATAGGGCCCATCGTGTTCGGCAGCAGGTTTTTCTTTATAATCCTCGATGTTTTTGTTCCGAAAGTCTTTGATGCCAGTACAAATTCATAGTTCTTGATCTGCAGAACCTGTCCCCGGACAATCCGGGCCATCCCGACCCAGCCCGTTACGGAAAGGGCGAATATAATGGTGAACAAACCAGGTCCCATTACAACACTGATTAAAATAACAACGAGCAAATATGGGAGTCCATACAGAATTTCCACTACCCTCATCATGGCATTATCTGTTCTGCCGCCTTTATAGCCGGCAATACCGCCGTAAATGACTCCGATTGCAAAATCAATCATGGCTGCCACGATTCCAACGAATAAGGAGATCCTTGCTCCGTACCATGTTCTTGCGAAAACATCCCGGCCTAATTCATCTGTTCCGAACCAATATTTTGAAGACGGCGGAAGGTTCTGATTAGCCAATGACTGCTGGGATACATCATGCGGGGAAATCATCGGGCCGAATATGGCCATAAAGGCTAAAGCAATAAGAAAGAATAGCCCTGCCATTGCCAATTTGTTTTTCAACAGCCGGCGCCATGCATCCTGCCAATAAGAAAGGCTTGGCCTTACAACTGCTTCCGCTGCATCCTCGTCTTTGGCCTTTGGGACAAACCAATCATCCGGAATATCAGGTGCCAGGTTGCGGTTATCATGCTGTTTGCGCAGTTCCATTAGCTCGCCTCCTTTTTGTGAAGCTTAATTCTCGGGTCAAGAACTCCGTATGCAATGTCCACCAGGAACAGCATAATAATCAAAATGGAGCTGTAAAAAACGGTGGTTCCCATTATGACGGGATAATCACGTGTATTGATGCTTTCTACGAAATACTTTCCCATTCCGGGAATGGCAAATATTTTTTCAATTACAAAGGTTCCTGTCAAAATGCTTGCAGCAAGCGACCCCAATACGGTTACAACAGGCAGAAGGGCATTTCTCAGTGCATGTTTAAAAACAATTTTCACCGGTGACAGGCCTTTAGCCTTGGCCGTCTTGATGTAATCCTGTGTCAGAACTTCCAGCATGCTTGAACGTGTCAGACGGGCGATGATCGCCATGGGTCCTGTCGCAAGCGCCAGAGTCGGCAGAATCATATGCTTTGGGCTTGACCAGGTAGCCACCGGGAGGATTGCCAGATTGACAGCAAGCTGCTGAATTAATAGTGTGGCAAGCACAAAGTTCGGCACTGATATTCCCAGAACTGCAATGGTCATCGCTAAATAATCAATAAAGCCATTGTGCCGGAGAGCTGCTATGATTCCGAGGGCAATCCCTGAGAAAACAGCCACAATCAAAGTGACGATTCCCAGTTCAAACGACACCGGGAACCCCCGTCCCAGCATTTCATTAACCGTCTGGGAGGACTTTTTAATAGACGGTCCAAAGTCAAATGTTGCAACTGATTTCAAGTACATCCCATATTGGACATACAGCGGTTCGTCCAAATGATAGAATTTCTCCATATTCCGCTGGACCGCTTCGCTGGTGTTTCTTTCTTCATTAAAAGGCGACCCGGGTATGGAGTGCATTAAGAAAAACGTCAGAGTGATAATGAACCAAAGTGTGACGACCATTGCGATGAGGCGTTTTATTATGTATCCAGTCATTCATTAACACTTCCTAACAGAATGTAGTTCTCATGGCCAGCTCAGTCATCACGAGCATAGCCTGGTATGCTTCAAGAATATCTTTAGCCTGATAGCGGACAATGGTTGTATTTTCTTCTATCTCTGCACCAGGCATCAGAGCAGCCCACTCAGCCTGGCCATAGTTGGCAAATTCAATTTTCAATACAGGATTTTCCGGCGGCACAAGCGGCTTGACAAGCTCCTTTTTGCTAAGCGCCTCTGCCGCTTTTTCTCTTAAAAGCTGGCCGGCTTTCGCGGGAGTAAGCGATTTCACAGCAGATCGTGATATCGTCTCTTTTACAACAGCTGTTGTCACATTCGGGATTAATTTCTCTGCTTCCAATGCAGCCTGGTCATCTCCGGCCACCATTAGAATCGGCACGCCATGATAGCCAGCCACATAAGCATTGAATCCCATTTCTCCAATGGCATGATCATTGATGTACATATGTCTTACACCGAAAATCATAGAGTGGGACATAACACCTTTCATGGAAGCACGTGCATGATATCCAACAAAAATGGCACCGCTAAAGCTTGAATCCAGGCCCTGAACCATTGAATATGGCTTAACATCACCCGTAATCAGCTGTGTCTCAGGGTGCATTCTTTCAATAAGCAGGTTGTTCATTTTGGAGTGGCTATCATTGACAATCACCTCACTGCATCCTTCTTCAAAGGCAGCTGTCACCACATGGTTTGCCTCATCAGTCATAATCACCCTGCTGCGTTCATAATTGTGCTTAGATGATCCAACATGAGTATGATCAGCCAGACCCGTAATTCCCTCCATATCAACTGATAAATAAAGCTTCATTTAAAATCCCCCAAAATATTATATTATTATAGTTTTCCATATTGTATATTATTTTGATATTTTCTGTAAATTCAATCAGCAATTTATTTTCCTTTAAAATTGTTATTAGCCTTTCAATGTTGCCCGTTGATTTCCGCTCCAGGATGCTCAGCGAACCGCGGGACTTTGAATAAGCTTCCTTGAGTAAACACCGCACGAAGACAATGCGAATGCATTTTCGAGGAACTCGCACCTTCCGCTGCAATCAACTCAGTATTTAAATGCTAAATGCAAAAAATCCAGCTATCGGAGATGTTCTCTGATAGCTGGATTTCATCTGCGGAAAACAGAAAAAGCAGCTTTATTTATTCATAATTTGCGTATATTTTATATGGGCGTTTTTAAAGGCAACGATCAGGGCCTTTTGCGAGGAGCCGAAATAGCGGCTTTCAATTTCTTCCATTACCTTGTCTGCTTCCAGTATGGATTTGCCGACAAATATCGATTTAATAAATAATGAGGTTAAATTAATGGTAGATGAACATTCGGCATCTACAATTTCATCTGTTTCCCTGTCGATCACAAGACCGATAAAGAAGCCATTATATTTTTGCATAATCGGATTGTTCAGTGATGTTTTGCTGTCTCCGATGATATAGACGGTATTTTGTCTGTACATGAACTTGCCTCCTGTAGACCGGATATTATATGAGGCGTTTATGAGGTTATCATAAACATTCAATATAATGCATGGCCCGTACCAAAATTGTAATACAACAGAAGCTGTATTACAATCATTTTTCAATACTTTTCTAAATATTTTATCAATTAAATCTGTCCATTACATGCGGATTCAATTACTTTTGGCCTGCAAGTCTCATTGCATATTCCAGCAGGTCCTCCCCGCTCATGAGCTTGTCTCCCCCACCCTGTGCAAATTGAGGATTCCCGCCGCCTTTGCCGTTAATCTTCTGCAGCAGTTCTGCTGAAAGGCTCTTCATATCAGATTCAGAATCTGCTCCCCTGGCACAGACAAATTGGAGTTTATCGGCGGTTTCATTGATTAGGATAACATCGGCATTTTCAGTTTGAGAGGCGATTAAGCGTGCCAGTTTCTGCAGTTCCTGGACGGATCGTCCCTCAAAGACCTTGCTGATGCACTTCTCCTTTCCGGCTGTGAACATTTCTTTAGCTTCATAAGCTAACAGGGCTTCCTTTGCTGCTTCCAGCTGCTTCTCCAGGTCCTTTCCATTTTCAATCAGGCGGCTGGCCGCTGAAGGCAGGTCCTGCTCTGGTGCATTTAGAAGCTGACTCAGATTCCCGGTAATTTCATGCTTCGTCTGAAGCTGCGTGAGAATCCGGCTGCCACAGATAAATTGTACGCGGATTTTCTTTTTTTGGCGCTCCCAGTCCAATACTTTTACACCGGCTACCTGGCCGGTTGATGTTGGGTGTGTTCCGCCGCATCCGTTATAATCAAACTCCGGAACGATCACAAGCCGGATATCTTCGCTGACAGACAGCTGCTTACGGAGCGGGAATTGGGAAGCTTCCTCTGCACTCACCCACCTGGCTTCAATCGGACGATTTTCAAGAATGATGGCATTAGCCAGTCTCTCCGCTTCCTCTGCGTGCCCGACAGGCAGTTCACTAATTTCCAAGTCAATAGTTAATATTTCTTTGCCTAAATGAAAACTGACTGTTTTATAGCCGTAAAGCTCTTCAAATGCAGCCGATAATATATGCTGGCCTGCATGCTGCTGCATATGGTCAAACCGTCTGTTCCAATCGATTTCTCCTGATATCCCGGAAATAGAAGGCTCCAATTCTCTTTCTAAATAATGACGGATTTCCCCTTCCGCTTCTTCGACATCCACCACTTTTATACCATTGAGGGTCCCCTCATCATGAGGCTGTCCTCCACCAGTCGGATAAAAGGCCGTTTCTTTCAGAACGGCATATACCCTTTCCTTGTCGTCTGCCGCCTGATATACAAGTTCTGTTTCAAATGTTTTGATATATGGGTTTTCATAATAAAGTTTTTTCATAGAGATCAACCTTCCTTGTCTGTTCTATTTTAAAACTACCGATTATGCAGTTACAGGTCAAGCCAGCTATCAGTCAAGGGGAAATTATTAGTAATTTTATCCACTCGGTTTATGAGCGTAATGAAAAAGGTATGTACACCAATAGATAAACAAAAATTATTAAGGAGGATGATGAACATGGCAACAAACAAGCATGTTGTAGGTGCATACGATACAGAGCAGGAAGCTATTCAAGCGGTTGAAAAATTAAGAGCGGAAGGATACCGCCCTGAAGATATTTCCGTAATCAGCAAAAACAAAGACGATGTGGATGCCGTTACAGAAGAAACAGGCACAAAAACTGAAGAGGGATTAGCTGCCGGAGCGGCTACTGGCGGTGTTCTGGGAGGATTAACAGGTCTTCTGGCAGGTGTAGGTGCATTGGCGATTCCTGGAATCGGGCCAATTGTGGCAGCCGGACCAATTGCTGCTACATTAACAGGAGCCGCTGTTGGTGCTGGTGCGGGCGGTATTGCGGGAGCACTTATCGGCATGGGCATTCCAGAGGAAGAAGCACATCGCTATGAAGCAGATGTGAAATCAGGAAAAATCCTTGTGTTAGTCGATCCTGATACGAGGTCTGCAGACTTTACTGATGACTATACAAATACGGACCGTTCCGTTTTAGATGGAGATCGGACGACGTACACAAGCACTGATCCTTTAAACCCTGGCGAGCTTGATCGCGGAACGAATGCTTTTAAGGATAACACCAGAAACAGCAGCGGTGTTTGGACTGATGAGAATCTGGATGTAAACCGTCCGCTGAGCGGAAACCCTGAAGATCTGAGCACAAATGACCGCACGGTTTCGGCCTATAACGATGATGTCGACACCCGCAATCGAGATGCGTATGATTTTAACAATGTCAGGGAAAACCGTAATAACCCTTATAAAGGGTAATGGAAAAAGAGCTATTCCCATGTGGGAGTAGCTCTTTTCAGTCAAATTAACTTGGCCACAATTTTCCCCTTAACAGCCCGCTCAGATAAGCGCTTCAGAGCAGAAGGAACTTCCTCGAGAGCAATTACTTCTTCAAGTAGCGGACTTATCTTCTTTTCTTGGATTAATTTCAGCATCTCATCCCCCATCACCGAGAGATCTGTCTGTTCAGCCAGGTTATTGGATTGATGAGCACTCCCAAGAGCAACCATATGAAAAGATAATGGATGGGCAAAGGAAACGGCCTGTGAAAAATCAGGCTGTCCTGCTATAAAAGCCAGCTGGCCATTAAATGCTAAACCTTTCAATGACTTAGTGGCATTATCTCTGCCTACCGTATCCAGGACGGAATGAACACCTATTCCTCCCGTGATTTCCAGGGTTTTTTCAACAAAGTCATCTTTTTTATAATCTATTGGATAATCAGCACCAAGACTCCTCACATATTCATGATTTTGGGATGATGCCGTTGTAATAACGGTTAAACCTACAAGTTTGGCCAGCTGAACAGCAAATCCGCCTACACCGCCTGCACCGGCATGGATTAATATGGTTTGTCCTTTTTGAATGTGGAGCTTGCGAAAAAGCGATTGATAAGCTGTATATCCGGCACACGGCAAAGCGGCTGCCTCTTCAAAAGTTATGGAGTCAGGAATGCGCGAAACGGTATGTGCGGTCGTTACTGCATATTCTGCAAAGTTTCCCTTTTTGGTTAAATCGCTATGGTAAACAACTTTGTCTCCCGGCTTCCATCCTTGTACGCCTTCGCCGATTTCTTCGATAATACCTGCCGCGTCCAGCCCCAGAATATGAGGATATAGCCAATTTGGATTGCCGCCAGTCGCTGTTTTATAATCCACAGGATTCAAACCAGCCGCATGTACACTAACCAGAATTTCTCCTTTTTGAGGCTTTGGTTTTTCTGCTTCCCCGATTTTCATCTCTTCCCATAAGCCTTTTCCTTCTAATAATAAAGCTTTCACGTTGCTCCTCCTTTAATAAGCGCCCTGTGAATAAGTGAGCTCATAACTGTGCGAATAGATTTCCAGCAGGTTTCCAAACGGATCTTCACAGTACACCATTCGATACGGCTTTTCTCCAGGGTAGTATTCCCGAATTGGCATTCTCTGTTTTCCGCCATGCTCCACAATTTTCTCCACAAGCCCTTCGACATCCGGATCTTGCACACAAAAATGAAAAATGCCTGTCTTCCAGAACTCGAAGTTATTTTCAGGATCCTCATTATTCGGAAATTCAAATAGTTCAATTCCCACTTTATCAGAAGTAGACAGGTGGGCAATTTTAAAGCTTCCCCAGCCTGGACCAAACACGTCTGTGCACATCTGCCCGATTGGGCTGTTATCTTCAATTACCTCAGAAGGCTCCATGATGACATACCAGCCGAGCACCTCCTGATAAAATTGGACAGCTTTAGTGATATCCGGCACGGAAAGTCCTATATGCGAAAACGAACGAGGATATGAATTCTTCATTTTTTCATCTCCTTATAAAGAATAGTAATTAGTATAGTTTCCCTGCTTATGGTTTGTTAAGCAGGCACTTTTAAGTAACCGCGTCTTACTTCCTATTCACCTTTCATAAATTCCATATTTTTCATCTTTTTCCTCTTGATTTTCAAAGTTATACTTAATTGTAATGGAATGGAAAAATAGTAATCTAGCGGGGGGAAATGATAGTGAGAAGAGTGTTGCCGGCACAAATTATTTCTCATAGTCAATTTGGTTATAGGAAGCTGCCGTCAAGTGTCCAGTGCGAGTGCCCAAAATGCAGCAAACCGAGCCATTTTACGATTAAAGCAAATTATAATCATACAAGCAAGTCCAGCATTCTTTCCCATGGGAATTGTTCTGCCTGTAAGAAAGAATCGGTATTTATCATGATTCTTAATCAAGCTGACCAATCCAGTGACGAGACGATTCTCTACATCTATGACCCTAATTCAGCAAAGGAGCTCCTGACTCAGCTGGAGAAAATAAAGGAAGTGCCGGGAGACCTCACCCGAGCCTACAGATCAGCGTTAAATGTCAGCTATTCCAGAGATACGGTGGCAACAGCTGTGATGTCCAAGAGGGTTCTTGAAAGCATATTAAAAAACTTTCTCGGTGAAGAGGTCAAGGGGCAAAACCTGTCAAAGCAGTTTGAACAGCTGCCAAAGCATGTTGATTTAGCAAAGCCCCTCCAGTCATTAAGCCAGCTGGCACAGCCTGGCAGCCCCTTTTACGAGATGCTTGATCTTGAAAAGGATATTGATCAGGAAATGGCCGCTCTGCTGATGGAGCTCTTGGAGAGTTTAATAGAATACTTGTTTGTCCTGCCAAATAAAATAGAAATGCTTCAGCAAAAACTAAATCAAAAACTCCGCTGAACCCATAGTTCACCCCCTTATCTTTTCAGATTAAGGGGGTTCATTTTCACTTAGTTATTCAGCTGTTTCCTGATCTGATCTTCTGCCTGCTTTATTATTTCCTCTTCGCCGGCTTCTTTATTGGTAATAATATTCGTTTGATATTTTAAGCCTTCATAGTCAACAGTTACTGTAATTTCTTTCATTTCTCTTAATCCTTTCCTGATGTTTTATTATATAAATACCAACAAAAGGACGTTTTAAAACTTCTCTATGTCGTTTTCGCCTTCTCTTCCAACACACGAACCAGCTTTTCCTTCATTTCCTGTTCCGTTACAACCAGGCTATGGCTGGACATTTTTGTTTTAAGGATAAGTTCGCAGCCCTCATTTACTTCCGAAGAAAATCCATAGTATTTGTGATTTAGGTCTATTTTTTTGAAATGAAAGGATTTTAGGCTTTTCCATGGAACAAACCTGCTTCCGCTTATAAAGCCGTCATCATAGACGGCAAATACATTCAGGAGATCTTTGGCATTGATTAAAGGGATGAACAGAAGATAGAGATAGGTCCAGCTGAACTTCATATTATATTTAGCGAATATAAACATAGCGATTAGAAATACAAGCATGACAGCATACATAGTCAGCCCCAGTTTGTTCTTGGAGATAACAGGGCTATCCGAAGCTTTTTGCGGGAATTTCCTTACTGCACTCAGATCAATCTTACCTGAAGGAATAAGGGCAGTTTTCTTCATTTTGGTTATGAGGATAATGTAGTGATAGCTGAAATAGATAACAATGAAAAGAAATACGACCTCGAATATTAATTTCATCGCACCCGCCTCCTTTATCTTCTTTACGAGTCGAAACAGGATAAAGTTTCATCATTGAAAAATTTATGATTGTGTAAACAAGCTAATTTGAATATAATCTAATTAGATATATATCTAACCAATTACCTCTCCCAGCAAATTAGATAATTATCGAATCACTTTTCACTGAGGTGCCTTAACATGACAAATTGGACTGTATGGAAACAGGAGAAGAATTATCAAAAGCTCTTTTGGGCTGGTGTCATTAATGGAATTGGAAATCGGTTTACACAGGTTGCGCTGCTCGCACTGCTCTACCGTGTAACCGGCTCTGGTGTCGCAATCGGACTACTATTCGCAATCCGCATGGCACCTTTTTTCTTCATTGCTCCAATAGGAGGCATGCTCGCAGACCGCTTTTCCAAGAAGGCCATTCTGGTGACAGTGGACTTATTGAGAGTGCCGGCGGTCCTCTGCCTTCTTTTCGTAAGAGAACCCGGGGATCTATGGATTGTTTATACGAGTGCATTCCTGATCTCAATGGGCGACGCCATCTATTCACCGGCCAGAATGTCTGCAATACCTGCCCTTGTAAAATCAGATAGGCTTATATATGTGAATGCGATAGAACAAATTATGATTGGTGCCGTCCTCATTATTGGATCAAGCACCGGCGGGATCCTCGCCTACTTTCTCGGAAACCAGGCTGCTTTCATGATTAACGGCCTTACCTTTCTGTTATCAGCATATTTCATCTCCAGGATGGTTTTCCCCTCAGTTTCCGAGGAAACTAGAAGGAAGTCGAGGACATCTGCAGCCATTTCACCAGGGAAACTCGTTCTTGGCTCTTCTGTCATGATTGCCTTTTTTATCATGATGCTGACCATGCCGCTCGCCAATGGCATAGACAATATTCTTGTCAGCATATATGGACTGGAAGTTTTTGATATGGGTGAATTGGGTGTTGGTTTTATGTATGGCGCATTGGGGATTGGTCTTATTCTAAGCTCCTTTTTTTCTCATATGTTGAAGCGCGGCCTCCTGGCACTTGCGATCATCTTCATCGCTTTAGAAGGCACCGGTCATATTTTACTAAGTCTCGCGCCAAGCTTTTACGCAGCTCTTTTCACTGTCGTGCTGATCACCTTTGCGGGCGGAATCGGCAACATCTGCCTGGATACCGTTATGATGAAGTTCATCCCCCGGTCCAGGCAGGGAACTTTTTTTGGTTTAATGGAGATGATCTCAAACCTTTCCCTGGCTGTCTCCATGGGTACAGCAGGATTCCTGCTGGAGATATTTGCTCCAAGGACCCTTAGCCTGATCATTGGCCTGGCCTATCTTATTTTTGCTGTTATGTATGCACTTTTATTTGCAAGAGTCGATCTTGTAAAAGAAAAGAGGGAGTTTATCAGGGGAATTTAGTTGAATAAGAAAAGCGCAAGCGCCTTGCCCACCCCCGACTCCTCGAGGGGGTAGGCGCTGGAGCTAGACAGTTATCGACGTTCAAAACTTTATACTTTCTTACATTTCAAAGAGAAAAGCCCTGCAGGCATTCATCTATCCTGCAGGGCTTCCTTTTAATTTTCTTCGATTTCTCTGCGGTTTTTCTTAAACATCTTCGATAATACTTCGTACACAATCGGCACAATGATCAGGGTCAATAGTGTCGAGCTTGCCAGACCGCCGATAACGGTAATCGCAAGGCCTTTGGAGATAAGCCCTCCACCGCCGCCGGATCCGATGGCCAGTGGAATTAATGCGCCAATTGTTGCAATGGCTGTCATCAGGATAGGGCGAAGGCGGGTTGCTCCCGCTTCCAGCACGGCTTCCCTCATGACCAGGCCGTCACGTTCCATATGGATGATCCGGTCCACCAGCACGATGGCATTGGTTACGACAATACCAATTAGCATTAGCATTCCCATCATGACCGATACAGAAATGGTTTCACCGGCAATTAATAAGCCAACAAACGAACCAATCACAGCAAATGGAAGGGAGAAGAGGATCGCAAATGGCGCCACTCCTTCACGGAATGTGACAACCAGAATAAAGTACACAATCGCGATTGCAGCAAGCATCGCAGCGCCCAGCTGTGTGAAGGTCTCATTCATATCCGCCTGAACGCCGGCTACACCGACTGTTACACCTTTCGGCAGATCCAATTTATCAATCGCTTCATCTGCTGCAGAAGTAGCCTTTGAGATGTCATCGCCTTTTACCTTGCCTGTTACGGTTGCGTAGTACTCGCCTTTACTGCGGGCAAGCGTGTTATGTGTTGTACCCTCTTCCACTGTGACCAGCTCAGAAAGAGGCATCGTTGTACCCATTGCTGTCGGCACTTGAGTCTCCAGAATATCATTAATGGATTTCGGCTGTTCCGCCTGCTCCTGCTGGACGATGACTTCAAGGGTCTCACCATCTTTTTCAATCGTTGTCAGTACATCCTTGGTGTTTGAAGGATTCAGCATCATAACAATTTGACCTGCTGTCAGACCGTACTGCAGCAGTTCATCCTGCTCCACATTGAAGGTATATTCAACAAAGGCATCTTCTGCACTTGATGAAACATCCTCCAATTCTTTATTTTCCTTCATCACGTCTTCGACCATTTTGACAGCTTCATTCAGTTTATCTAAATCTTCACTGTAGAATGTGTAGCTGACGTCATTGGTTGAACCGGACATAGATGTGAAGCTCTGGCTCTTCCACTCACCAGATTGTCCGATATTAAACACATAATCTTCTATTTCTTCACGGACTTCCGGGAAATTATCCATTTCAGGATCAAAGATCAGGTACATTAAAGCTCCGCCTGCACCTCCGCCCATCATGGCAGCCATTTGGTCCGCTTCTTCGGTTACAGATATTTGAACAATGTCAATATCATCACGTTTAAGCATTTTTTCTTCTACTGCTTCAACGTTCTTTAATGTTTCTTCTTTCAGTTCTCCAGCTTCAGGTGTGTACGTTAAGTACATCACTTTTTCTTCTTCACTGCCCATAAAACTGAATCCAATCATTGGTGTCAGTGCTAAGCTTCCTGCCAGCAGGACAACTGCAATGATGGAAGTAATAATCTTATGATTAAGAGACTTCTCAAGTACGCCTTTATACCACTTTGATAGCTTTCCAGCTTCTTTGTGGCTGCCTTCCGTTTTTTCACTATATAATTTCTTTTTGAACAAGAAATGTGATAATGCCGGAACAATGGTAATCGCTACAAGAAGTGAAGCACCAAGCGCAAAAGTCATAGTCAAAGCGAATGGCGTAAACAGCTCGCCAACCATTCCTCTGACAAAAATGAGCGGCGCGAATACAGCAACGGTTACCAATGTCGAGGAGAGGATTGGCTTGAACATTTCAATCGTAGCTTCTCGAATAAGTGCGCGCCCTGTCAGTTTTTCTTCCTTCAGATGAAGGCGGCGGTAAATATTTTCAACGACTACAATTGAGTCATCAATAACACGGCCAATGGCAACCGTAACGGCTCCCAATGTCATGATGTTCAGCGTAATATCCATCCAGTGAAGCAATAGGAGCGCCATAAAAATCGAAACTGGAATCGATACGATCGAGATGATCGTTGATTTAAAATCACGCAGGAACAGCAAAATAATCAAGACTGCGATCAGCCCGCCGAACACAGCCTTTTCAATCATAGTTGAAACGGAGTCTTCAATCGGCTTACCCTGGTCAAGTGAAAGATCTATGACAAGGGCATCAATCTTTTCCTTTTCTTCCTTGATTAATTCTTTGACATTGTTGACCACTTCAACGGTGTTAGCCTGCTGTTCTTTGACGATTTGAATGGCAATGGCATCATCACCATTTGTACGGGATACAGATTGCACTCTGCCGACCGTATCAATCTCGGCAATGTCACTCAGCTTTACAAAAGGTGACTGGTTTTGTTCGGTTGGTGTTACCGGGATGAGCATGTTCTTTAATTCATCCTCGGTCATGAACTTGCCGTCCACTGCGACAGCCTGCTCACCTTCTTCAAATTCGTAAAGTCCCAATGATACAGCCATGTTGCTTGCCTGAATCATTTCCTTTACTTTATCTTCGGTGAGCTCAAGCTCAGCCAATTTTTCTTCGTTGTATGTGAGCTGCACTTCTTCCACATGCTGGCCCGTGATGGTCGCTGATGCTACACCATCAATTTTTTCAAGTTTTGGCAGTATGATATCTTCTACCGTTGAAGTTAACTCAACGATATCCTCTGATTTACTGCTTACACTCAGCGCAGCAACCGGCATCATGTTCATGCTGATGGCCGTAATGGTCGGTTCCTGTGCTCCTTCCGGCAGCTCCACTGCATCCAGAGCCGATTGAAGAGCACGCTTGGCTTCGTCCATATCAATACCATATTCATATTCCACTTGGATATTCGACATGTTAGAATATGAATTTGAGTAAACAGATTTAACGTCTTCAAGACCTTCGACGGCTTTTTCGATTGGGATGGACACATCATCCATCACTTTTTCGGGAGTTGCCCCCGGATATACGTCCATCACCATTAAGTAAGGAATTGAGACATCCGGAATAGTCTCCATATTCATCCGTGTACCTGAATAAATGCCAGATACCGTGATAATAATTGTTAACAGCCAGACTGCAAGTTTATTCTGCAGGACAAAATTCACTAACCCTTTCACTTGTGCACCTACCCTAAATTGACTTATTAGACTCAATTACATATAATAATGACCAGGTGGTCATTTGTCAATCATAAAGGAGTGACATTCTTACATGAGCAAGAAGCAATTAATTATGGAAAGCGCTTTAGAACTCTTTGCCAAGCAAGGGTTTGAAGCTACCTCTGTTCAGCAGATCACCGAGCACTCCGGTATTTCCAAAGGAGCTTTCTACTTATCATTTAAATCAAAAGATGAATTGATCATGGCTTTGATCGATCAGTTTATGGAGCAGTTCATCTCAGATATTGACCGAATAGTCAAAGACCCGAATAACACAGGCGGAGAGCTTTTAAGGAAGTTTTTTTACACCACTTTCCACTCCTTTCAAAAGCATTCTGATTTCGCCAAGATTTTCATTAAGGAACAAGCGCATACGTTTAATGAAGAACTTATATCAAAAGGCCGCCACTTTGACCAATTAATCGATGATATCACCCTATCGATGATTGATCAGCTATATGGTGAGGCTGTCCAGCATACAAAATATGATTTAATTTATTGCATTAAAGGCTTCATGCATGTTTACTCTCATTTATTTTTATTTTTTAATGTACCTTTGGATTTGGATATTCTGTGCCGGTCACTCGCGGAAAAAACGGACCTGCTGGCAAAGCACTCGGAAATCCCGTTTATAACAGACGAGCTCTATGACACGTTCAGGAAGGCCGGACATGAAGAGATGACAGACGGGCAAATGATTGAAATCATGGCGCAGAAAATAGAGGAACTAGAAGATTCAATTGAAAAGGAATCACTCATCCTCCTAAAGAAGGATGTACAGGAGCGCAGTCTGAGTCCTGCTATCATACAAGGACTGATTGCAAATATCAGAAACAGCCCTCAAAGCAGATGGATTGCTTCTCTGCTTTTAAATTACTACGAACTTTAGAAAATAAAAGGCAGAATGCTATAGCATCCTGCCTTTTGTGTATTGTAAACCATTTATTTTACTACTTTCGAGACCGTCAGCCCATCACCAATCGGAATAAGCACAGATTCCAATTGAGGATGGTCAGCCACTGTTTTATTAAAATTTTTCATGAATTCAGTATGACGTCCAGGTTCAGCACTCCCGTCTGCTACACTGCCTCTGGCCAATACATTATCACAAACAATTAAAGCCCCATTTTCCGCCAGTCTGATGCAATAATCCAGATAGTTTTCGTAATTTTCTTTATCTGCATCGATAAAGAAGAAATCAAATTGCCGATGATCGCTGACAAGCTGTTCGAGGCTTTGCAAAGCGGGTCCGGTTAAATAGGATACTTGATCTGCAAACCCGGCTTTTCCCAGATTATTGTGTGCTAATTCTGCGTAGCTTTCTACGAGCTCAAGGGATGTTAAATTTCCTGCCTGATTGAATCCCCTCGCTAAACAAATGCCGCTATATCCCCCAAGCGCCCCAATCTCAAGGACATTTTTTGCGCCTGACACAGATACCAGCATCGTAAGAAACTTACCAGCAGCAGGAGAAACGGATATGGGTCGCATGCCATTCTCTTTTATAGAAATAAGAACTTCCTCCAGAATATCATCCTGGCTGCAAAAAACTGAATCGATATATTTGTTGATTTGTTTCATAGTTACCGTCCCCTTGTTAAAATTGGTTATTCTTATTAAAAAGAGCCGCCAGAGAGTCATTTCACCGATTCTCAAGACAGCCCCATACATATAATTTATTTCAGCTCAGCTAAGACTTCTTCAATTTTAGCAAGCTCTGATTGTAAACCGCCTCCGCTCAGGTACCAAAGTGGTCCATCCAAGTAAACGATTTTATTATTTTTATAAGCATCCGTTTTCTTAACGATTTCATTTTCCATATCAGCTTTAATATTAGAGTCGCCGCCAACCGCTGCTGTACGGTCAATTACGAATAACACTTGTGGATTAAATTCCAGGATCGCTTCAAAGCCGAAGTTAGAACCATGAGAAGAAGATTCGATATCTTCTGTTACCGGCTTGAATCCATATATGTCATAAATGTAGCCAAAGCGGGAATTAGTTGAGAAACCTGATAATTTGCCTTCATTGTACATAGTTACTAAAGTGCTTTCATAGTTTCCAGCTAAAGCTTTGATATCTTCTAAAGCTGAATCATATTTTGCTGTGTATTCTTCAGCTTCTGCTTCTTTATCAAACATTTTCGCTGCCAGGTCTACAGAAGATTGGAATGTGTTCCAGTAGTCAGCGTCAGAAGTACCAACAAATACGACAGGGGCAATTTCTTTTAATTCTTCATAGAATGCTGACTGGCGCCCGGAGATAAAGATTACATCCGGATCCATTTCAGCAATATCTTCAAGTAATGGTTCTTTTAATCCGCCAACACTTTCATACTCATCTGAAGCATACTTTTCAAGGTGGGCAGGCAGAGTAGAATCCTTCGCAACACCGACAATTCCTTTAACCCCAAGAGCATCTAATGTATCTAAGAAACCATAATCAAATACAGCAATTCTTTCAGGCATCTTTTCAAATTCTACATCTTCAAAACTAGTTGTACCGCCCTCATTGCCTTCTACTGAAGCAACTGTCGGGGAAACAGTCATAGGATATTCAGAGCTTCCTTCTTCCGTTCCGGATTCATTTGTTTCTTCAGATTGGCTATCAGCAGACTCTTTTTTTGAAGCTTCTTCTGCAGATCCGCATGCGGCCAGCAATAATACCATTGCTGCTAACAGTGCATAGAATATTTTTTTCATTTTTTAACTCTCCCTTTTATTTATTGATATTGATTATCATTATCAACTATGATGATAATTATTATTGAACATTCTTTATTAGTCAATAACTTTCCGTGAATTTTATTAAATTATTTTCCAGTAATTCAAAAACCTGACACAAAAGATAAGCTTATCCCTGGAGAAATATAATAGATTTCTCCAGGAATATGCTGTTTATGTGTGCGAATTAAAGTAGACACAAATCCTGCAGCCATCCTGTTCTTGAATAGGAATATCCATATCATAAATTTCACGAAGCACATCAGAATTAATGATTTCCCGGGTCGGCCCATTTTTCATCAGCCGGCCATTTTTTAACGCTACGATACGATCAGAATAAACAGATGCAAAATTTATGTCATGCAAAACAATGACAACTGTCTTTCCAAGTTCATCAACCAGCTTGCGCAAAATTTTCATAATCTGAACAGAATGCTTCATATCCAGATTATTTAAAGGCTCATCCAGCAGGATATAATCCGTATCCTGAGCAATGACCATGGCAATAAATGCCCTCTGCTTCTGACCGCCTGATAATTCATCTAAATACTTAGTTTCCATATCAGCTAGATTCATATATTCAATGGCTTGATCAACAAACTTTTCGTCTGCAGCGGACAAACGTCCTTTTGAATAGGGGTAGCGTCCAAAAGACACCAGCTCACGCACCGTTAATCTCACATTAAGGTAGTTGGCCTGTTTCAAAATGGATACTCTTTTTGCAAAATCCGAAGACTTCCACTTTTTCACATTATTTTGATCGAGCAATACCTCACCTGTATCTGCTTCTAATAAACGGCTTACCATCGAAAGAAGTGTTGATTTACCAGCGCCATTCGGCCCAATAAAAGAGGTGATGGTCCCTGGCTCGATTGTGACTGTAACATCCTCTACAACAGGCTTTTTACCAAATTGTTTTGTTAATCCTTTGATTTCAATCATCCTGCTGCCCTGCTTTCCTTAAGTAATAGATAAATAAAGTAAATTCCGCCAACAAAATTAATAATGACACTTAATGTGGTGCGCAGTTCAAATATATGCTCCACAAGGAAATTACCGCCGACCAATGCAATGATACTGATCAAGCTTGCCCCTACAATATGGATGGAGTGTTTATATGTCACCAGATATTGATAGGAGAGATTGGCCACAATCAGTCCAAAAAAGGTAATAGGACCAACCAGCGCAGTTGATGTAGCGATTAAAACTGACGATAAGATTAAAATTCTCATCACCATACCGTCATAGTTAATGCCAAGATTCATCGCATTTTCACGGCCAAGCGACATCACGTCCAGTTTCCCCATAATAAGGTAGCCATAAAGAAATGCCAGAGCAAGGATGCCAATTGAAATAAATAATAACTCCGCTTTTACATTTGTAAAGGTCGCAAACAGCCGGCTTTGAAGACTTAAATATTCGACTGGATCTATCAATACCTGCAGGAATGTGACAAAGCTCCCCAGGAGTGTTCCTATAATCATCCCTATTAAGAGAAGAAAATAAATGGGATGCTTATCAGCCCTGAACAAAACCCGGTATAAAATCAGGGCAAAGATGACCATGGCTAAAATGGCTGCGCCAAAGTTCAAGTATTTATTTAACACCCACACTGACATCGACCCTGCAAAAAAGTAGATTAATGTCTGTACCACTTGATACATGGAATCAAGGCCCATAACAGATGGTGTTAAAATGCGGTTATGTGTAATGGTCTGGAACACAACTGTGGAATAAGCAATGGCGATTCCTGTAATGATCATCGCTGTGACCCGGAGCATACGCTTTGGAAAAGCATAATCAAAGCCGCCTTTAATATCATAAAAGCCATATAACAAAATAAACACAATGGCCATAGCTGCTAAAATCATCAATTTTGTACTATTTCGCATATGCTCTCCCCCTTAGCAGCATCGTTAAGAAGATAGCACTGCCTATCACTGCCACGGTTACATTAACCGGAATTTCATAAGGATGAATGATGATGCGCCCCAAAATGTCACATATTAATAGGAAGACAATTCCCAGCACCGCTGTATGCGGAATTGTTTTGCGCAGGTTGTCACCTAAATATAAGGAGACAATATTGGGAACGATTAGTCCTAAAAATGGAATAACTCCGACAGTAAGAACCACCGTTGTTGAGATAACCGCAACAAGGACCAGGCCAATATTCAGTACCAGCTTATAGCTTAAGCCAAGATTTCTTGCAAAATCCTCACCCATTCCGGCAACCGTAAATTTATTCGCATAAAGATACGCCAGAATAATAGCGGGAATACTAACATATAAAAGCTCATAACGGCCGGCAATAATCAAAGTAAAACTTCCCATAAGCCAGGAAGATAGATTTTGCAGCAGATCAGCTTCATATCCAAGAAACGTTGTAATGGAAGATAGTATATTTCCATACATAATTCCGATTAACGGAACGAAAATAACATCTTTAAATTTTATACGATCTAAAATCTGCATGAAGAGAAATGTACCTGCCAAAGCAAAGGCAAAGCTAAAAATAACCTGCTGTGTATAAGTGACATTCGTAAAAAACAGCATGGAAATTAAAATACCCAGTTTTGCTGCATCCAAAGTTCCGGCTGTTGTTGGTGATACAAACTTATTGCGGCTTAAAGACTGCATGATTAAACCGGCAATACTCATTCCTGCCCCCGCTAAAATAATCGCCAATAGACGTGGAATGCGGCTGATAAGGAAGATATGTGTTTCATCTGATTCCCAATTAAGCAGATCCTTAGGCGTTATATCTATTGCACCGATAAACAGCGAGATAAAAGACAGAACAATGGCTGCACTTCCTAACATCCATAATCTCATTAATAACCCTCATTACTTGTTTAATATCTATAAAACTACTTTAAAAGAATGATAATCATTATCATTAAATAGCAAAAAAAAGAACCTTTATATGTATAAAACACTATTGAAAATGATTATCAATCTCTAATGCATTTAATGTATCACAAAAAATACTAAAAGAAAAGAGGCAGATAGCAAATTTCGGAAATTGTCTCAAATTATTCTCATTTCAGTAAAGCATCTTAAACGAAAAAGAGATCCAAACTCAAAAGTTGAATCTCCTATCTTTGCCTCTATAGTGTTTTAATTAGACACCGAATAGCTTCAGATACGTCGATCTGATTCTCCTGGCAGTGATTCGTCAGCTGTCTATACGTTTCCTCATCTAGCCTGACGTGAACGGTATGTACGTATTTTTCAGAATCCAGTTTCTTTGGTCGTCCTCTTGTCACTTTTCTTTTGCCGCTGCCATCTTTCCAAACGTTTATGATGACATACCCGTGTTTTTCCAGCCAAAGATCACAATCATACTCTTTCCACATGGTTTTGGCTCTTTGCAGAAATTCAAGCTTGAACTTTACCAGTTCATCTCCTTGAAGTCCCTTCATGACCGCTTTTTCCATCGCTTTATGTTCATTAAATTGGAGAAATTGGTCGTAAGATTTGAATGTTAGTTCTTTCATTATTCCGCTCCCATAATCAATTATCCATCTATAAAAATCATACCCTTTAAAAAAACGGTTGTAAATCCTGATTGAATTCGTAACTCGTTGAGAATAGGTTCTCTTGCCTCCACCTTCTCTTCTTAAAATGGAAGAATATTTAAGATCACTTCCGGCTAAAATATGGACCGCACCAGCCTGTTTCATGGGTTACTATATAAGTCCAATTAAACTCTTTATCTACTATGTAAATATCCTCTTCATTTACAAAGTCCATGGCTGTTAAAGAGGAAGCATTGTCAGGATAAGAGCATCATCAGAATGCTGATAAAAAACGTAACAAGACTCCTTCATTTCTTTATTAAACGCTATATCAGCATGTTCCTCCTTTAAGCACTTCCTTCTCTCATAACTAAATAAGTGCCATAAGTAGCCACAAAAGCCATCTTCATCGTCATAAAAATAAATGGACTTCTTTTCTTTATCACTGAGATGGTTAGCAAAACATTCTTCCCATTGCTTTCTCAGATATGCTCCCCATTTAGGTATTTCTTTTACTTTCACTTTTTTACTTGTTATCGATTCTGCCAAGTCTATTATATAATCCAATCTAACACCCACTTGTTATTATGATAACTTCATTTTATTTAACTAAACTCGCGGATTCCACTGGCGTTTATTAATTGGTTGTTCCCTAATTTGCTTCTTTATTCTCCTGTCTTTTGTCAGAATCCTGCTTCCCCGCTTTTGGACAAAAAAAACGAGGAAAACTGGAGGCAATCCTCCAATTTTCACTCGTTTCAGGGGGGAATATTTTCTTACTCCACAGTAACTGACTTAGCCAGATTACGCGGCTTATCTACGTCACACTCGCGGTGCAGCGCAGCATAGTAAGAGATTAATTGTAATGGTATTACAGAGATAAGAGGTGTTAATAGCTCGTTCACTTCCGGAATGATAAAGCTGTCTTCTTCTGTTTCCAGCCCTTTCATGGAAATGATGCAAGGGTTTGCTCCGCGGGCAACAACCTCTTTGACGTTGCCGCGAATGCCTAAGTTAACACTTTCTTGAGTTGCCAGGGCAATGATTGGCGTACCGTTCTCGATTAAAGCAATGGTTCCGTGCTTTAATTCTCCGCCTGCAAAGCCTTCAGCTTGAATATATGAGATTTCTTTCAATTTAAGTGCACCTTCAAGGCCGACATAGAAGTCGATTCCACGGCCAATGAAAAACGCATTGCGAGTAGTGGAAAGGAATTTGCGTGCAATGTCTTCGAACTCTTCCTTCGCATCACAAAGAACTTCCATGGCATTCGCAACGATGCCGAGCTCCTGTACAAGGTTGAAGTCCAGCTCCAATCCCCGGCTCTTCCCAGTGACTTCTGCAAGAATGGATAATACAGCAATCTGGGCTGTATATGCCTTTGTAGAAGCAACAGCAATTTCAGGGCCTGCATGAAGCAATAATGTGTAATCCGCTTCACGGGATAGAGTTGAACCTGGAACGTTTGTAATCGTTAACGCTTTATGGCCCATTTCCTTAATATTCACAAGCACAGCACGGCTGTCTGCTGTTTCACCGCTCTGAGAGATAAAGATAAATAACGGCTTCTCTGAAAGCAATGGCATATTGTAGCCAAACTCACTTGAAATGTGAACTTCAACTGGAATTTTTGCGATTTTTTCAATAAACTGCTTTCCAACAAGTCCTGCATGATAAGAAGTACCTGCAGCAATGATATAAATGCGGTCAGCATCGTTCATCGCGTCAACGATTTCCTGATCGATCGTCAGCTCGTCTTGATCATTTTGATACTTCTGGATGATTTTGCGCATCACTAAAGGCTGCTCATCGATTTCCTTCAGCATGTAGTGAGGGTATGTTCCCTTTTCAATGTCGCTTGCATCCAATTCAGCTGTATATGGATCGCGGCTGATTGCCTCACCATTCAGAGTCTGAATCTGAACAGCATCTTTTGTTACAATAACAATTTCTTTGTCCATCAGTTCAACATACTGATCAGTAACCTGCAGCATCGCCATTGCGTCAGAAGCGACTACATTGAAAGTTTCACCTAGTCCAACTAGAAGCGGGCTCTTGTTTTTTGCAACAAAAATCGTTTCATTGTTTTCAGCATCCAAAAGAGCAATTGCATAAGAGCCTTTTAAAAGTGTCAGCGTTTTACGGAACGCTTCTTCAGTGCTTAATCCCTCGCTCACGAATAGGTCAATCAGCTGAACGATGATTTCTGTATCTGTATCACTTTGAAGAGCTACTCCCTGCAAGTATTCGCGCTTTAAAATGTCATAGTTCTCAATAACGCCATTATGAACAAGCGTAAAACGGCTGGAATTGCTTTGATGAGGGTGGGCATTGACTGTGCTTGGAACACCGTGAGTCGCCCAGCGGGTGTGTCCAATTCCTGTGTTTGCCATCACATCTTCATCAACAATATTGCGAAGGTCCGCAATACGGCCTTTTTCCTTAAAAACCTGAACGCCATTATCGTTCATAACTGCGATTCCAGCAGAATCATATCCTCTATATTCAAGCTTTTCCAAGCCTTTTAATAAAATTTCTTTTGAATCTAAGCTTCCGATATATCCAACGATTCCACACATACTTCTTTTCCTCCTAATAATGAAGGGGCAAGAAGCCTTTTCGGGGCAGTCCTGCCCCTTATCTCTGTTTTTTTTATATACGCCGCTCTGGGGGCATTACAGCCTCTTAGAAGAGCGTTTCTTAATTTTAGCATTCCCTTCTCTTTGTCCATTCAGTTGCCTGAATGTTTTAAAGAAGAAATCATCGGTTGTGCTTTCAACCGGGAGGCATCCGCCGAACATTCGATAAACCTCCTCCTCGTCAACTAATCCTTACGTCCAGGATTAGTTCAGGCGCTTTAAATTACTATTCTCTCTCACTATCCACCTTTCTCTTCTTGAATAAAGATGTCCTGTATTCTTAAATACAAAAACAGGATTATCATACATCAAAGTCAGACTTCCGTCAACAGATATCCATATAGAAAAATGGAAGCTGCCATATATAAAAATATGCATAAGGGAGCTTAGGAGTTCCCTTATGCATATGAATTGTGCTTTTTACTCTTTTAATCCCATTTCACTCTCAACAACAGCAGCAATGCGCTCTACATATGAAGCACATAGTTCACCTGTTGGCGCTTCTGCCATGACGCGGACCAGCGGCTCTGTTCCGGAAGGACGGACAAGAATGCGGCCGTTTCCGTTCATTTCTTCTTCAACCTGTGCAATGACTTCTTTCACTTTTTCATTGTCTGTCACATGGTGCTTGTCTGTTACACGGATATTCACAAGCTTCTGCGGGAATTTCTTCATTTCGTTTGCAAGCTCAGATAATGGCTTTTTAGTTACCTTCATAATGTTCACAAGCTGAAGCCCAGTTAAAAGTCCATCTCCCGTTGTGATGTAGTCCAGGAAAATAATATGACCTGACTGTTCTCCGCCAAGGTTGTAGCCATTCTTCTTCATTTCTTCCACAACATAGCGGTCGCCTACAGCTGTCTGCACACTTTCGACTCCGTTGGCTTCCAGCCCTTTATAGAAGCCAAGATTGCTCATGACAGTAGAAACGACTGTGTTCTGCTTAAGTCTCCCCTGTTCTTTCATGTATTTTCCGCAAATATACATGATTTGGTCGCCATCCACAATATCGCCATTTTCATCAATGGCAATCAAACGGTCTCCGTCTCCATCAAATGCCAGACCAACATCTGCTTCTCTTTCCTTTACGAAGGCAGATAGTGCCTCAGGATGAGTTGATCCAACTCCTGCATTGATATTTAAACCATTAGGAGATGCTCCCATCATGGATAGATCTGCATCAAGGTCGGCGAATAAGTGCGTTGCAAGCGGCGAAGTAGCTCCATGCGCACAATCAAGTGCAATGTGAATGCCGGAGAAATCTTCATCAACTGTCTGCTTTAAGTATTGAAGATATTTCTGTCCGCCTTCAAAGTAATCATTTACCTGCCCCAGGCTTCCTCCGACCGGTCTTGGAAGCTGATCTTCTGCCATATCCATTAATCCCTCAATCTCCGCTTCCTGATCATCGGACAGCTTGAACCCATCCGGGCCAAAGAACTTGATTCCGTTATCTTCAACCGGATTATGAGAAGCAGAAATCATGACTCCAGCCTCTGCCCCCAATGCTTTTGTTAAATACGCAACACCAGGCGTTGAAATGACTCCAAGGCGCATAACTTCTGCACCAATTGATAAAAGCCCTGCTACAAGTGCGCCTTCCAGCATATGGCCTGAAATACGGGTATCCCGGCCGATTAATACTTTCGGACGATCATGGTCTTTCGTTAATACATAACCTCCAAAACGGCCCAGCTTAAAGGCCAGCTCCGGTGTCAATTCACTATTTGCAACTCCGCGTACTCCATCTGTACCGAAATATTTACCCATTTTATAATCGCTCCTTCTAACTTTAAAAACTGTATTAAGCTTCTTCTTTTTGTGTAATCGTTATCGTCGCTTTACCTGCAGCAGGCTTTATATCCACACCTGAAGGGCCGTCTACATTGATTGGCACCTCATGGTCACCTTCTCCAAGGTCTGCCAGGCTCAAATACAGATTAAAATCGTCCGCTTTGAGATCCTGAACTGTGCTGCTATTCCCGGTAACCGTAATACTTGTCCTTCCGGAAGCAGGATTTTTAAGGACCGCTTCATATTCTTCGGATAAGCCGTCTAAGTTAATGGCAAGGCTTGAAAAGGTCTTGGTTACCTCTTGATCCTGTGCCTGTGTTTCTTCGGCAGGCTCCTCTGTACTTTCCTCTTCTTCTTTGCCTGCACTCTCTTCAATGCTGACATCAACTGACGCCTTCACTGTTTTAGGATCTACTGCTGAAATGCCATCCGGGATAATAACCGGCAGGGTAAGCACAGTATCTTTCTCAATCTTGCTGACATCTACCTCCACCCTGACGCTTTCAGTCTCATTCAATATATCTTCCCGGCCCGTTATAGAAGCCTCATTAACATCAAGTTTAATCGAATTAATGGTTACCCCATCTTGCGGTTCCCCGTTCCGGACAATCGTAACAGGCACCGTCTTGCTTAACTGCTTAACGGGAACTGTTACCCGAATTACCTGAGGCTCCACAATGACATCGAGCTTATTCATCTCACGATCCAATACCCTGACTGTTGCATCATCAGCGATTGTCTCGGTTATAGGACCCTTGACATCAAGAGTTGCTTTAACAAAACTGATCCGCTCGATTACTTCTTTGGCTCCCGTGATTTTAACCGTCTTTGGTTCTGCAGATGCAGCTTCAGCCGTATAGCCCTCACCAAGAAGGCTATTATTAAATTCTGCATCCACTTTAAATTCCTGGGTGACTTTTTCATGGACGGTCACATCTGCATATTGAGGATTAATGGTGACATCCAGTTTATCTGAGATATCACGAATCTTAATTTCTACTCTTTGCGAGCCAATTTCTGCATTCGTCAAATCTATATATACTTCAAAGTTCTGCTGTTTTTTCGCTGACTCAAGGTGGCTTTTTGGGCCCTCCAGACTCAAGTCAACTGTGTCCGGCGTACCGGTTACGACCAGGTTTTCCGTATCATAATAGCTTTTCACCGGGACATCTTCAATAATGGCTGAATCCTGCTGGCCAGGAACATTTATTTCCTTTAATTCCTTATCTGCATCATACACAGAGTCAAAAAGAAAAAGGGCAAGAATCAAGGCAACAATTTTCATAAACCAGCGGGTGTCTACCATTTTATCAATTAACTTATCCATTCTTTTTCCCCCTCCAGTTCCAAAGACCTGAAGAAGTCTGCTTTATTTTCTGCTGAGCAAGTAATTCACTTGAAAGCATATCTTTAAAAGCCTCAGCTTTTAAGTCACGGTGCAGCTCCCCGTTTTTGGTTAAGGAAACACTTCCTGTTTCCTCTGAAACGATAATGGTTATGCTGTCAGTTACTTCACTAATGCCTAAAGCTGCCCTATGTCTGGTGCCGAGTTCTTTTGAGATGAAAGGACTTTCTGACAGAGGCAGATAACAGGCAGCTGCCGCCACACAATTTTTTTGAATAATAACGGCTCCATCATGCAGCGGTGTATTTGGTATAAATATATTAATCAGGAGCTCAGATGAAATTTTGGAATCCAGCCCAATACCGGTTTCAATATAATCGTTCAAACCTGTTTCCCGCTCAACTGAAATAAGCGCGCCAATGCGCCGTTTAGCCATATAATCTACGGCCTTCGCAATAGATTCGACCAGTTTCTCCTGATTTTCTTCCTCCTGATTAGCCGTCCTTGAGAAGAATCTTCCTCTTCCCAATTGCTCCAGTGCTCTTCGCAGCTCCGGCTGGAAAATGATTATGATGGCCAGAAATCCCCATAAAAGCACTTGCTCCATCATCCACCCTAATGTTTGCAGATGGAACTTGTCGCTTGCTACTTTAACCAGGATAATGACAAAAATCCCTTTCAGCAATTGGACAGCCTTTGTTCCTTTAACAATCATTATGAGTTTATAGATGACGTACCAGACAAGGAGAATGTCTATTGTATTAGCCAACAATTTAAAAATTGAGAAATCCGCAAACGACATTATCCTTCCTCCAAATATATATTTCAAAAGCAAAAATGCCTAAAGTTCCTATATGTAACTTTCATATTATATCATATTCATCGCTAATTCCAATTTTGAAACAGCATATGCCATCTGGAAAATTCAGCATTGTCATTTGCATACTAAGAATCCCTGCTTTATAGCAGGGATTCTCTATACTATTGACTACTTTTCTTTATCTGTTTCTCCTGTTCCAAAGACATTTACAGCATCCTTAGCAGCCGTTTTGATGTGATACCACAGCCATTCGAATATGGCATCAACCTCTTCGATTTCTCCAGTGACCTTGCCTGCGGAAGCCATATACTGCTGGCCATTGATGACCGTAACATTCCCCTCGACCTCGCCCTTAATTTCCAAGTCGCCGTTCTTAACCACTACATCGCCTTTTACCACTTCACCTTCAGGTACAATCACCTTATCGTTTTGCACCACAAGGTTCGGCTGCTTAGAAACGGATAATTGGTGATCCTGACCCCACGAAGTTGCGACGCTTCCCACCATCAGAACAAGAAAGAGTGACGCCGCAGTTAAAAGCGGATGATGCCTGAACCAGCGCTGAACCCCTACCTTCCGCTTTTCTTTTGGCAATTTCGCCATAACATTTGCCGTGAAATTTTCAGGTGCCTGTATATGTGAAGTGCTTTGGACTAAAGCGATCGTTTTCTTTAGTTCATGGAAATGAGTTTGACACTCCCCGCAGTTTTGCAGATGTGCCCTTAATTCCTTCTCATGTTCGGCTGAGATCTCTTCATCTAGGTACTCGTGCATATAAACAACCATTTCTGCTGGACATTTCAAAGTTCTCACCCTCTTTATTAAACATATCTTAATTGATTTCTAAGAGCTTCCCGGCCCCGGTGAATCCGGGTCTTTACGGTTCCCAATGGAAGATCGAGCGTTTCACTGATCTCGTTCAGCGATAATTCTTCAATATATTTTAAAACAATAACCGAACGATATTTCTCAGGAAGCTTCGATATTTCTCTTTGGATTGTTTCCTGCAGTTCCAGGCTTTCTACATCTTCCTCCGGCAGTCTCGCATCTGAAGCGATTTGAGAATACATGTTCAGTCCATCCGTTCCGGCGACCTCTGCATCCAGATAATAATCAGGCTTCTTTTTTCTGATTCTGTCTATACAAAGGTTAGTGGCAATCCGATAGAGCCATGTGGAAAACTTCAAGTCAATATTAAAGCTGGCAATATTTACATAAGCTCTTAAGAAGGCCTCTTGAGCGATATCCTCCGCCTCATGCCTGTTTCCCAGCATTCTGTAGCAAATCTGAAAAACTTTATCTTTGTATATTTCAACAACTTCAGCATAAGCATCCTGGTCGCCTTTTAATACTTGCTTTATCCTCTTCTTTACGATTGTCTCCATTTTTTTACCTCCGCTCCAGTGCGGCTAATCGATAATACGAATCGATAGCGGAAAAGGTTTCGTTTTAATTAAAAAAACATTCAATTTCTATATTAACAAATTTTTACTTATTCTGGTTTAATTTTTTTCTTTTAGGGTATAAAAGTACTAAATTTATCGAAAAGGGTTGGTTACGGTGTGTGTTAAGGAATTATTGAGAGATATTGAGGATTGCCGGACAAGAATGATTCAATTAGCAGCTTCCGGATCTTTTACAGATCACATGGTAGTTGATACCAGCATAAAACTCGATGACCTTCTAAATAAATATTATACACTCACAGCAAAAAAATGAGCAGAACTTGTCTATGTTCTGCTCATTTTTATTTTCCTTTATTATAGAAGCTTTTCGCCAAATAGTGAACCCATAAGTGCGACTGCGACAGTAGCTGTTTTGTTCTTGTCATCCAAAATGGGATTAACCTCTACAAATTCAGCTGATGTAATGATTTGTGCTTCTGCAAGCATCTCCATGGCCAAGTGGCTTTCACGGTAGCTGATGCCGCCAATTACCGGAGTTCCGACACCCGGTGCATCATGCGGATCCAGCCCATCCAAATCAAGAGACAGATGAACACCATCTGTATTTCTTTCTTTTAAATATGTAATAGATTCTTCCATAACCTTTGTCATTCCAAGACGGTCAATTTCATGCATGGTATACACTTTAATGCCTTTTTCCTTAATAAGCTCCCGTTCTCCTTCATCCAAAGACCTTGCCCCAATAATGACAATATTCTCCGGCTTGACCTTTGGACCATATCCCCCTACATTGGTTAAAAGCGGATGGCCCATACCCAGGCTTACAGCGAGCGGCATGCCATGTATGTTTCCTGAAGGTGATGTCTCAGCTGTATTTAAATCCCCATGGGCATCATACCAGATTACCCCAAGATTCGAATAGTGCTTCGATACCCCTGCCAAGGTTCCAATCGCGATGCTATGGTCACCGCCGAGCACTAATGGAAAAGAACCGCCTTTTATTGCGTGATCAACTTTTTCTGCAAGCATTTCCGTTTTTTCAGCAATAAGGTGCAAGTTTCGAAGATTTGAATTTGGATCGATTTGGACCTCCGGGCGGCCGATAGCAATATCGCCCTGATCATGGATTTCTTCAAATAAACATTTTAAACGTTCATTCACTCCGGCATACCGAATCGCACTTGGCCCCATATCTACACCGCGTCTCATCTGGCCAAGATCCATCGGCATCCCAATTATCGATAATTTCTGTCTATTCATAATACAAGTCCTCCCTTTCCCTTCATATCTATATTTTAACCGCTTTCAAACACATGACTCAACTCGACAAAATCGTGTATATATATGCGGGTTTAGGGGAAGAAAGTCCTAATTTTTCAGATGCTGATCTGATATTTATGAAACAAAAAATCCTTAAACCAGTGCGGTTTAAGGATTGACGTATTATGTATATTGGTGGAACCTAGCGGGATCGAACCGCTGACCTCCTGCGTGCAAAGCAGGCGCTCTCCCAGCTGAGCTAAGGCCCCATTTGGAGCGGAAGACGGGATTCGAACCCGCGACCCCCACCTTGGCAAGGTGATGTTCTACCACTGAACTACTTCCGCAGCATATTTATATTTACAAATAAGACCTTCAGGACTCGATTCCCAAGGTCTGCGTTTTTCTATAAAGTGAGCCATGAAGGACTCGAACCTTCGACCCTCTGATTAAAAGTCAGATGCTCTACCGACTGAGCTAATGGCTCGTAATGAGTTATGTTTCCTAAAGTTTGAATCTGCTGAGTCAGATGTTCCAAAACACTGCGTGTTTTGTCACAGATTGCTATTCGGGTGAAGTGACTCACTGATGCTGCAATCTGCTCTACCGACTGAGCTAATGGCTCGTAATATGATTCTGTTGCCTAAACTTCGATAGCAGATGTGCTTCAAAGCCCTTTGGTCTTTGTCGCAGATTTTAAAAGTTTGCCATTCAGGTATGTAATGCTTCGATGCTGCAATCTTTTAAAATCCTCTACCGACTGAGCTAATGGCTCATACTATAAAAGCAAAAATGGCTGGGCTAGCAGGATTCGAACCTGCGAGTGACGGAGTCAAAGTCCGGTGCCTTACCGCTTGGCTATAGCCCAATAATTACAAAATAAAAAGGACATTCATAGCTTGTCCAGTTTTTGTGTTTTTATTAAGTATAAGTGGTGGAGGGGGGCAGATTCGAACTGCCGAACCCGAAGGAGCGGATTTACAGTCCGCCGCGTTTAGCCACTTCGCTACCCCTCCATCTACGGAAAACAGATGGTGCCGGCGAGAGGACTTGAACCCCCAACCTACTGATTACAAGTCAGTTGCTCTACCAATTGAGCTACACCGGCAAATATGGTGGAGGATGACGGGATCGAACCGCCGACCCTCTGCTTGTAAGGCAGATGCTCTCCCAGCTGAGCTAATCCTCCATTATGGTGACCCCTACGGGATTCGAACCCGTGTTACCGCCGTGAAAGGGCGGTGTCTTAACCGCTTGACCAAGGGGCCTAGTATTCTAGTTGTCTACATTAAGAGAGCTTCCAACCGGGCTCGAACCGGTGACCTCTTCCTTACCATGGAAGTGCTCTACCTGCTGAGCTATGGAAGCAGCAGATCATAATTCCCATAAGGGGCTTTATGAAAATGGCTCCGCAGGCAGGATTCGAACCTGCGACCGTTCGGTTAACAGCCGAATGCTCTACCACTGAGCTACTGCGGAAAGGTGGTATTATAAAACAGCCTGGCAACGTCCTACTCTCACAGGGGGACAGCCCCCAACTACCATCGGCGCTGAGAAGCTTAACTTCCGTGTTCGGTATGGGAACGGGTGTGACCTTCTCGCTATCGCCACCAGACTATTTTCAAAAGACAAGTATGATTATACTTTCTTTTGAAGTTTTTTTCAAGAGGAAATTTCATTTTCGTTCCCTCAAAACTAGATAATGTATGAAGAAGAATTTGCCGAGTAATAACCATATTTGACTTGGTTAAGTCCTCGAT
>NZ_NJQY01000026.1:0-76099 GCF_010628845.1 Bacillus sp. 22-7 | reverse complement strand
TTCGTTCAACTAAGCCTCTGCCTGCGCGTCGGCAAGTTTCACTGTATCTCACCAATCGGGCCTTTACGGGCAGTTTGACCCCCACTTATCCTCCTTTGATTCCTCTGAGTCTTGAAGTGGGGGTCTTACTGCCCGTTAGACTGCGATAAAAAAATCCCTGCAGGAGACCCGCAGGGATTGTCGCTTAATTATAGTCGTTTAAAACGGTTCCAGTCAGATCGAATTCAGGTTCCATGCTTTTGATGGCATTTGTGTCAATAGGAGTTGTACCGGCCGGCTGTATTTCTTCTATTCCAGGTGGGGTCAGAGGGGATAATGTATGACCTTTCTTTGCTTGATTGTCCAACAAATGAATCAACTCCTTTACAGTATTTGTTAATTACATTCCTATTTTACTGTTATATTCAAACATGTAAATTATGGAAGTTGTCTTATGGAAGTATTTTTATTTTTTCCCAAAAAATGATTTTTATTTACAATAATGCACCTTTTATTTTTAGATTATTCTATCCTTTGAGCTTGCACGGTCAGATATGTTAAGATGTTATTTTATTGAAATGAAGATAATCGCTAGGATAATAGAGAGGAAGTTCAGCTTGGATAAACGCATCTACTTATTGGCAATCATATCATTTGTCGTTGGAATGGTGGAATTAATTATAGGCGGGCTGCTGGATCTTGTCGCTACAGATCTGGGTGTCAGCTTGGGGCAGGCGGGTTTGTTAATTACGGTATTTTCGCTTGCCTTTGCCATCGCAGCGCCTGTCCTGCTCACAATGACAGTTAAAATGGAACGGAGCCGTTTAATGATGATATCATTGGCTGTATTTTTGGCCGGGAACATTGTGGCTGTATTCAGTCCGTTTTACGGTGTTTTATTAGTCGGCCGAATTCTGGCGGCAGCAAGCGGCTCACTGCTCATTGCCTTGTGCATGACAATGGCATCATATATCGTTTCAGAAGAATTTCGTGCACGTGCGATTGGAATCGTGTTTATGGGAATCAGTGCATCCCTTGTACTTGGTGTTCCCATTGGATTAATGCTTGGAAATGCTTTTGGCTGGCGGGCCCCATTTGTACTGATATCAGCACTTACACTCTTATCAATGGCCGGGGTGTACTTCTTTCTTGGAAAGGTTGCTCCAAAGCCTGCTGTGCCGATTGGCGTACAGCTTAAAACGCTAAAAAGGAGGAAAATAGCGCTCATACAGATAACATCCTTTTTACTAATGACAGGCCACTTAGCTTTTTACGGATACCTGACACCTTTCCTGAAAATGAATATGGGTCTTGATGGAAACTGGGTCAGTATTGTCTACCTGATTTTCGGGATTGCGGCGGTAATCGGTGGCGGCCTTGGCGGCCACCTGGCAGACCGTTTCGGTGCAAAATCGGTTATTTTAACGCTCGTTGCCATGTTCGGAATTACACTTTTTGCCTTGCCTTTTGCAGCTTTTTCCCTGCCGGTATTCCTTTTCACAGTAGTCATTTGGAGTATGCTCAGCTGGGCAGTCACACCTGCCATACACAGCTACTTAATTGAAGTAACACCGGAAACTTCGGATATTCAGCAGACATTGAACAATTCTGCAGTTCACATGGGAATGGCATTCGGCAGCATGATCGGCGGAATCATGATTGAGACAACCTCTGTTGAATACAACGCAGCTGCAGGAAGTATTTTTATCATTATTGCTCTTGGCACAGCAGCTCTTTCCATGGCGAAAAAAGGGACAAGGACTGCTGCCGCAGAATAATCTGGTGGAAATGCCGGCTTCTTTGGAGGCCGGCATTTTTTATAACAAAAAGTGACAAACTATTTCAATTATTTAAAAATAATTCTATAAAATATATTGATATATCTTCCTTTTATCTACTATAATCAAATAGTCTATTGGTATAACATGAGATTATAGGGGGAATTTGGAATTTATTTTAGTGAAATAATAATAAAGGAGTCTGTTACATGAGCCAGCTTAACTATATTCTCCGTACTTTATTCGTCATTATTCCTACTGTATTGATCATCAGCATTGCAGTATGTGTTGGTAACGGACTTGAAGGCAGTGCTTTTTGGTTGACCACCGGGTTTATTGTCATCCTTGGAACACTGGCGGGAATATTATCCGCATTTATAAACTACCGAAAGTTTATTGCACCTATCAGCAAAATTAATGCCTACATTGAAGAACTTGCAGAAGGAAACATGTCCACAAGACTGGACGAGAAATCTGTTGGCCAGCTTGGGTCCATTGCTGCAGCATTGAATCATACAGCCTCCGCCTGGCAGGATGTGCTCAATAAAGTGGTTCTGGCTTCGGACGAAGTCACACATTATGCCCAGCAGCTATCATCCGGCGCACAGCAGACAAATATGGCAACAAGCCACATTGCTGAGGTTATTGAAGAGATTGCTGCAGGCGCCGATAATCAGGTCCACGGTGTTGGAACGGCTTCCAACGTGATTATGCAAATGTCTAAAACACTGACACAGGTGGCGGCAAATTCAGAACAGGTTACAGAGCAAATCAATGATTCACTGGAAAAAGCAAATCATGGCGATGCATCCATTTCAACAGCAGGCTGCCAGATGAATTCCATTCATGTGAATGTTCAGGACTTATCCAAGGTGGTAAAAGGTCTTGGCCAGCGTTCACAGGAGATCGGAAAGATTATCGAAGTGATTACCGGCATTGCTGCTCAAACGAATCTTCTGGCATTGAATGCTGCCATTGAAGCGGCCCGGGCAGGAGAACAGGGCAAGGGCTTTGCCGTTGTAGCGAACGAGGTCCGAAATCTCGCTGAAAAATCGGCGGAATCCACTCTGCAAATCAGCCAGCTGATCTCAAAAATCCAGGAAGAAACCCATCAGGTTGTCCAAACCATGGATACGGTCAATCATGAAGTAACAGAAGGCATGGAAGTCATGAAGGGTGCAGGGGATTCCTTCAAACAAATCCGCCAGTCTGTCAGCATGGTGACCAATCAAATGCAGGAAGTCGCTTCAGCCATTCAGCAAATGTCTGCCGGTTCCCGGCAAATGGTCCAGTCCATGGATGAGATAACCCATGTGGCAAATGAATCCGCCATGGCTACACAAAGTGTACTGGCATCAACTGAAGAACAAGCTGCATCCATGGAGGAAATATCCCTTTCCGCCGACCACCTTACGGGCATGGCGGAAGATTTGAAAGAGTTGATCAGCAGGTTTAAGTTATAGAGTTTAGGTCTAGGAACCTAGACTCTTTTTTACAAAAGGAGAGGAGTGATGCAGTTTGATAAAAAAGGAAAGGACAGTATCCGGCTTCATCGTAAAACTTGAAGCATTAGTAAGGAGAATGCCTGAAATGGAACCGGGGAGGGAGAGGGCCATATCTCAATTGAACAAACGCAGAGCTGGATATTCAGGGGAACAAAAGCTGGATTATTATTTAAATTTTTTGGACGAGAAAGAGTATTGGATCTATCACGGCCTTCGGCTTTCAAATGGAAGTCAATTTTTCCAGATTGATACCCTGCTTCTAACGAAAGGATCCGGCATAATTTTAGAAGTGAAAAACTGGAACGGAACCATCATCTTTGAACCCGAATTCCACCAGGTCATCCGGATCCATAACGAAAAAGAGGAGGCTTTCCACGACCCCATTTCCCAGGCTGAACACCAGAGCCGGCAATTAAAAAAGTGGATGGCAGCACATGGCTTCCCAGATTTCCCCATTGAATTTGCCGTTGTGATCAGCAGCCCTTCCACCATTATCAAATCCCCATCGAACCAAACCTCAAAAAAAGTTATGCATGCCCATCGTTTGTTAACTAACCTAAACTCCATTAAAAAATTACATTCTATTGAGAGATTAAACGAAAAACAATTAAAAAAAATGAACCGGACACTTTTGAAAAAACATGCCGAGCATGAAATTGATGTAATGAAATTTATAAAAGTAAATCCAGATGCCATTCTTACCGGTGTTCATTGTCCTAAATGCGGCTCGCTGCCAATGATTTACCATTGGGGAAAATGGAGATGTACTGTATGTAAAACTACTTCGGATACGGCACACCATCAAGCAGTAGAGGATTATTTTTATCTCATTAAACCGTCAATAACAAATGCTGAATTTCGCAAATTTACCCATTTAACATCTGTTTTTTCTGCCTCAAGATTACTTGGCCAGATGAATCTTCATCTAGGTGGTGAAAAGAAGAATAGATTTTATATAAAACCTTCTTAATTGTGAACTTTGCAAATAAAACAGTAATCTTGCAAACAAATCTAAAAATATGCAAAGAAAAAAACCAAACTAGCAAACAAACCTAAAATTCTGCAAACAAATCATTAAAATCTGCAAATAGTACCTCCATCCGCCATTTCCTCCACAATAAAAAGCCATCCCACAGATGGCTTTCCCTCAAATTAAGCTATTCCTGCTTTCATTAACATCCCATCCAGCGGCCGTTCCATCACTGTTTCCATCCACTTGGCTGTTTCCAGTACAGCAGGAAGATCTGTCCCAGTATCCGCACCCATACTGTGGAACATATTGATCATATCTTCTGTACAAACATTCCCGACTGCTTTTGGTGCGAATGGGCATCCACCTAATCCGGCGATGGATGAATCAAAGCGGCGGACACCCGCATGATATCCCGCCAATACATTAGCCAGTCCCAAACCGCGCGTATTATGGAAGTGAAGTCCAAGCGAAAGATCCATTCCAAAAGTATCAAAGAATGTTTCTGCCACTTTTTGGACCTGAACAGGATTGGCCATACCTGTTGTATCAGCCAGAGTGATTTCAGTACAGCCGGCTTCTAAAAATCTTTCTGCCGCTTTCAGCACGTTTTCTAATGGAACTACTCCTTCAAACGGACATCCAAATGAGGTGCCCAATACTCCAGATACACCTTTGCCTGAAGAGGCACCGTCTTTAATTACCAGACTAAGTTCTTCAACAGCCTGCTCAACAGTCCTTTTCGCATTCCGTAAATTGAACGAATCACTTGTCGTGGTTACAACATGAAGAAAATCCACATCGGTCTTAAGTGCACGTTCAAGCCCTGACCGGCTTAAAACCAGGCCGCCATAGCGGACCCCATTTCTTTTAGGCAGTGATTTCAGAA
Organism: Bacillus sp. 22-7; assembly: GCF_010628845.1. Classification (NCBI taxonomy): domain Bacteria; kingdom Bacillati; phylum Bacillota; class Bacilli; order Caryophanales; family Bacillaceae; genus Bacillus; species Bacillus sp. 22-7. The sequence goes on along the minus strand of NZ_NJQY01000026.1, from coordinate 70,978 downwards.
CTTCTTCTGCATCGGCCATCTGAGGAACAACCTTCGGATTGACAAAAGAGACGGCTTCTATATTGCGGATGCCGGAATCAAGTAATCTTGTAATCAGTTCAACTTTGGATTCCGTTGAGACCATTTTGCACTCGTTCTGTAACCCATCCCGGGGGCCAACTTCACAAATTTCAATCATTTTCCTTCCTCCTTCAGCAGATGAATGTTTTTGATTTGCTCCAGATGCTTCAAAACATGATCACGGCCCTGGTAAATATGTTCGTGCATCGCAATGCGGGCACGTTCGGGCTCCCGATTTTTGATCGCTTCCAGGATGGTTTTATGTACCTCAAGTGATTGCTTTAGCTGAAAGCTGTTATACCAATAGAAGGATCGGAACACAATTGGAACGACGACAACTTTGGAAATGTGGAAATGAATATGCTCATTTTTGGAAGCTGCGACAATCGCTTCATGAAATTTCTGGTTTACCTGAACAATATCTTTCAGGCTTTCCATATTGGATTCCACATGCCGGCTAATTGCTTCTTCATATAAAATATTGGCACTTTCCATTTTAAGAAGGTCACTTTCTGACCGATGTATCGCCGCCTGACTGGCAGCGTATCCTTCGAGCAGAGTGCGCAGGTCATAAATTTGCCGAATATCATCTTTTGTAAAATGTCTTACGCTGACCCCGCGCTTTAAAGGAATAACTAGTCCTTCTGCTTCAAGCTGCCTGATTGCTTCTCTAATAGGAGTGCGGCTAATATTCATCTTTTTAGCCAATGACTCTTCAGCGAGCCGCATACCAGGGACAAATTTCCCTTCAATAATGGCATCTTTTATATATTCGTATGCATCCATAACAACACCTCAACTTAATTGTATACAAACGGAAAAATTATTACAACAAATATTCTGAAAATTTATATTGAAACTTAATCTAATCAATGTTTTTAAAGAGATTTCAGAAAATTTTAAAATTGTTATTGACTTATTGTATACAAACAATTAAATTTGTATACAAGATTGAGAAAATTTAAATATAAAAGCGCATTCAAGAAATAACAGGAGGGAATTACATGTCAGAAAAACAGCTTCCACTGCAAGATATAAGAGTTCTTGAGCTTGGCACACTATTAGCTGGACCATTTTCAGGACGTCTTCTTGGGGACTTTGGTGCTGAAATCATCAAGGTTGAACCTCCAGGAAAATCAGATCCCATGAGAAACTGGGGAAAGTCAAAGGATGGAGTTGGGCTATGGTGGCCGATTCAATCGCGAAATAAAAAATCAATCACATTAAACCTGCGGGAAGAAGACGGGCAGCAGGTTTTAAGAGAACTTGTTAAAGAAGCCGATGTTGTCATTGAGAATTTCCGCCCGGGCACAATGGAAAAATGGAATCTTTCCTACGAAACATTGTCGGAGATTAACCCCAGATTAATAATGGTCCGGACTTCCGGATATGGACAGACTGGGCCGTATAAGCATCGTGCCGGCTTCGGCAGTGTCGGCGAAGCAATGGGGGGGTTAAGAAATGTAACCGGTTTCCCTGACAGGCCGCCATCGCGAATAGGTGTATCCATTGGTGATACATTGGCAGCACTTTTTGCCACAATCGGCTGCCTGGTTGCTTTACATGAGAGGGAGCGTTCAGGAAAGGGGCAGGTAGTCGATACAGCCCTATATGAATCTGTATTCTCTGTGATGGAAAGCATTATTCCGGATTATCTTCTAGCAGGATACATAAGGGAAAGAATGGGCAATATTCTGCCAGGTGTTGCGCCATCCAATATTTATTTTACAAAAGATAAAACATATATCGTGATCGGCGCCAATGCGGATGGAGTGTTCAGCAGATTATGTGAGGCAATGGAGCAGCCGGAATTGGCGAAGGACCCAAGATTTTCAACACATCATGCAAGAGGAGAGAACATGAAGCTTCTTGACTCCATGATCGAAGAATGGACTAAGACTCTCCCGGCTAAAGAAGCGCTAAAAATCCTTGAAGATAAAGGAGTGCCTTCAGGGCTCATCTATTCAGCTAAAGATATTCTGGAGGATCCCCATTATAAAGAACGGGACATGATCATCAAAGTTGATCATCCGCAGCTGGGGGAATTTCCAATGCCTGGCATTGTTCCAAAATTAAGCAGGACACCAGGGGAAGTGAAGCATGCTGGCCCTGAAGCGATGGGCAAGCATAATAACGATATTTACTCAGAACTCCTTGGGTATTCTGAAAGCAGATTAGAAGAATTGAAGAAAAAAAATATCATTTAGGAGGGCTTCAACATGGGGCGGACTCTATATGAAAAAATTTGGGCTAAACATGCAGTGCTTGAGCAGCAGAATCAGCCTTCCCTTTTGTACATTGATCTTCATTTAATTCATGAAGTCACATCCCCGCAGGCTTTTGAAGGCTTAAGAATCAATAATCGCAGAGTAAGAAAGCCTGAGCTGACGGTTGCGACAATGGACCACAGCATCCCAACAACAGATCGCACATTGCCATTCAGGGATGAAATCGCAAAGAAGCAAGTCGATGCATTAGAAAAAAACTGCAGGGATTTCGGCATACAGCTTTTTGACTTGAACAGCAGTAATCAGGGAATCGTACACGTCATTGCTCCTGAACTGGGATTAACCCAGCCAGGGATGACGATTGTATGCGGCGATAGTCATACATCTACACATGGTGCGTTCGGAGCACTTGCCTTTGGCATCGGTACAAGTGAAGTTGAACATGTTCTTGCCACCCAGACTTTAAAGCAATTTAAATCAAAAACTTTGGCAATAAATATACATGGACAATTGCCGCAGGGGACTACTGCCAAGGATCTGATTCTTTCAATCATTGGAAAATATGGACATGATTTTGCAACAGGATATGTGGTTGAATATCGCGGCGAAGCCATCCGGAAATTAACGATGGAAGAGCGCATGACCGTCTGTAATATGAGCATCGAAATGGGAGCGAGGGCTGGACTAATTGAGCCTGACAGCAAAACCATTGCGTTCTTGAAAGGAAAACAGGCGGTTCCTGAAGGAAATCTATGGGAAGAAGCCCTTGAAGAGTGGAAGCAATATTATACAGATGAGGATGCAAAATTTGATTTGACCGCTGATTTTAACGCTGCTGAAGTAATCCCGCAGGTTACCTGGGGAACGAATCCAGGCCAGGTTGCCGGCATTACAGAAACTATCCCGAAACTTGAAGATATGTCTGAAGATCACGTGCGGCCTGCAAAAAAGGCACTGCAGTATATGGGTCTGGAACCGGGAACACCGATCACCGAAATAGGGATCGACAAAGTCTTTATCGGCTCCTGTACAAACAGCCGAATTGAAGATCTCCGCAAGGCTGCTAAAATCGCAAACGGTTATAAAGTTGCGGAACATGTGGAAGCCTTAGTTGTTCCCGGTTCACAGCTAGTAAAAAAGCAGGCAGAGGCTGAAGGGCTTGACCAGATTTTTATAGAGGCCGGTTTCCAATGGAGAGAAGCGGGCTGCAGCATGTGCCTGGGAATGAATGAGGATTTGGTTCTTCCGGAAGAGCGCTGTGCATCCACCTCAAACCGGAACTTTGAAGGCAGGCAGGGAAGGAATGCCAGGACCCATTTGGTCAGCCCGGAAATGGCAGCGGCTGCAGCTATTGCCGGGCGGTTTACAGATGTGAGGGAGTGGCCAGTTAAGGAAAGAAAGGAGGTCAGTTTACAATGAAATCTTTTACGAGATTTACAGGCATCGTTGCTCCGCTTGATGCGGCAAATGTGGACACAGATGCCATTATCCCGAAGCAATTTCTTAAAAGTATTGAAAGAACAGGGTTTGGCAAATTTCTTTTCTATGAGTGGCGATATGAAAATGACAGGGAAAAACCGGATTTCATTCTAAATCGCGAACCTTACCGAAATGCGCCTATACTGCTGACCCGCGAAAATTTTGGATGTGGCTCATCCAGGGAGCATGCACCATGGGCGATTGCAGAATATGGAATAAAAGTAATCCTGGCTCCATCATTCGCAGATATTTTCTATAATAATTGTTTCAAAAATGGGATCCTGCCAGTCGTTTTGCCCGATCAGGATATAGAAATTCTTTTTCGGAAAACCAGAGAAATACCCGGCTATCAGATTAGGGTCGATTTAGAGAATCAGAGAATAGAAGATTCTTTTGGATACATGTCAGAATTCGAGATAGGCTCCTATCGAAAAGATCAGCTGTTACAGGGATTGGATGAAATTGGAGCGACCCTTCAATCATCTCAAAATATAGACTCCTTTGAATCAGCACATAAGATTTACTACAAGCTGGGTGCCAAAAATTATTAATAGGGAGGCAGTCGAATGAAAGATAGAACGATAAAAGAACCTATTCGCAAAAAATGGATTTGGGTAGTCCTCGCCATCATAACACTTGGCGTAGTACCCTGGTACTTTCCGGATGCTGCAGCAGAGCCTTATATTCTCGGGTTTCCGTTATGGGCATTTATCTCTACAGCTTTTTCCATTATCATGTGCGGGTATTTAAGCTGGCTATGTGTGAATGAGTGGAATATCGTGGAGGAACAGGAAGAAGCCGAAAGAGCAAAGGGGGATAAATCATGAATGATTTAGCATTTGCAGGCACAGATGGGATCATTATTTTATCTGCCTTTGCGATAATCATGCTGCTAATTGGTTACCTGTCCGGCAGAGGCGAGAAGAACCTTCATCACAGTCTTTCAGGGTATTACCTTGCCGGAAGGAATCTCGGTTTCATTGCACTCTTTTTCACCCTATATGCGACGCAATATAGCGGAAATACTATTGTCGGCTATGCACCGACAGCCTATCGGACAGGTTTCTCATGGATACAGTCCATCTCATTTATGACAATTATTATCGGAATCTATTTGCTGTTTGCACCAAGGCTTTATGTCATTGCAAAGAAAAGAAATTTTGTAACACCTACTGACTGGATCGATCACCGCTTTAAATCAAAGGCAGTCACATTGCTTAGTATCTTTCTCATGCTTTGGGGGCTTGGAAACTATCTATTAGAACAGCTGGTAGCAATCGGACAGGCTGTATCCGGAATGACGGGCGGAACCATTCCATACCAGATTGCTGTTATTGTCTTCGTTGCTGTCATGCTTGCCTATGAATGGATGGGCGGAATGAAGGCGGTTGCATTCACAGATGTTATGCAGGGCATTGTTCTTATGATCGGCATCATCGTCTTTCTCATTGGAGGCTTGTACCTCGTCGGAGGAAATTTCTCTGATGTCACAAGGTATGTAGCAGAGATTGAGCCTGCAAAAACGGCAGTTCCTCCAATGGAAGTGAATATTAATTGGTTAAGTATGCTCCTGCTGGTTGGACTTGGAGCAAGTATTTATCCGCATGCTGTTCAGAGAATATATTCTGCGCAAAGCGAGAAAACACTGAAAAAATCATTTGCCCGCATGGCATGGATGCCGCCTATTACAACAGGACTTGTATTTATGGTGGGCATCATTGGAATCATGCTTTTTCCCGGCCTTGATAAGACAGGTTCTGAACAGCTCGTAGGTTTGATGGCCAATGAAATAGCTGCCATTAATCCATTTTATTACTGGATTATGATCATATTCTTTGGCGGGATTGTTGCTGCCATTATTTCTACAGCCGACTCTGTTCTTCTCAGCTTTTCATCCATGCTTTCAAATGACGTTTATGGAAAATTCATCAATCCTAAGGCATCTGAACATAAGAAGGTCATGGTCGGGAAAGTATGCGGAATCATTGCCATCATCTTTCTTCTGTGGATTGCCTGGAATCCTCCGGGAACGCTATATGAAATTTTCGTCTTAAAGTTCGAATTGCTTGTTCAGGTATTCCCGGCCTTTGTACTGGGCTTATATTGGAAGCGCTTATCAGGAAAGGCTGTCTTCTGGGGAATGCTTGCAGGCGCCATATTAGCAGGAGTGCTTACTCTTACAGGCTACAAAACCATATATGGAATTCACGGCGGCGTCATTGGGTTAGGACTGAACTTCTTTATCTGTATTGCAGGCTCCCTTTTAGCTCCAGCTGTTTCAAAGAGCAAAGTACTGGAGGAAGATTTGACTGCAATTAATTTAAAGGCATAATAGCCAAAAAAGAGATGATTAATTATGAGTAATTCACTGGCAGAAAAGCAATTTGCCATCAATGAAAATCCATGGAAAATGCTATTATTCCTTCTGCTGGCACAGCTGATGGTAGCATTTGTCGGCAGAAGCATTGGTCCGCTGGGCGTTTTAATCGGGGAAGATCTTTCCTTGACCAAGTCGCAAATTGGCATGCTCCCGGCGGCCCTCTTTTTGGGCCAGGCGATCATTTCTGTTCCTGCCGGCTTTCTCACTGACCTTGCAGGATCCCGTAAATTATTGGTTCTGGCGTCTGCTTTAATGGGGTTGGGCTTTCTGTTCATGACATTGCTTCATGATTTCTGGCTTGTCCTGTTATTGATAGTTATCGGCGGAATTGGGTATGGTTCCATGCACCCGATCACAAATAGAGGCATTATTTATTGGTTCCCGCTTAAACAGCGGGGAACAGCAATGGGAATAAAGCAAACCGGCATCACGGCAGGATCGGCTCTGGCCAGTTTGATACTGCTTCCGCTTAGTGTAGCTTTTGGCTGGAGATTTGTACTTCTTACGGCCTGCCTTCTTTTATTGGCGGGCGGATTCGTCTCCTATCATTTTTACCGGGATCCGCCTGAATTGGAACAAGCGAAGGGCAGCAGCATGAGTTTGCTCCAATTTTATAGATCGATGTTTAAAATGTTTAAAAATAAAGCTTTGATGCTGATAAGCTTTAGTGCTCTCGGTTTGAATGGAACACAAATGTGCTTAAATACGTATATAGTTTTATTTGCCTATGAACAGCTGAAGATATCAATCTTTTTATCAGGTATTCTCTTGGTTATATCTGAAGTGTCCGGAACCATTGGCAGGGTTGCCTGGGGAATCATAAGCGATAGGCTGTTTGAAGGAAAACGTGTGGTGATCCTTATGATTATTACCATCATTACCGCATTGGCCAGTACGTCAGCTGCTGTCATAACTTCAGCCCCTTTTTGGGTAATGGTTCCCATTACAGCTCTGTTTGGATTTGCAGCTTCAGGTTTTAATGGGATTTGGATGAACCTTGCAAGTGAGCTGGTTCCAAAAGAACAAGCTGGCATCTCAAGCGGGATCAGTATCACTCTGGGATCAGCCGGGGCCATTATCATTCCGCCATTGTTTGGTTTAATCGTGGATCAGACGGGGCAATTTTCTTCCGGGTGGTTTTTAATCACAGGTATGATGTTTATAGTTTTTACTTTACTGACAGCATTAACGATTATGAATAAAAGGAATAACTTTGTTATTTAAAAGTGGAAGGAGTGATCCGTATGGAATTTAATCCCTCGGAACTTGGAGAAAAAGAAGTGTATAAATTATTAACCGGATCTGTCGTCCCAAGGCCGATTGCCTGGGTTTCCACCGTATCTGAGGATGGAAGCCAGAATCTCGCACCTTTCAGTTTTTTCAGTGTTGCTTCAAGAAATCCTCCCATGCTCTGTATTTCTATTGGTCCCGGCGTGGGCGACAGGGAAGGAACAGAAAAAGATACATTGGTCAACATCCGGGCGACAAAGGAATTTGTCATTAATGTGGTTCCCGCACCATTAGGAAATTCTATGCAAAAAAGTGCAGAGAATCTCCCGAGTAATGCAAATGAATTTGCTATAGCAGAACTTACGCCGGCAGAAAGTCATATCGTAGTTCCTAAAAGAGTCAAGGAAGCACCTATCCATATGGAGTGTGAACTGGAACAAATTATACAGCTTGGAAGTGACCACCTGGTTATTGGCCGAATGGTTCATTATCATATAGATGACGAATACTACCTTGGGAACTATAAGGTGGATTTAGAGAAGCTGCAGCCGCTTGGCCGATTGGCAGGCAACTACAGTGAAAGCAGGGAATTCTTCAAACTGCCAAGATAATCATCCAGTGCCGAAACCAGCGTTCGGCACTTTTTTGATTGAACCGCTCCATTTTTATGCTATTCTATCATCATAGAAAGCTTTAAGAGGTGAACAGATGTATCACATCGGCGTAGTTGGCCCGGGACAGTCTGTGGAAAGAATCCTGGATGTGGCCCGAGAGTTTGAAAAGGAATTAAGGTTTCATCCTTTTACTTATAAAAAGGCAGTGGAAACAAAAGAGATTGTAATGGAACATAAAGATCAGGTGGATGCCTGGCTTTTTTCCTGACCGATTTTCGTCCCGATGTTCATGTTCCTTGATTACCATCCGGCTTTCACACAGGCACTGTACCGTGTCGGAGATTCCATTACGAATCCGATTACGCCAATGCTTCCGTATCTTGTTTTGTTACTATCTTTTGCGAAAAAGTATGACAAAAACATGGGATTGGGAACGTTGATATCAGCCCTTTTCCCTTACACCGTATTTTTCGGCATATTCTGGATCCTGCTGATTATTGTCTGGTATCTGCTGGGTATACCAGTGGGGCCAGAGGGACCAATTCATTTGTAAAGCTGCCACCCGGGGAAACCCGGGTGTTTTTATGTTGTATAACATACCTATTCGTGTATTTACACTCGCCAAAATGATACTATATCCATAAACATAACCCCATTTGGAGGTATTCCATGGAAAATTACGGCGATCTCATTCAAAAACAAAGAAACTTCTTCACGACTGGTAAAACAAAGGATGTCTCATTCAGACTGGAAGCCCTCAGCAAGCTGCGTACAGTCATAAAGCAGCATGAGCAGGAATTAATGGATGCGTTAAAGGCTGATCTCAATAAAAGTGAATTCGACGCATACCTGACGGAAATCGGAATCCTGCTCGAAGAGATCCGCTTTACGATGAAGCACCTGAAAAAATGGGCGAAGCCAAGAAAGGTGAAGTCGTCACTTGCACAGATCGGTTCAAAAAGCTATATCTATCCGGAGGCATACGGAGTTGCGCTTATCATAGCGCCATGGAATTATCCTTTCCAGCTTGCGATTGCACCGCTGATTGGAGCGATTGCTGCAGGAAACTGCGCAATCCTGAAGCCATCGGAATTAACACCGCAAACTTCGGCATTGCTGTCAAAGTTGATCAGCAGCCATTTTCCTGAAGAGTATATATCAGTAGTTGAAGGCGATGCAGAAACAAGTACAGCTCTTTTAAATGAAAAGCTGGACTATATTTTCTTCACAGGCAGTGTCCCTGTTGGAAAAATCATTATGGAAGCCGCTTCGAAAAATCTTACACCTCTTACGCTGGAACTGGGCGGGAAAAGTCCTTGCATTGTGCATGAAGATGCTAATCTGAAGCTTGCTGCGAAGAGAATAGCCTGGGGAAAGTACATTAATGCCGGCCAGACATGTGTAGCTCCTGATTATCTTTATGTTCACAGCAAAGTAAAAGAAGAATTTCTTAAAGAACTAATGCAGGCCATACAGGAGCTTTATGGAGAAAATCCGATTGCATCCGGCCAATTTACGCGAATCGTCAGTGAAAAACACTTCAGCCGGCTCGCTAAATTTTTAACCAATGGCACTACTATTCACGGAGGCAGGCATGACTTAAGCGCTCTAAGCATTGAACCGACTGTTCTCGGCAATATTACCTGGAATGATGAGGTTATGCAGGATGAAATATTCGGGCCGATTCTCCCCGTGCTTGAATATGCCGACTTGTCCAAAATGATTGGAGAAGTTACAGCACGACCGAAACCTTTGGCCCTATATATCTTTACAGAAAGTGAGGGTGTCCAAAGCCAGATTCTAAGCAGCATTTCCTTTGGAGGGGGATGCATTAATGATACTGTTTATCATTTGAGCTCACCATATCTTCCTTTCGGAGGGGTAGGGGAGAGCGGGATTGGCGCTTATCACGGAAAGGGCAGCTTTGATGTGTTTTCACATGAAAAAAGCATACTGAAGCAAACCACCAAATTCGATTTGCCATTCCGATATCCGACTACAAAAAATGCATTAAAAAAAGTGAAGCTGTTTATCAAATAACCGTCTTTATAGAAGGTGGGTATTTGATTATGCATTATTTTTCGGAGGTTTTAGCCCTTTGTTTAAATCCTGTATGGCCGCCTCTGTTTTTTTTGACAGGTTTTTAGTATATGGTGAAACCGAGAATGTGGGGAAGTTAATATTTTTCACTTTCTTGGTCAGTTTTTTCATTGAATTCAGCCCTTTTTATCTTTATTATATGTCCCCTTCAATTGAACATGAATAGGGCGCGGGAGAAATTCCCCACGCCATATAGTATGCTCAAGCCTTGGTTTTGGTATAAACGCTTATTAATCTTTTGTTCTTTTTTAATATCCTTTCGGTGTGGGGACTTACTTCAAAACCCGGAAGGCTGACCCGGGATTTTTTTTTAAGAGTTTTGATGGTGTTTTTAGCATTCAGCTCAGGTTTCTCCGTTTTCTTCTCCGCTGGTTCCTTCATGGTCTTCATCCTCCTGTTCGGCAGGGAGCATTAGATCGTATATTGATATGAGTGAAGTGAAAAGCAAATAGTCGAATTCTGTAACAAATTGATCGGAGGTAAGTTTGATTACATAGTCATCATCGAGAATGGAAAAAGGAATCAGCGCCAGCTTTTCTTCCGCATCATAATAAACTTCCCTGCGGTCCAGACGGCTATGAATCAAAGCTTTATCGGTGTAGTGCTCAAGGAGATAGTCCTTTTCTTCTTCTGTTGTGTATTTGCATAAAGCTATCTTCATATCCACTTTTTCCGCAAAGTCTGCCAGAAGTTTTTCGATGCCGGCAAGATACGCTTCCTTGTTTCCATAATAGATGTCAATGGGCTCATTTTTCAATAAATACTGAAACGATTTCAGCTTATTCATATGCGAGTTCAATAGATCACTATTTTCTTCAAGCAATTCTCTAGTGTCTGTTTCTAATTCGTTATTTCCAACTCTTTTCAGATAAGATCCCAGGAAAACAAATGCATCGACCAGAGCAAATATTACCGCGACAATCAGGTAGTTCTGCCAATCGGAAAAAATGGAACCTGGTTTGTTCGTCCAGTAAACAACTGCACCAAGCACATAAAGGATATACCAGGTTTTCCTTATCACGGACATTCTTTCTTTTACTTTCTTTTCCCATAACCAGACAGAAATAACATAAAAACCGAGACAAGCGACAATAATCCAAACTGCAACCTTAAAGAATATCAGCAAAAAAATCGCCTCGTCCACCAGAAAATTTACTTTGAATATTTGCATAATTCATATATTAATTATAACAAAAAATATGCCCATAAATTGAAGTTTATTGAAGGATAAAGAAAAAAATGAGAATATACCTATATTTGTTTTCATTGAGTCAATAAGTGAAACATCCTTCACCGAAGATGCTTTTTTTTGCAAAGAATGAAAAATTGAGTAATTGTCCTACTATACTTGTCCATTCAAAGTCATCACTTCCAACATATATAAATAGTAAGTCAAAGAAAGCGAGCTAATGGTAATAATAAAAAGCTTGTTTTACTCTGGCTAAATAATATTTATAAGGAGTGCAAAATATGAGAAAAAACAATGGTTGCGGCTGTGGAAAAGGGCATTCTTCCGGAAAATGTCCAGCTATGCCAGCTTGCGATACAGCAAAATCACATGACCATTTTTGTGAAGTATCAGGTCCTGTTGTTAGGGGTACTGAAGTTGAAACTGTAATCGGACAAGTACCTATCCAAGCTCTTACTGAATCCGAAATTTATCTTCCAGATTATGCTTCAGATATTAAAGTGATCAGAAAAAATATCTTTCTTACTCAATGTGAAGCGGTTCCTTTCCGCCCAGCAACAGGCACTACTACAAATGTTGTAAAAGTGTTTGTAGAAGGATATATTCATAAGAATATTCAATATGTTGAGGATTGCGATGGTTATGTTAAAGACTATATGGTAAACGTTCCATTCAAGTGCTATACACGTGTTACTTTGCCAGCCCCCATCCCAGTACCTGCTTTAAGCTCCAAGAATAGCGATAACCGGGAGATCAGAGAATTGGCTAAAGACGGAATGGGTGCTGACCGATGTACCTTTGGCTCCAATACCTTTGAATTCCTAAATGAGCCTATTCACTGTAAATTAGTCAGCTGGAATTTAACAGAAGCTAACTTCTTAAAGAACTTTGATAAATGGGGCAGATTCAACAAGTTAACTGAGAAAGATGACATTAACCTTGTTATCAGATTGACACAGACTCAATTTGCTCAAGCTGGCGGTTTGCTTCCAGAAGAAGAGTAATAATGCATGCTGCAAAAAAAGGTGCCGTTCCGGTGCCTTTTTTGATTTGCACTGAAATCAGCAGTGCTGATCATTAATACTTTTTAATTTGAAAGTGTTTTCCAAAGGAAAAAAACGGAGGGACACATTTGATGCTACCCTCCTTTAAATCTGTACATATTGCTCCTGCAGAAAATCAAGGGATAAAATTGCTTTCCCCTGAATTTCCAAACCTTCATTCTCCATTACGCTGCTATGCCAGAGAACATGGATCGAATTAAGTTTGCAGGTGATTTCCTCCGAAAATTGCTGATAGTATTCAAAATGTTGATCCAGGGCATTTTGATTTAGGAACATAAACTCATTTTTACATGATAAGTGAGGCAAATCAGGCGGACAAACCCATTCAAGTTCAACCGATTTTTCTATTGAGATTGGAATTCTGACGTTTTTCACCTGCTTATTAGCCATAAACATCGTGTCAGCTATGAGCACTCCCTTAACAAATACGGCAGGTGATGGAAAAAGAGCCTTACAGCTTAGTGAGTCCACTTGCCATTCCACTTTAGTTATCTGCATATCCTGCCAGTATATTGGAAAACAATCAAAGATATGAATCTCCATATCAGTCTTGCCTACTAAAACAGGCAGTTTTACTAATGGTCCATTGGTTAGGGAATCTTTATAACATTGTGTTTGCTGTTCATTGACCAAAATACAGCTGCTGGAAGAGGACTCCTCCAAAAGATGCTCTAACAGTTCATCACTAAGCGTTTCTTCCGTTATGGATTCGGGCTTACTCTCAATTTCGGCTGTTAGAGAGGAAGGCTCTTCTATTTTTTCATGGGGTGCATCATTCAAAATAACATCCTGAAGCATTGCCGAAAAGTGTTCAAGCAATGAAGATACTTTATCATATTTCACTTCATCATCTGCAGATTCGGAGCTTTCATCTTCACTGCCTAAGAAATTCTCATCATCTGATACTTCAAAGAATAAATGATTGCTGTCTGTTGACTCTTCCATCATTGCCAAAAGTTTCTCCTGTAGGGGGATAGTGTCCTTTATCTGCATATCTAGCAAGCTGCAAGCTTCTTTCAAAAGACGGGAGAATTCTCCTTCATAACTGGATGATTCTTCACATAAGTTTGAATGCCATTCCTTCATGGGTTTATCACATGATGACTCCTCAAATGAAAGTGGTTCATCTGATTCGGATGACTCAGCTTCGGAATTTACACTATCAGATCTGGCATGTTGATGGGAGGAAGATTCACTTTGGTTATAAGAGGAATCTAATAGCAGTGCAAAAACTTCGTCCTGACGATAGAGATTATTAACAGAATCATCATCTGAAGAAGGAGACTCCTCCAGCATGCATGCAAATTCTTCCGCTAATAAATTCACGGCAGGGCTGCAATCTTCCGCCCTATCTTTTTCAATGAATACTTCTGCTTCGTTTACAATTGAATTATCACTTTGGTATCCTTCTGCATGGATGGTCTTGAATGCATCTTCCATATCGCGGTTATCAAGCAAGCGTATAAATTCATTTGTCAGATCCAGTTCTTCTTCAAACGTTTTTGCATTAATAACATCCTCATTATTTAAAGATGGTTCCATTTCTTTATCGACTTGAACCAATTCCCTTGATGGGTGGTCAGCTGGAATAGTGTTGGCAGGTAAAAAGTGTTTATCTTCTTTTTTACTGGATTTACTTTTGCTTAACAAGATCCTATTGTTAGAATATTTGCTGGGTAATGAAGGGGACCAGCTCAGCATAGGAGAAAAGGGCGTCAGCATCTCTTTCAGGTGTTTTGGCAAAACGATTGTATTTGACTTGGATGTAAGGGAATTGTGTTTAGCAGGCTCAACATTCTCCTCAGAAATTTCCTGATCAGCTGCTTTTTCAGTTTGAACACTCGTTTTGATTAATTGATGCGCATCCACTGCTGGAGGCGGTAAAATTAGCGGAAAGGATTTAGTTTTTTTCCTGGAAATAGGCCTTGCAGTTTCTTTATGATTTTCTTCTGTTTGTATTTTTATATTCGGTTCTGCTGGTTTTGGGCTTTTTTCATTTCCCGAATTAAAGAATAATTGCTGCTGTTCCATTGGATTATCTGAGTCTTGATCGGTACGGTAAATCCGATTATAGGCACTTCTCATATCACTCATATGCATTAGGAAGGTGCTGCCATTCTAGAGCATCCTCTCCGGTCCCCTCCTTACGTTAAATCTTAAAAGCTTTGTCTATTAAATAGTAATTCTTTTCAAATACTTAAAACTGAAGGTTATGACGACAACACCATTTAAATCCTTTTTTGCTTCAAATAGGATGTCTATTCGCAGTCAAAGCAATCTTCGTGATCATTTGTAGTTGATGATACACGAATCTGCTGTTTTTGCAGGACTTTTATGGCCAGGTCCAAAACCATTTTTTCTTCCACTTTTGTGAAGACGCCTTCCCCAATCGGTGAGCGCTGAGGCAGCGGACGGTGGTCAATTGCTTCATCCCATTCTATTATTCTGCTGGAAATCAGTTCGCAAAACGGCAATTCGTTATAGTGCTGTACGCTTTTTTGATGAAATTGGGAAAGATCACTCGACTGCAATTCATCTTTTTCAGGATATCCGCGAGGCATAGGTTTTGATACAAGAAAATCAAATTCGTGGCGATGGTTGGTTTCCGGCATGACCGGGCAAGTAAGGAATTTTTTAATTTCAGTCACACATTGAAAAGGAACATCAACTGTATAGGAGTGAATATCTGAAGCAATGCTTTTATCGGTATGCATCTCGATGTCAGGACAAGGACTGGCGTATTGAATATTCTTGCGGATAAACCCTTTAACAAATAATTGGTCAGTCGGCAATAAAAGCCTGCATTGTGTTAATTTTACAGCTTTTTTAATGTCCTTAATTTCAAGGACTGGTTCGGGAAAAGTAATCAAGGCATTCACATGAACTTTGAGTGAAAGTTCTGCCAAAACTACTGGAACCTTCGCAGTAATCTTTCCAATGCTTACATGCGGATGATGGAAGGTGCTCTCACACTCACAGCTTTGAGCTGAAATCTGGCATTCTGCTTGATCTCGATCTTTATGTTCTTCTGACATATGGGCTCCTCCTGAAATCATGATAATCACATCATATGCATGATAAACGACTATGTTTGGGCATATACCTAATAAATGTCAGAGTCTTAAAAGCAAAAATAGGCAAGATTAGTGTAGGTGAATGTCATTTTAGTGATTTGTGAATATTATGCTTATATGGTAAATCCGCATAAAAAAGCAGGACCTATTCCCATGAGAATAGGTCCTGCCTTTCATTTTATTATAGAGCTGCCACTCGAACTTGCTGTTTTTGAAGAACTTTTACTGTAAATTGAAGGAACATTTTTTCGGAGATACTTTCAAATGTTCCTTCACCCCAATTGGCGTGATGGTCGAACGGCTTTCTGTCAAGAGCCTCGTCCCATTCTGTGATATTGCTTGAAATCAGTTCGCAAAATGGCATCTCATTGTAGAACTGGCTGCTATTCTGGTGGAATTGGGAAAGGTCGCTGGATAAGAAATGATCTTTTTCCGGATATCCTCGTCCCAAATCCTGCTGTCTGAAGAAATCAAATTCTGCACGCGAGTTCAGGAAAGGAAGCTGTGGTGTTCTGTCAAAATCAGCTGCTGCAATTTCCACTACACATTCAAAAGGTACATCAGTAGTCAATGAACGTATTTCAGAGTTCACACATACTCCTGAATTATAGCAAGGAGATGCGTATTGAATATTCTTGCGGACATACCCTTTTATGAAAAGGTGGTAAGAGTCTTCCACAAATGGATCGAGGCCTGCCGCAATCCCAGGAAGAAGAAGTTTACATTGGACGATTTGAACTCTTTTCTTAATATCTTTGATTTCTAATACCGGCTCTGGGAAAGTGATTTTGGCAGCCAGGTTTGTCCTGACATTTAAAACAGCAAGTTCTACAGGTACTTTAATAATAGCTTCACCTGCAGGAGCAATAGGCGCCGCTCCCGGTGAGTAGTTACACTCTCCAACGTTTGCAGACACGTTAATATCTACACATTTATTATCTTTTTTCAATGTTGTTCCTCCTTATTAATAATTACTTCAAGATATATTATGCATTTCAGCAGTTGAATGCATTGGACAAACATGGAAATTTCTGCGGATGTTACAATGGTGGATTCAGCTCAGCTGAACTCAGCTGGGTTTTGCTTTTTGCGTGCCCAGCAAGCCGTTAATTGCTAATTGGTGAAAGTCCAATCTGAGTAAGTACCAAGACGCTCAGTAGCTGACAGGCAACTGGTGAAGAAATTCTAAGGTTGAAGCCCTGTGACAAAGTAACTCTCTTGGGGAGTGCGAGCAAACTAACAGGTTGTAACATTAAGTGAATCCTGCCGTCTCGTCAAAAGCATCCACCTTTGGTGGCTAAGGAGAAGTCGAGCCTTGAGAAAGTGGGCGAAGACCATGGAAGGTGTGAAGCGCTTGGAATAGCAGCACCGAAGAATCTCTCGGGATAAGGGGAACGACATGTTAGGAAAGTAATTAATGGAACTGGGGATACCCTCCTCGTCACTTCCTTACGGAAGTAAAGCAGAAACCTATAAGTGAAAACGAAGTGGTAGATGGATGAGAGGGAGTCGGAGGGGGTCATAGTACCGATGATGACAATGACAACAAAACATTGTCTAGGGAAGGACGGCGTAAGCCAATACCCTACTTCGTTCATATGTCAGAAGGAGGTAAGAGTCAGTGAATGCCAAGAAAATGGCTAACTACACCAACAATGCAAAAGCTCAAGAACTCTGGAAGACGTTATATCTTTGTGCCAAGGAGAGTCCAACTCGTAGATTTCACGCAGTATATGACAAAATTTATCGTCCTGATATTCTATGGGAGGCATGGCAACGTGTGAAACGTAAGAAAGGAAGTGGAGGTGTCGACGGACAGTCGATTGAACAAATCGTTATGGATTACGGTGAAAAGAAGTTTATGAACGAACTCTATTTAGAGTTGAAGGAGAAAACCTATCACCCAAGTCCAGTCCTAAGAACCTATATTCCGAAGGATGATGGAAAGAAACGTCCATTAGGAATACCAACCATTAAAGACCGAGTGGCACAAATGGCAATGAAAATGGTAATTGAACCAATTTTTGAAGCTGATTTTCATGACTGTTCGTTTGGCTTTCGTCCAGAACGTAACGCTCACCAAGCAATAGCCAAAATAAGAAAAGCAAGCAGAAACTGCTTTTGGGTAGTAGACGTCGATATCCAAGGGTATTTTGACAACATCAATCAAGCAAAATTGATGAAAATGCTGGAGCAACGAATTAGTGACCGACGGGTCTTGAAATTAATTCGGAAATGGCTAGAGTCGGGCATTATGGAAGAAGGAAAGATAAGAAATCCAATAACTGGAACTCCGCAAGGCGGTGTAATTTCTCCGTTACTAGCAAATATCTATCTGAACACAATGGATAGTTTATGGCAAAAGAAGTTCAATCACCTAGGAGAATTAATACGTTACGCAGATGACTTCGTCATCATGAGTAAAACCAAACAACAGGCACTGGAAAGTATTCAAGTCATTCAATCAATAATGGGAAAACTAGACCTTTCTATTAATCGAGATAAATCAAGATTAGTTAATCTGTGGAATGATATAGACGGATTTGACTTTCTTGGTTTTCATAATCGAAAGTTTCCAAAGAGATTAAAAGGGGGAAGCACGGTACATGTAATGTCCCATATACCAAAGAAAAACGCAATGAAGAAAATGCGGGCAAAGATAAAAGCCTATACTGAGCCAAGAAATAAGCTTTACTTGGATATCGGTGAATTAGTGAAAGGGCTGAATAAGAAACTTCAAGGTTTCAAGAACTATTACCAAATATCACCCCTAGGAAAGAAATGGCTCAATCGAATTGATTGGTATGTATTAGAACGCCTCGCTTTGTTTTATAACAAGAAGAGGAACAATCGTAAGAAACATGGGAATCTAAAGGACGTAAGTAAAGAAGTTGAACATATTTTGGTGAAATTGGCTCGTTAGATACCGTAAAGCCAAAGAAAGAAGAACGTCGGAAAGCCGTATGAGGGAAAACCTCACGTACGGTTTGATGAGGAGGAACTGAAAGTAAAAGAGATAGCGTAAGCAATCCCTTCGAAATCAGTTTCTTACTCTACTCTCCGCTGATAGTCTGAAAGGCTGAGATAAAATTTAAATATGTACGGGCACAATTGGACTTCTATCACGCATAAGATTCAAAAGGAGGAGTGAGGAGAAATGAATAGACACAATTTTCTTGCTGTAGATATCGGAAACAGCTGGTATAAGGCATTAGCTTCTGAAAATGGTATTCTTTCGGAATATCAAATTCCAAATGCTATTGCTCTTTTTGATGAAGAATTTTACGAAAAGCCATACGACGACGATGATTTAGTGTTTGAAGATAATTTAATTGTGGAGGTAAAGAGCCAGGCCGTTGTGGATCGAAGGGAAATATTCTATATCGGCAAAGGAGCGGCTAAACAGCGGGACGTAAGCCTGACTGCATTCAATAACCAGAAAGCTGATGAAGACAGAACCTATTTGCTGCTGTTCGGCCTTGCAGGCTATCATGCAGTTCTTCAACATCCGGAAGAAACAGAAATCACGTATTCTATTGATCAATTAGCTGTTTCTCTTCCCACAACACAGTATAAAGAAAGAAAAACCCGCCTAAAAGACAAATTAGCTGGAACACATACGATTGTCTTTCATAAAGTTCCCGGACTTTCTGAGCCAAAAGAGTTAACCGTTAAAGTCATAATCAATGATGTCATTGTCGGAGCTGAAGGTGCGTGTGCCTATCTGGGGCTGACCAGAGATCAGGAAACCTTGGGGATCAAGGATGAAGAGCTTGTTAAAGAATCTCAAAAAGGAATCATCATTGGCGACCTTGGAGGAGACTCAGTCGACTTTGTCGGTATTAAAAATAATAAGCCTGTCGCATCTGTAGAGGGGGAGCCTTTCGGTATTAATCAGTTTCTTGATCACATCATTCAAAGGGTGAGTAAAAAGGAAATGTACCGATTTGACTCCCGTGCCGAACTGGAGGAGAAATTGGCAGAAGGACCCTCAGGGTGGTATGTCGAGCCTTTCGCAGGGGTCAGAAAGGATATCAGCAAATACATTTTGCCGCAGCTGAAGGCAATGGCAATTAAATACCTGGAGCATTTTGATCGGGTGAGGAGCAGTTCATCAGAGATTAAAGGAGCTGTCCGTTATATTGCTGTTGGTGGAGCAGCCAAACTTGCCCAAAAGCAAATTCAGGAAGCTGCAGCGAAATGGTCGGATAGAGGAAGGCCAATTGAATTGATGTTTCCTGAAAATATGGAGAAATTAAATGTCCTTGGTCTTATGATTCTGGCAAAAATGAATCAACTTAAAAGAGATCAAGGAAGTAATCACATTATGACAACCAAAGGTTAAGGATGATGGAAATGTTCAGAACCTATACCGACTATGTTAATAAGACCGCATTAACCATCCCTGATCAGTTCATTGATGTCAAAACTGGAGCATCTGTAAAAGTTTCAAAGAAAATACAGGAACAAGTCGACTATCATTCCAATAATAATACGCTGATCCATTTAGTTCTATCAGCTTTGAACAGCTATCTTCATCCAAAAAATATGAACAGTGATATTATACTTTCAGAAATTCATGAAATTAAGAAAATGATGCAATCAGGCTATGTTCCTGTCCAGACTCCTGCATTTAAAGAGGAGAAGCTCCTTCATGAGGCTATTCCAGATGAGGTTGATATAAAAGAAGTGAAGGATGTGCTGGAGGCTTTTGGAGGCTAACTGCTAAGAATGCAAAAAATGTGCACCATGCCAGAATGGTGCATCTTTTTTGCGCTTTTGGCTTTTGCTGCGCTTCTGATTACCCCAATATAAGCATTCTAAAACAAACTGAGAGAAGCAGCTTACAAAAGATATGAGTATTGAGGTATCCACTTTAATAATCAGAAAATAAACACGACTCCTTTCGAAGGCGTGTTTATTATTCTTGCTGATTTATTTTATTTTCTAGTGATAAGATTTTGCTTTCCAATTGTTTTAAAACTTTTTCATACTCTAAATTGTGTGAATTAATAATGTCAGCTTCATTATATGATTTTTTATGAATCCTTGGATTGCTTAAGGCTGTTACTGTGTTTGTTTCTATACTAACTAATTGTTCAAACCTCTTTTTTTCCTTTAATACAATCATCTCATTGCTAGGGTCACCGCAAGCTGTTTTATGGAATAATTGAGATGAATTTTCATTTTTGGGAACTTGAATCAACCTTCCATTTTCCATTTCCAAATTTTCAATTCTACAAAGCATTTCCCAAAACGCTAATTCAAGCTCATAAATTCGTCTTTCTAATTTGTAAAGCAACTCTTTATCTTCTTTAATAAAAAGTTCATCTGTTAAATCTTTATGATGAAGCTCATAAACTGACTTCTGTAAATTATGCAAATATGACCTTTGTTTTTTATTTTCTTCAGACAGTAAAGCTAATTTCTTTCTCAAAGCATCATTTTTATTGATCAATTCATTAATTTGCTTTATGTTATTTTCGCCTTCTGTTGAGTCTTTTCTTTTAAAAGAGGGGCTGAGGATGGTTTGATATTTGGCTAATTCTGATTTTAGGTCAGTGATTTTCTGCTGTATCTGGCTATCCATATTGGGAGTATGGTTGCGGAGCATGTTCATTCTCCTTTCTGATATTTACTAACTTTTCTGCACTTAACCTATTTTTTAGCATTGCCGCCAAGTTTACAGTTAGATATAACATCCGAACTAAAAGGGGAGTTGGGATATTCCTTGATCTCATCTCTAATTAATAGTAATTGAGCAATTATTTCTTTTTGTACTTGCTCCATCAGCACCTTTTCTCCATATAAAGCCCTGTTTAATTCTTGCAGCTGCTCATTTTGCTGTTGAAGGTGAAGGTTTGTATCTTCTTTTATTTTTAATTCTTCTATATATGTTTCATTTTTCATTATTTTATCTTCATATTCACTAATTAAAGTACGGTATTCCAGGATATCAAGAAGAAGCTGGTCATTTTCTTCTTTTTGTCTGGATAGGTTATATTGCAGGTCGTCTATAATAAGCTGATCATCTTCTTCAATTGTCGCTAATTGATTTGAGTAATTGTTCAGATCATCTCTCAAGCTAACAATTAAGTCTTTAAATTCATTATTGTTTGATTGGAGTTGTTCATTCTCATTCTTCAACTTATTAAGTTGAGAATCTTTTTCTGAAAGTTGTTTATGCAGGTAGAGTCTATTTTTTTGGAACTCTTCAATTTCCTGGCGTATAGAGGTGTTATGTTCCTGCAGGGTTAAAATGAGCTTCTCACTTTTCCGGATCTGTTCATCTAGTGTTTCAATCTTAACAAGGTAATCTGCTTCTTTAGAAGAAAGTTCTTTCAGGTTCTTTTTATAGTGGGCGATTGCAGAATTAAGTTCTTCTTTAATATCTAATTCATTCTGATGTTTTTTTTGTATTTGTTCCTTTAAATATTGGTTTTCATTTTTCAAGGTTTCAAATTGACTGTAATGATAATTTTCCTGGTAATCCTTAATCTTATTTTTATATTTTGAGATTTCAGCAGTAAGGTAAATAACCTTTTGCTGAAGAATTCTATTGTCATGTTTCCCATTTTCTTTTATGAAAGGTGCATTCAACATGATGTGCCCTCCTGACCTTACAATTAGAGCATTTGGTATTATCCTATGTGCTGATGATCAGATTGTGCAAAATAAAAAGCCTGTATTACACAGGCTTAAAATGAAAGTGAAATGGTGTTGTTGGAAGCGTATTGTTGTTGCCCTTCATTAAAATATACAAATGCATGGATACCGACCGAAGAATTTTTAGGCTCTCTTATAAGGACCTTTAATCCGTTAAATACCTCAGAACCTCCGGGTGGAATGGTTAAATCCTGAATGGAAGTAATCCAGTATTCTCCTTTGGTTTTCACCCTTTCTCTCCAGTCATCATATACATATTTCCAGCCTTTTTCTCCGTCACTGCCCTTCATGGCGAGACCTGCAACAAGTTTAGGTGGCAGAATCTGACCCTGTAAAGAGACCCCAGGTTCAGCGGGTACTTTTATACAAATGACAGGATTTTTTAATTCGAGATCCCCAGTGTTTTTCATTATGATTGAACCGTTCACCATATACTCTTTTTGTTCATCATCCGGTCTTGGAATGAGCATTGTGTAATTTAGGAAAACTTCAGCATTTGCTTTCTTTAATCGTAGGTCTTGACTGTTGACTGCTGAGATATTTTTATTCTTTTCGGGTTTCATGATTTTTTCAGGAACCTGTGGTGCTGCTTTTTTTTCTTGTGTTTTAGGCAGTGATGCTTGATCTAACAAGGAGCTTATCCAGGACTTTATAAGTGGCATTGGCACTATTGCTGAATTAGTTGCAGTTGGTTTAACGCTGCAGTATCTGATAAACGCACGAGATATGCTTAATATTAGCCGATCATTATCCTTAAATTGAGATCTGATGGCTAATTGCTGTTTCCCATCAGCAGCTAAATTTTTCTTTTCATTTAAAACAAAAGGCATTTTTGCTTTATTGAACTCTATAATTAGAAGATTTTTTAGCCTTTCATCAAGAAGAACATTATGTTCAATGATCAATTGCTGATCAGAATACTGCTGGTCAATGCTATCCAAAAATATTGTGATACTTGGTTCATTCAAAAGATCCAAACCCTCAGCTTTAAGGATATCATTCAATTTTAGAACAGCTTCCTTGCTCGGCTGGTTCTTTGAACGAGATGAAATTGAGATAGGGTGCTGCTTTCTTCCGGTTTCAATTTTAATGATTTCTTTGGTTTGATCAATAACTGCTTCAAATCCCTGCTGCTCACAAAATAATGCTAGGCTAACTGCTGACTGATAGAGAGCTCTGCCTAAAAGTTCACCATCAATAAAAACGGAATAGGTCATGTGTACAGTCTCCTTTTATCAATTGCATTTGTAACACCTATATATATGAAGAAGAGACCGAATTCGTGAGAATCAACAAAAACAGGCTATTTGATTAGAACACAATTCTAAATATATCCATACTATGAAGTGAAAACACAACCTATTAGAAAGGATGATTTGCTTGAAACCTATTAGAGGATCCCAATTGACTCCTAATAACGTTCAAGAAGAATGTATTCGGGTATCCAAGGTATATGACTGGGTTTTTGATGCTATCTCTACAGACACAGGAATAACCTTGCCGGATGATTGCGCAGCTGCAGTCGCTGCAGCGGTTGCTGAAGGAAGAACACCGCTGGATGTAACATGTGAGGTTCCGGATGTAGGAGGATTCTTCCCGCTGACTCCTCCAGATACCGGTGGAAACGCATTGTGCACAGTATCTTCCAGAATCGAAAGACGTGAAATTACTCTTGGTGGCAGATTAGTAGAAGTAGCAATTGTAAAAGTCATCTTCACTATCAGACCACTCATTACCATTTTTGATAGCACAGGCGCTATCATCTGCCAATTCCGTCCGACTATCAGTGAATCCCGCCGTCTAGTTGTCTGTGCTCCAGAACCGTTTACAGCTGATAATGTGTTCTGCCGTTTAATTTCACTAGACTGTGACACTAACTTCATCGAAACTGGAGACCCAGACCTTGGACTTCAAGTAATGCTGGACATCTGTTTCGAAATTCAAGTAGAAGCAGACGTAAAATTAGAAGTCCTAGCTAAATTCTGCTACCCGCGTCCAAATGATATTGAACTTCCTACTAACGGCGTATGTCCGGAATTCGAGTGGCCTGCACAATGTGACTTCTTCCCTCGTGACAACTGTGACTGTCAGGCGTTTGTGGATACTGAGGCTCTTGATGGACCGGTAGATCTTGTATTTAACCCCGCAATTTTTGCTGATGATTTACTTGCTGGTGAATACACTACTGAACTAAACGCTGATATTTGTGACAACTGTACTTTGGCTGGAAGTACAATTGAATGGATTGTAGAGGATACTCTACTAACAACTGGTACTGTAGACCAAAGCTTTGTTTTTAGAGCAGATGAAATTGGCTTACCAGAATGTACTGAGGTTGCTGGCTCGATTACGCTTTTGACTGTGGAAGGCACAGGGACAGTAAGCTTTGCGGATCCAGGCACTATTAATCGAACAGTCCAATTTACTTTAACATTAGTTGAAACTCCAGGAAGTGGAGATGACTTTTACACTATAGTTCTAAGTGATATCACAGGTGTAACAGATTTAATCACCTTCGTTCCAATTGCAGGTTTTGTACCGGATGATGAGTTAGAAACACAAGATTGTATTACTTTCCCTGACATTACTGGTGATTAATTTAAAAGATTATTAGATTTATAGAAGAAGGGGAGACCCTTCTTTTTTCTCTATATGTTGAATCACTATAAATATTTTGGGGGAGGAATTAATGAAAGGGATAATTCTTGCTGCTGGTCAGGGCTCACGACTACAACCTTTTACACATGTAATAAATAAACACTTACTTCCAGTAGGTAGGTATCCAATGATTTACTGGTCAATCATTAAATTAAAGAATTCTGGTATTAGAGATATTTTAATAGTCACTAATAAAGGCGACTTATGTTCTTTTGTAACCCTGCTAGGAACTGGAGAAGGTCTAGGTGTTAATCTAGAATATCAAATCCAACATGCAGAAGGCAGGGGTATAGCAGATGCAATATATTTATCGAGAAAGTTTACTAATAAGGAAAAATTCATTGTGATATTAGGAGATAATATATTTGAAGACACATTAACCCCTTTTATAAGTTGTTTTGAACAACAAGAAGTTGGAGCAAGAGTCATTTTAAAGGAGGTTAATGACCCGAGCCGATATGGGATTGCAGAAATCGATCCTAATAAAAATAATAAGATTCTTTCTATTATTGAAAAGCCAAAAGACCCTCCAACAGAATTATGTGTAACAGGAGTATATATGTATGATCAACTGGTCTTTAATTATATTGAACAAATAAATCCCTCGTCTCGAAATGAGCTTGAAATAACTGATGTAAATAATTTATATATCAAGAACAATCTTCTTGAATACGATATTTTTAACGGCTGGTGGATTGATGCAGGAACCCATGAATCGTTATTTAAGACAAACCAGCTGATATACAGCAAAGAGTTAGAGGAGGGTAAACATTGGGAAAGAAACTGCTGGTAACAGGAGGAGCTGGGTTTATAGGTGCCCATTTTATTGAATATATATTAAGAAATACAAACTATGAAATAACGAATTTAGATGCATTAACCTATGCCGCTAACCCAGCAAATGTGAAAGAGTTTGAAGACTCAGAACGGTATCATTTTATTAAATGTGATATAGGAGATAAAGAAAAACTGAATTTATCTATTTCACATAAATATTATGCAATCATTAACTTTGCAGCCGAGTCACATGTAGACCGCAGTATAGATGATCCGTACCCTTTTATTCATTCAAATATTACTGGTACATTAAACTTGTTAGAAGCGGTTCTGGCTGGAAAGGCAGACAAAATGGTTCAAATCTCTACTGACGAAGTGTATGGTTCACTAAAACCGAATGAAGCCCCGTTCACCGAAAAAACCTCACTAGCACCAAACAATCCTTATGCAGCAAGCAAAGCTGCGGCAGACATGTTGGTAAGGTCATATTTTAAAACACATCAGCTGAATCTTAATATTACCAGATGCAGCAACAATTACGGACCAATGCAGCATAAAGAAAAACTAATCCCAAAGGTAATAACAAAATTCCTAAAGCATGAAAAGATTCCTCTTTATGGTGACGGTCAAAACATTCGGGATTGGCTATATGTTGAAGATCATTGCAGGGCAATACGCATGGTCCTCGAAAGTGGAAAGCCAGGAGAGGTATATAATATTGGAGGGTCAGAGGAAAAAACTAACATAGAAGTAATAGAAATGATCTTAAATAAACTAGGAAAAGAGCAGGCTCAGGTAATAAAGGTCCCTGATAGAAAAGGACATGACAGACGATATTCAATAGATTCAACAAAAATACTTAAGGATTTAGGCTGGAAACCAGAAGTTACTTTTGAAGATGGGTTAATTAGAACATTGGATTGGTATTGCAGCAAAGCTAATGGAAGAAAGTGAAAGAATGAAAATTATTATTACTGGCGGAGAAGGGCAGTTAGGCAGAGAGCTTGTAAGACAATTAAGCGGCCGCTATCAAGTTTATGGCTTAGGAAAATCCCAGCTTGATATTACGAGAAAGGATGAAGTTGATAACATAGTAAGTTTGATCAATCCCAATGTAATCATTCATACAGCAGCTTATACGGCTGTTGATCAATGTGAAACACAAATTATGAAGGCATTTAATATAAATGGGCTGGGTACAGGATATGTTGCTAATGCATCTAGTAAAGTAGGTGCAAGGCTTATTTATATTAGTACAGATTATGTTTTTGACGGAAATAGTAAAGCAGAATACCAAGAAAACGTAATTCCTAATCCCCAATCCATATATGGAATGAGCAAGTGGCTGGGGGAGCAATTAACCATAAATCTATGTAATGGTACAGTTATTCGTACTTCCTGGCTTTATGGCCATGGAGGGAAGAACTTTGTCAATACACTGATAAATCTTGCTTATCGAGATAAAGAAATTCGGGTTGTTAATGATCAAATAGGTTCTCCAACTTATGTTAACGATCTGGCAGAAACTATCATACGTTTACTTGATAAAAAAAATGGAATATACCATGTCACCAACAGTGGATATTGTTCCTGGTATGATTTTGCAAAAGCTATTTTTATCGAAAAAAATTTTGATCATAATAAAATAAAACCTATTTCATCTGAAAATTTCGGAGCAATAGCCCAAAGACCAAAGTTTTCTGTACTTGGCCATAACTCACTAATAAGAGAAGGAATAAACCCTCTAAGGCATTGGAAAGAAGCATTAAAGGATTATATTCGGAAGGAGAATTTTCGTTGATAAATGGTGTTAAAGTAAAAAAAATAATTAAGCATTGTGATGATCGCGGATTTTTTGCAGAGCTTGTACGTGACGATGAACAAGAACTCCTAACTAAATTTGGTCAGGCTTCATGGTCCATGACCTATCCTGGTGTGATTAAGGCTTTTCATTATCACGAGAAGCAAGATGATCTTTGGTTCTTTCCTTCGGGAAATGCTCAGGTGGTTTTATATGATTTACGGGTAAATTCATCAACTAAAGGAGAAACAGACGTTTATTATATGGGAGAAGAAAACCCGATTTTACTTCTGATTCCAAAAGGAGTAGCGCACGGTTATAGAGTATTAGGGGAAAAGCCTGCAGTAATTATTTATTTTACAACAGAATCATATAATGCTGTAATTCCTGATGAGAAACGGATTTCATGGAATTCTCCAAGTATAGGCTTTGATTGGGAATTACAAAATCGATAAATAATCAATGAGAGTTTAGCATGAGTAAAGCAGTCAATGTGAAAACAAAAGCTGCATTATTAGTTTGGGAAAATAAATATATTCCATTTGTCTGCTGCCAAATTTACTGGCAGTGTTTTTTTGTAAGAATAACCTCTATTTATTTTCTCACTTTAATGTAAATAAATATCGTGATAATAAAATTTGTCCAGAAAATATACTTATTAGGTTATATACATACAACCTAATTTATTTTGAACTGAAGAATCTTAATTTCTTTTCTCTATATTCTTTATTACTTTAGCAGGAACGCCGTATGCTAAACTAAAATCAGGTATATCCTCTACAACAATAGACCCTGCCCCTATAATGCAGCCTTTCCCAATTTTTACACTTGGTACTGCCGAAACACCAATTCCTAAGTCAGATTTTTCCCCAACAATAACATGTCCAGCTAAATGACAACCTGGTCCAATATTTACAAAATCCTTAATTATACAATCATGATCAATACTTGCTGAAGTATTTATAATACACCCTCTGCCAATGAATGCAGAAGCGTTAATTATAGCCCCTGCATTTATTAATGTACCTTCATTAACAGAAGCTGTAGGACTTACAATTGAATGATTGTGAAAAATGGGGGGAGTAAGAAGTTTTTGTTTTTTTAACTGATGTATCTTTTTCTCCCGTGTAATTATATCACCAATTGCTACATGCCAAGAATCAATAGAATGTTCGGATAGCTTTATTATATCTTCATGATCAACCATCGTTCTATAAGGATGAAAAAAAGAGTGTTCAGGTAAAACCTTAGAGAAAAATGTTACTTGAAAATCTGGATAAAGTGATTTTATTGCTTCGAGAACTACTTTTCCATGACCGCCAGATCCAATTATTCCCCAGTGCATTTTTTTTCCAGTCCTTTAAGTATCTGTAGAATCTCCTCTTGGCTAATCATACTCACTTTATCAGATCGATAATCAGATAAGCTGATTTTATTGAAAATAGTAGTATTAGGACACTTGGATGAAATTACTAACAAATCTTCAGATTCATAGATTTCTTTTAGTTCAGATTCAGTTGCTAATTCTTCGTATAATTTTTCTCCTTGTCTTCTTCCAATGATTTGGACATCAGGTGCTGTCAATTGCCTTTGTTCTGAAAATTTTTTTAAGCCATCAACTAAGTCTGAAAGTCTCAATGCTTTCATTTTAAGGATATATGTCTCTCCACCTTCCGCATAAACTCCTGCTTTTAATGTAAGTTCAGCGGCGTCTTGTATTGACATAAAAAAACGTGTCATATTAAGGTCTGTAATCGTTAATGGTTTACCTTTTAATAGCTGATCTAATAAAAGCGGTATGACAGATCCTCGAGAACCTAATACGTTACCAAAGCGAACAGAAGAGAACTTTGTGGAAGTATTATTTAATTTCATATTTGCCTGTTTAAAAAGTTTTTCTGCTAAAAGCTTTGTTGCTCCCATTGTGTTAGTCGGATTAACCGCTTTATCTGTACTGATATTAATAACTTTTTTAACATTATTCTTAATTGACGCTTCAATAATATTTAGACTACCTAATAGATTGGTTTTTATCGCTTCATCAGGGTTTTCTTCACAAGTAGGCACTTGTTTTAATGCAGCTGCATGAAATATATAGTCAACATCTCTGGATACATATTCAACTCTTTGATAATCACGAATATCACCAAGTAAATAAAATATATCTTTATTCTCTTTGAATCTCTGTTTCATCAGGTATTGCTTACTATCGTCTTTACTCAAGATAATAATTTTTCCAGGGGAATACTTAACTAATTCTCCTACTATTTGACTACCAATGGAACCGGTGCCTCCTGTTACAAGAATGACCTTATTTTTGTAATGATTAATTAGTTCAAAATTGGTCATTGAAGAATGGTTATTCATACTAAGACCTCCTATAGATAAATGTAGAAACACAGTTCGTCTTTAGTATATTATGTTGGTTTTTGGAAAGGGAGTTAGTGAATTCATACATTTTATTAGAAATATATATAAATTTCTCTTTAATAGGCTCTTGATGCAATCGGAAAACTTTTATTCTCATATAATGTGAAAGACGAATTTTTAAAGGAGATTGATTATGAATATCCCATTATCTAAACCAGACCTAACTAATTTAGAGATGAAATATGTAATTGATGTACTTGTTTCAGAGAAATTAAGTTTAGGGGATAAAGTTAGGGAGTTTGAAGAGAAATTTAAAGAATTATTAGAAGTTCAGTATGCAGTAGGAATGAACAGTGGAACAAGTGCATTACATGTTGCTGTAAAGGCGTTAGGGCTAAAAAAAGGGGATGAAGTCATTACATCCCCGTACAGTTTTGTGGCTTCTAGTAATTGTTTGCTGTATGAAGGGGTAACACCTGTTTTCGTAGATGTACACCCTGATGCGCCTGTTATGGATGAAAATTTAATAGAACGTGCTATTACGGATAGGACGAAAGCTATTTTGGTCGTACACATATTCGGTCACCCATGCAATATGGATAAAATAGAAGCAGTAGCCAAGAAGCATAATTTAAAGATAATTGAAGATGCCTGTGAAGCACTTGGGGCTACTTGGCATGGAAGACAGGCAGGAACATTTGGGGATGTAAGTGTATTTGCTTTCTATCCTAATAAGCAAATAACTACGGGTGAAGGGGGAATGTTAGTAACTAATAATCAGGAGATATACAAAATTGCTGCTAGCCTTCGGAATCAAGGAAGAAACCTAAGCAATGAATGGTTAGTGCATGAAAGGCTGGGATACAATTATAGACTGTCGGATATTCATGCTGCAATAGGGATAGCTCAAATGGAAAGACTTTCGGAAATATTATCAAAAAGGGAAAAGGTTGCAAAACATTACAATAAGCTCATCGATGAACATTGTGTCCCTGTAACTTATTTGAAAAATCATCATAAGGCTACGATTAGTTGGTTTGTTTACCCAGTAATGATTCCTGAAAACATTAGTCGTGATAATGTGATGAAAAAACTTCTAGAACGAGGCATTCATACAAAACCTTATTTTCCCTCCATTCATTTACAATCCTTTTATAAAGAACTTTATCAAACCAAAGTGGGAGATTTCCCTAAGAGCGAACGATTAGCTAATCATTCTTTAGCACTTCCGTTTTTTAATAAATTAAGCCAAGAGGAACAAAGGTATATCATCACTAGTCTTTCAGAAATTATAAATGAGGGATAGACAATGAAAATTCGATTAAATGATATAGTGGTTGATCGTAACGGCAGAACATTTATTATTGCTGAAATTGGAGTAAATCACAATGGATCTATTCAATTAGCAAAGAAACTAGTAGATGAGGCAGTGAGTGCAGGTGCAGATGCCGTAAAGTTTCAAATGTTTCATACTGAGGATCTTACAACCGAACAAGCAGAATTAGCCGATTATCAAAAAAAAACAAAAGAAAAGAATCAGCATGAAATGCTGAAAAAATTGGAGCTATCTCAGGACGAATTTATCGAGTTAAAAAAATACTGTGATAATAATAAAATTTTATTCTTAGCTACCCCATTTGATAATAAAAGTGTTGATTTTTTAGAACAGCTAGGGGTGTATGTATTTAAAGTAGGAAGTGGTGACCTTACAAATTTTCCTCTATTAAAACGAATCGTTAATACAGGTAAACCGATTATTCTTTCTACAGGTATGTCCTTGCTTTCTGAAATTGACCAAACTATCAATTATTTAATGTCATTGAATAAGAATCAACAAATTTGCATCCTTCATTGCACCTCAAGTTATCCAGCGCCACACTCACAAATAAATTTAAAAGTTATTAGTGATTATTTACACAGATATCCTTATTTGATTGGCTATTCTGATCACTCAATAGGAACACACGTTCCAATTGCTGCCGCTGCTTTAGGAGCAAAGGTTATTGAAAAGCATATTACTCTTGACAAGTCATTGCCTGGCCCGGACCACTATGCTTCCGCTGATATTGCGGAATTTAAAGAAATGGTTCGATCAGTAAGGCTTACGGAAATATCACTGGGAACAAATCGAAAGATGTTAACAGAAGATGAAAAAATGCTTAGGCCATTAGTAAGAAGGAGCCTTTATTTGAAGGAAAATGCTCCTGCTGGCACCGTTATTACGGAAAAACATATTGTTGCTCTACGCCCATTATCTGGAGTAGAGGCTAATGAATTTGAAAAAGTGATTGGGAAAGTTTTGAGACTCCCTAAAAAGAAATATGAACCTCTTTTATGGAGTGATTTAGATGACTAAGAAAAATATTATTTGCTTGACAGGGACTAGGGCAGACTACGGAATCTACCGCTCCCTTTTGCTGAATATTGATAAAGACTCTGAATTCGGCCTTTCTATGATAGTAACTGGTATGCATCTGCTTAATGAGTATGGTAACACCATTCAACAAATTAACGAGGATCAATTACACATTAAAGCCTCTCCATCAATATTAGTAAAAGGAGATAATAATATCTCCATGTCTCAGTCGTTAGGATTAGGAATATTGTATTTTTCAGATATATTAAAATTAAATTATCCTGATTATCTGTTTGTTTTAGGGGATAGAGGTGAAATGCTTGCAGCTTCAATTGCAGCCCATTATTTAAACATTCCTATTGTTCATTTTCATGGTGGAGAAATTAGCGGATCTGCGGATGATTCTATTCGGCATGCTATTACAAAATTAGCACACCTTCATTTTGTTTCTTCTGAAAAATCATCTCAAACATTACTTAATATGGGGGAAGAAGCTTGGAGGATACATGTTATAGGAAGTCTAAGAAAAACTGAGATTGAAGAGGTTAAGAATAAGCATCCCGAGGAAAATGCCTTTCTTAGGAGCCATTATAATATCCAATCAAATAAAAACCTACTCTTAATCGCATTTCACCCTGATACTCGGGATTCAGTCTCAGTTGAAAAACAAGTAGAGATTTTATTAAACTCTTTACAATCATTTAGACATGAACAATTAATTTTCATAGGAGCTAACAGTGATGCCGGAGGACAGTTATTTAATCAAAGAATAATAGAATTTTGCGATTCTAATAAGGATGTTACTTCTTTTTATTATTCCATACCTCAACATGATTATTTGTTTTTATTAAGCCAGGCTAACGTATTAATCGGTAACTCCAGTAGCGGGATTATAGAAGCTCCTTTTTTTGGCCTTCCATTTGTCTTAATAGGCAATCGCCAACAAGGAAGAGAAAAGGGAAGTAATGTAGAAAAGGCTCCATATGATCAAAATAAAATTATCCAAACTATAAGCAAAGTTTTGCAAGCAAAAAAGAACGTAACCTCAAATCCATATGATGTATTAAGTTACCCTGAATCGCATGTTAGACAAGTTTTAAAAGAACCAATAGATAAATGGAAGTTAATAAATAAAAACCCCTACAAATAAAAAATGGAGTGGTTAAAATGTATAAAAACAAAAAAATAATAGCTTTGGTACCAGCAAGGGGTGGAAGTAAGTCGATACCATACAAAAATATAAAATTACTTTGTAATAAACCGCTTATCGGTTGGACTCTAGATTTAGTAAAAGAAATACCTGAAATTGATAAGGTGGTTGTATCTACAGATGATTTAAATATTTCTATTGTGGCTCAGTATTTTGGCGCAGAAGTCATTAATAGGCCGGAAGAGTTATCAGGAGACTACTCTCTGCCAATAGACGCAGTAAAGCATTCCATTAAAACTTTAAAAGAAAAGGATGAAGCCTATGATGTAATGATCTACTTGGAACCTACTTCTCCGCTTCGGTCCAAAGAGGATATCTATAAATGTTTAGATCTTTTAATCACAAATAAGCAAGGGTATAAGTCTGTAGCAACTTTTTCAAGAGCTGAATTAAATCCAATGAGAGCCTGGACATTAGATGGGGAAACTCCGAAAACATTTATCGAAGAAGCAAATCCTTTCTTGCCTCGTCAAAAATTACCGACGGCCTATCAACTTAATGGTGCAGTCTATGCCTTTTTTACAAATACAATTAGGGAAGAAAGTGAAATTTTTCTGGATGAAAATACAGGAGGAGTAATAATTCCAAAAGAAAGAGCAGTAGATATAGATGAAGAAATCGACTTTTGGTTAGCTGAGATTCTTATAGAAAGGAGAATGAACAATGGATAATAGTCTTAAGAACTTATTTTCTCTTGAGGGTAAAGTGGCTTTTGTAACAGGAGGAGCAGGTTATCTAGGAACATCAATTTCAGAAACACTTGCCGAGTTAGGGGCAAAAGTGATTATTGGGAGCAGAAACTTTTCAAAATGTGAAGAGAAATGCAAGTTTTTAGAGGGAAAAATGAATATAAAAAACCAGTTTTTTGCTATAGAAGTGGATGTAACTAATTCAGATAGTATAGAAAAAGCCTTTCAAAATATCGAATCGAGCTTTGGACAGTTAGATATTTTAGTTAATAATGCTTGGTCTGGTAATAAAAACTCTTTTGAAAGTATTTCAGAAGAAGATTGGCAATATGACATCGATATGAGTTTAACATCTGTCTTTAAATGTGTAAAAGCAGCATTACCTTTATTAAAAAAATCAAAAGGAGTTATTTTAAACATAACATCTATGTATGGATATATAGCACCAGACTATCGGATATATGATGGTATAAAATTTACTAACCCGCCGAGTTATGGAGCAGCTAAAGCAGGTGTTATACAAATGACAAAATATTTAGCGAGCTTTCTTTCTCCATATCAAATTCGTGTAAATTGCTTAAGTCCAGGTCCATTTCCTCATTCAGATACACAGAAAAATCAGCAATTTATGAATCAGCTAGCAGATAAGAATCCTTTAAACAGAATAGGGAAATCACATGAAATCAAAGGAGCAACGGCCTTACTCTGTACAGAAGCTTCAAGCTATATTACTGGACAAAACATTTGTGTGGATGGAGGGTGGGCTATTTGGTGACAAAACTCGGAATTGTGGGGTTAAGTCCTGGTAATGGTCACCCTTTTTCTTTTTCAGCTATTATTAATGGATATGACGATGAAAATATGAAAAAGTCTGAGTGGGATATCATATACAATTACTTAAAGGTCAGAGATTTGGCGGATTATGGAGTACTTGATGGAAAAGTCACTCACTGCTGGACTCAAAATGAGGTATTAACAAACAGACTATCTAAAGCTTGTAAAATAGAAAACCCCGTAAAAAAATTAGAGGACATGGTCCCAGAAGTTGATGGTGTTATTATTGCAAGGGATGATTACCAATCCCATCTTCCAATAGCGAAACTCTTTCTAGAGAAAGATATTCCTGTATTTATAGATAAACCTTTAACTTTAAATATGGGCGAGCTTTCCTATTTTACACCATATATTAAAGCAGGAAAATTAATGAGTTCTTCAAGTTTTCGATTCTCAAATGAAATTAACTTAGCCAAAAAGAGTATGGACCATAATCAAGTGAATTTTTTTAGAGGAACAATTGTGAATGATTGGGAAAAATATGGCATTCATCTAATTGAAGGGTTTTCTGCTTTAACAAGTTTTAAACCAACAGCAGTAGAGTATCAACCAGGACTTTTTGAATCGTATCTAGTTTATTTAAGGAATACAAATGTTGTTCAGATCAATTGCACTGGTAAAATGAAGCCTATCTTTCTAATGGAAATATTTAATGAAAATTATTATAACAGTTTTGAAGTCAAAGATAATTTTTCAATGTTTAAAAGAATGTTATGGCATTTTGTTCACTCTATAAAAACAAAAATTCCAGCTATTGATGATGAAATTACTATCAATATAATTAAGGTGTTGATTGCTGGAAAGATCTCAAAACTTGAAAGAAGGCAGGTGAAGATTGATGAGCTATGATTATAGCAATATATTTTCTTTAAAAGGGAAAAATGTTCTTATTACAGGAGGGCTGGGGTATTTAGGAAAAGAATGCGTGATAGCATTAGCACAGCAAGGTGCCAATTTAGCAATTATTGATCTCGATTTAAAAAAGACAGAAATTTTTGCAGAAGAGATTTCAAAGAAATTTTGTATTAAAGCTATTGGTGTATCATGTGATGTCTCGAGTGAGACAGACGTAAAAAAAATGATTGAACAGGTTATCTCTTTGTTAGGAGACATCGATATTCTCTTTAATAATGCAGCTTCAAAATCAAAAGACCTTGATGCCTTTTATACTCCATTTGAGGATTATTCAATCGATGAGTGGAGGAACATAATGTCCGTAAATTTAGATGGGATGTTCTTAGTGGCTAAACATGTAAGTAAAGAGATGATAAAAAATAAAAAGGGTGGATCTATTATTCAAACCTCCTCAATATACGGAGTAGTTGGACCTGACCATAGAATTTATAGTGGTTCCTATTTTCTAAATCGAGAAATTAATTCCCCAGCTGTGTACTCCGCTTCAAAAGCAGGAGTAATAGGATTAACAAAATATCTGGCTACTTATTTGGCTGAGTTTAATATTCGAGTAAATACTCTAATCCCTGGCGGCATTCAAACTGGACAAAACGAAAGGTTTATTCAAAATTATTCAAACAGAGTCCCCCTTGGAAGGATGGGTCTAGTCAAGGAAATGGTAGGAGCAGTAATATTCATGGCTTCAGATGCTTCTAGTTATATGACTGGGCAAAATATCATAATAGACGGTGGATTAACAATTTGGTAAAAAGGATGAATGAAATGTATGGTGAGTTAGAGATTAATAATTATCATTTATTAAAATATTCATTATTATTTGATTTTTTTTATTATTTTTCATCAATAGATATTTATGGATTACCAATAGCACAATGTTTAGCAGGGCAATTTTTAACACATATACAGCAATTTGTCGATCGGAACCGTTTAAATCAGCACCTTTTAAGGAAACTAATGAACGAGCAAAAGTTTCAAACTATGGGGGATATCAATGAGAAATTAATATCCTTTGAAAATATTACTCCTGTGACAATTCAAAAAAATAATAGGGCTATATTACTTTCAGACGTATATTACCCATTCGCAAAAGAACAATTAACAGAATATGAAGTCACTTTGTATGGAGTTAGTCATAAGGAGTCTCATAGTATATCACAACCACATAAGGAATACCTTTTTAGAGAGGAGTTAAAAAAGATAAATAATAATGTAGTTAACATACAAAAAACCATTCTAAAAGAAGAAATGGAACACACAATCAAAAAACTACCCAATCATTATTATTTTAAGACAAAGATATTTGAAGAATGGTTATTAAAGAGCAGCATGAACATCATTAACTGGCTATTTATTTTAGATCAATTACTACTAAAAGTGAGACCTTCAGTTATTATTGATCCTGCAGAAGCGAGTGTTTATGCGACTATTCTTGGATTGCTCTCAAAAAAATATCAAATTCCCTTTATAAACATGCCTATTTATACAATTGGAGATCGAAACCTAATTCCTTCACGGGCCGACTACTACTTTGTGTGGGGAAAAAATCAAAAAAACTGGTTGATAAACCGAAAGATTAAAGCTAGTAATATTTTTGAAACTGGAAATATTTATTTCTTTTATGAAAGTAAAAAAATGGGAATTTCAAAAGCTTATTTTATCAAAAAACTTAATATTCCAAGTGATCATTGGATCATTGGTTTTACATCACAGCCATTTCCTGATACCAATGATAAGATCGAAGAATGGATAAATGCTATACCAGATAATTTGCCAGTAACCATATTAGTAAAGAAGCACAGAAATGATCAATATGGATATTCGCGTTTAAATAAGAAAAAGAATGTGAAAATACTTTCTGATGATATTCCATTATATGACTTTTTAACTCATATAAATTATTTAATGACCATTTCATCGACTACTGCATTTGAAGCAGCAATTAAAGGTAAACCTCTTCTTATTCTACAACCCAAAATCCCATATCATTATCAATTAAATCATTCTGAAAGCAATGCTTATTTAGCTAAGAATAATGCGGGTGAAATCATTTACAATGCCCAGGATCTTAGGCAAGCAGTACAAAGAATATCGTTTGATCTGCAGTATACATCTGAATTAACCGAAAAATCAAAAAAATTTCTTGATGATTCTTTATTACCTATTACTAATGTGCCGGTAATAGTAAAAAGTTCGATAGAAGAAATTTTAAAAAAACATAATTAAAACAAACTGAAGTGGAGGAAATAGTTAATGTACGGTGAAATAGAAGTAAATGATTACCATTTATTGAAATATTCTTTATTATATGATTTTTATTGTTGCTTTTCCTCATTAGAAATTTTTGACTTACCGTTAGTCCAATGCTTAGGGGGACAGTTCTTATCGCATATTCAGCAATTTGTTGATCAGAACCGACTAAATCCCAAGTTGATTAGTAAGCTTCGTAAAGAGAAGAAGTTTGTATCTATGGGTGAAATTAACAAAAAGCTATTAACTTTTGATAACATTTCTACAAAAGAATTAAATATAAATAAAAACTCTATACTTCTGGCAGATGATTATTACAATTTTGCTGCAGATCAATTAAGAGAGTATGAAGTGACTATATATGGAACTATTCAAAAAGAATTTCATGCTGATCTTCCAAAGCATATTAAAAGTTATTTATTTAAAGATGAAATTAGGAACATGGACAGGCAGGTAATTAATCAGCAAAAAAAAATTTTAAAAACAAGGGTTGAATATGCCCTAAAAAATGCTCCTAAACACTACTATTTTAGTAAGAAATCATTTAAACAATGGTTTCCAAGAGCCTGTATGAGTATCATTGGCTGGGTGTATGTTTTAGATCAATTAATTCTAAAAACTGCACCAGCTGTTATTATTGATCCTGTAGAAGCAAGCATTTTTGGAACAATTCTTGGACTTCTTTCAAAAAAGTATCGAATTCCATATGTGAATATGCCAATTGTACTAATTGGTGATAGGTCTATGATTCCTTCGAGAGCTGATTACTATTTTGTTTGGGGGAAAAATCAAAAAAACTGGCTGATTAAACGAAATATTAAACCAGACAAAATAATTGAAACTGGAAATTTAAAATTTTTTTATGAAATGAAAAGTCATTCCAGTTCAAAAGAATCTTTCAATGAAAATCTTAATATACCAGCCAATCATCTTATCTTGGGTTTTACTTCTCAACCTTTTCTCTATACCAATGATCAGATTGAAGAATGGATAAGAGCAATACCGACTAATTATCCTATAACTATTTTATTAAAGAAACATAGGACTGATCAATACGAGTATCCTTTATTAGTTAAGAAAGCGAATGTAAAAATTTTACCTCTAGATTATCCATTATACGATTTCTTAGCTCAGATTGACTGTTTAATGACAATTTCTTCAAACACCGGAATAGAAGCTGCGCTTTTTAACAAACCACTTTTGATCCTTCAACCGAATATTCCATATCATTATTCACTAAGTCACAATCAAATCAATGCTCACTTAGCAAAAGCTCAAGCTGGAGAAGTGATAAATAATGAGAGAGACTTCATTCAGATAGTAAGGAAATTATTAACACAAAAAAATTATATAAATCAATTAATAAAACAGGGAAATATTTTTCTCTCAGAGACAATTTCAACTGTAGATCAGTCGCCAGTTCTAGTAAAAAACCAAATAAAAAAAATAATTTTGAAGGGTCTATAGGTTGTAGATTATTACATTACGGAG
The DNA here is from genome assembly GCF_010628845.1 of Bacillus sp. 22-7. Classification (NCBI taxonomy): domain Bacteria; kingdom Bacillati; phylum Bacillota; class Bacilli; order Caryophanales; family Bacillaceae; genus Bacillus; species Bacillus sp. 22-7. The sequence goes on along the minus strand of NZ_NJQY01000026.1, from coordinate 31,546 downwards.
GATTGATTAGATGAATACAGTACTAATTATCGGAGGCGGAAATATTGGGTTTAGGCACTTCCAAGGGCTGCTCTTGACAGATCTTTCACTTGTAATTTTTGTAATTGACCCAAATGACGAGGCTTTAAACCGCATGGGCGAGTATTTTGAAAATAATGACTATCCGGGAAAAAAGTGTTTTTTCCTAAATAATATAGAATACATTCCTAATGAAATAGATCTTTGTATAATTGCAACAAGTTCAAAAGTAAGACTGGAAGTTGCAGAAAAATTATTTAATAAATCCTCAATACAATATCTAATTTTAGAAAAAGTTCTATTTCAAAAGGAAAGTGACTATGAACGAATGTCTTCTCTTCTTAAAGAAAATAAAGTGGGAGGGTGTTGGGTAAATTGTCCTTTAAGAACAATAGAGATCTTTAAGGAATTAAAAGAAAAAATCAATAAAAATGAACTAACCTGTAATGTCAATTATAAGGAATTAGGTATTGGCTGTAATAGCATCCATTTAATCGATTTATTTTCTTTTTTGACGAATTGTCAAAATATTAACATTGATACAAGTAAATTAGAAAGGGTTATTAAAAGTAAAAGAGTTGGTTATTTAGAAATTTTAGGTATGTTAACAGTGGTAACTAAAAAGGGTGACAAATTAATTATTACTTCGAACAATCAGGCAAGCCACACTTACTTTATGAGGTATAAATTTAATAAAGAGGTTTGGACAATATACCCTTTGCTTGGGAAAATCTTAATTGAAGATAACAATAATAATGATGTTATAGAAAAGACTTTTATGTACCCTAAACTAAGTTCTATTACTTCACAAATGGTTACTGAATTGTTTCTTACTAAAAATTGCTCTCTTCCTGATTATGAAACATCCAAGCACTTACATTTAATCATGATTAAAGGCTTTAATCATTTCTTTTCCAGTGCCCTAGATTATGAGGTGATTGAATGTCCAATCACTTAAAAGACATATTGCTTGTTGGGGCTGGGAATATGGGAATTGAGTATGCAAAGGTTTTAATAAAAATGAATCAATCTTTTTATGTATTTACAAGAACAGAGAAAACAGCTCAACATTTTAAAGAGGTAGTTGGAAAACAGCCTGCATTTGGCAATCTAAAAAATTGCTTGAATGAAAGTCCAAAATTTGAAAAGGCCATAGTTGCAGTATCTATAGAATATATAAAAGAAGTTGCGCTTATCCTGATGAAAAATGGTGTGAAAGAAATATTGCTTGAAAAGCCAGGAGCGATTAATTGTAATGAACTGATTGAGTTACAGGCAGCTTCTCAACAATATAATTGTAGACTTTTTATAGGCTACAATAGAAGGTTCTATGAATCTGTTAACAAACTGCTTGAGTTTGTAACAACTGATAACCCGATACAATCTATTCATTTTAATTTTACAGAACTTAGTAAGGAAATTGTAAAAAGTCCAATAATGGATGAAGTAAAAAAGAATTGGATACTTGCCAATTCTTCACATGTAATAGATTTAGCATTCTTTATCGCAGGAAAACCTAAAAGTTTTCAATTCTTTACTTCCGGTAGACTTTCCTGGCACCCTGCAGGATCCATTTTTGTAGGTTCTGGAGTAACAACGCAACAAATTTTATTCAGCTATCACGCGAATTGGAAATCGCCTGGAAGGTGGGGGATAGAAGTCATGACAAATAAAAACAAATTCTTTCTTCAACCACTCGAAAAATTGTATTTGATGAAACATAATTCCTTTGATATAGAAGAAGTAAATCTCACAAATCATTTGGACATGAAGTTTAAACCAGGATTTTTTAAACAAGTTCAATCCTTTTTATCAGATAAAAAAGGATTGGTTGACTTATCAGAACAGATTGAAAACATTAATACAATATATAATCCAATAATTTATGGACTCAAACAATAAAAAATGACAATTTATTAATAAGGTATAAAATCATTTTCTTTTAAAAAGCTAGAAAATATTGAGGTGTTATGATGTCCGATAATATCATTCATTTTAGCAAAAAGGAACAAATAATCATTTCTCCCATAATTAAAGACCTTAAAAATTCATTTGCGTACGAATTTTGGATCAAACCTTCTGCAAACCATAAAATAAAAAAAGAATCTGTTAATGGAATTGCAGGTATACACGGACAAAAATATATTATATATCCGGGGCATGGCCAAATAGAAACTCAAGCAGGCACCGGTATATCAATAGGTAGAAATGGGATTTCTGTCTTCGAGCATACAGTTAATCATTTACCTGCTACCTTAGTTTATCCAACATCAATAAAGAATTGGACACATATAGCAGTTGTGTATAGGGACAAAGTTCCCTTTTTATATATAAACGGTATTTTTATTAAAAAAGGACGGAGAAGCAGGAAAGAAATTTTGTATGCATCAGGAATCATTGGAGGGTCAGAATATGGACATTTCAGTGGTGAGCTACGTGAATTAAGAGTCTGGTCATATGCAAGAACTGAGTCAGAAATTCTTGAAAATATTTATACCAAATTAGAGGGAAATGAAAAAGGATTGTACAATCAAGGCCAAAATATAATTAATCTTACCAATAAAATGGGGGGAAATAAGCCTGTAATAAATAAATATCCTGCTTTTATAAAAGAAAATATGGATCTATTAGTTAGAAGGGGGATATTAAATCTCCATCAAAGTATCGAATTGACAGGTTCATATAAAAAGGATTCCTCTAATAGTCAAAGTAATAATATTAAATTACAGGATAATAGATATTTGACCGATGTTTTATTATTTTTTGGCTGTTATAGAAGAGACTATGAGTACCTTCTTTTTCCTGTGGCAAATCGCCTTGCAGAAAAAGGCTTATCTGTTAATCTCATAATCTATAACAAATTTTCACCAAATGTTTCTCTAATATCCAAAAATGTAAATGTATTGGATTATAACTCTTTAAATAGGGAATACGGTGTGACTAATAAAGCTAAAAAATACTATACTAATCACCTGGCAGGTCATATTAGGCAATTTGGTGGAGAAATAGGTCTAAATGCTTCACGCAAAAAAACTTTGGAAAATTTTTATCGGGCTTACGCCTATGATTACTTATTTATGACTAGCCTCCTAGATAATTTAAGACCCAAATGTATATATGGCATTCACTTTATTTTAAATCCAGGATGCATTAAAGCCATTAAGGCCACAAGTTTGCCTGTATTGTGTACCTTAATACAACATGGAATGATTAGTGTGGATAATACAGATGACCATGATTTTAAAGGAGCAGATCTCGTTTTTCTATGGGGGGATTACTTTAAAAGAATATTAAATGCTAAACTGGGGGCTCCTAATGCTGTAGTATTGGGAAATCCAAAGGTTGAGCAAATAAGAAAGGATTTGAATATTGGAGAAGTATCTCAAATAATGAGAAAGGAAAGTGGAAAATTTACCATTCTTTATATACTAACTGGATCACTGAAACAAGACTATAACAGGGAAAATTTAGCACTTTTCTTAGGTTGTATTAGTAAGTTTCATAGTTTTAAGGTGATGTATAAGCTTCATCCTAATTCTTCACTCGATGAATGTAATATCTATCTTCGTAAAGGTCTAATGAAGAAAAGCCAAATATTTAAGGATATGAATATTTATGATTTAATAAATCAAGCTGATATTATTATTGGAGATTTTTCAACCTCTGTTTTTGAAGCAGCAGCAATGAATAAACCTGTTATACAAATATTTCAATCTAATTATCCTGAAAACTTTGTAAAGCTCTCATATGTTAGAACTAAGGATGAACTAACTGCTATTATCCAAAAAATAAGATATGACGAAAAATACTTTAATGACTTTATGAGAAATCAACAGAAAATGATTAACGATATGTTTATTGATAGTAATGGGTCTTCCGAAAGAATTGCTTCACATATTTACAAATCATTAGGTTATTAAAATTAAATTAAGATAAGCTTATCCAAAAAATATTACAATTAAATTATAAATAGGGGATAAAATGACGATCGCTATTAAATGGTTTTTCCCGCATAACTACCATGTTAATTTCTGAGAGACTGGTCATGTTCCACTTGTAAAAAAATTTTTTTTCATTTTTTTTTATTATTTCTTTTCGATTTTTCCTATCTGTTTTAAAGCTGCTGCTCCCAAAATGATGAACAAAAACATCATTTGCAACCAGCAGCTTTTTCCCACTTATCTGTGCCCTTATGCAAAAATCCGTATCTTCATAGTACCCAGGGTTAAATTGCTCATCCATTCCTCCAATTTGCTCAATTAGACTTCTTTTAAATAACATACAAAACCCGCTGAGATTGTTTACAACAAAACTCTGAGAATCATGTTTTATTGTCCATTCAGATGCAAATTTATGCATATCCTTCATGGTATTATATGGAACAGAGGGGATTGCTTGCGGCATGATAACAAACTTTGATCTGGGGCCGACTATGCCAGCAAAAGGAGTATTGTTTAGGCACCTCAGCATTTTGCTAAGCCATCCGTCTGTAACGACAGTGTCGTTGTTTAATAAAACAATATATTCACCCTTGGCAGCCCTGAATCCCTGATTGCATCCACCTGCAAACCCCTTGTTAATTTTATTGCTTATGACATGAGTCTGGGGTATTGTCTCAAGAAATTTTAACGTCCCATCATTAGAAGCATTATCGATTACAACCATTTCAAAATTTTCATTAGTAAATTGAAAAATGCTATTTATACATTCTTTTGTGTAATGTAACTGATTACATGTCAGAATAATTATAGAGATTAATGGGGCAGTATCGGTGTGTTTCATTATATAATTCTCCTCTCGTCGCTACTCAAAACTCAATCCCAAACCTCCGAAAATACCAATCATCATCAAATTTCCTTTCCTTTAAATAAAGCTGTTTCTTCTCCATTGCTCCATTCTGAATCACTCTTTTTTCAAGAGTTTTTGATTTAGTATGCTTTACCATCATTTTACGGATTTTTTGAATGCGGCTGGGGTTAAAATGCAGATAGGCAAGTCTTAATAGGTTATAGTAGTAATCTTCCATTTCGATTTTATAGGGCTGTACTTTCCTAAATAAATGCAGTACTTTCGTTTCCGGCTGAACATAACAATTGTAGCCGAATAACCAGAGCTTAATAGAAAGTTCCACATCTTCATGACCCCAAGTCGGAAACCCTGTTTCAAATCCTTCCACATCCTCAAATACATCTCTTCTGATCGCAAAGCACCCTCCTGGCAAAATGGCTGTTTCAAATAGATGATCCCTTTTGGTATTCCAGTGGGTCCTGAATTTATTAGATCTTTCATTTACCCATAGTGTTTGGCCATACCCGATAAAATTGGGATTGCCTATAGCACCAATGGCGGGGGTAATGGAATCGCAGGTCCCATCAAGAATTGATTCAAGCAGCCTGTCGAGCCACAAATCTTCAAATTCCAGGTGGGCATCACAAAATACAAGAATGTTCCCATTTGCTTTTTCTGCTCCTGCATTTCTTGCATTTGCTGCTCCTACACCTGGTGTATTCACCACTGTGATGTTTTTATCCAAAAACTGATCCTGAAGAAAATCACAGCAATGATCATCAGACTGGTCATTTACAATAATAATTTCATATGGAAAGTTAATCTCCGCAGAGAAAAAAGATTCAAGAGTGTTTTTTACGTTGTTTCCTTCGTTTTTAACAGGAAAGATAATGGAAGCAAGCAAATTTATCTCACTCCTTTAATGTTATATAACTGGAAGTACTTTCGCTTCCACTTCTTTAAGGGGAAGCTGCCCGGCGACATAACTGCATATAAGGGAATAATTAAAATGGATAGCAAATAAATTCCTATAAATGGAACGGGTCACTGCCTGAAGGTGTATTTGAGGCTGGATCAGATAGGCATCCCATATTTTTTTTTCGGTGCTTATGTTTTCCTTATTTCCTTCAGCAAGGATATATTTGCTTGTGATTGGAGGGAAGGATAGCAGTGTCAAATTATCATCTTTATTGCCTTCGCATTGAGCCGGCAGAGAAGAAGCAATGATCTTTTCTGTGACTTCTGCTTTTTTTATTTGTGCTCGTTTTATAAGATACTTCAGCTTCGTCATGTTCCATTCCATGCAATAGTACTCGTCTTGGTTTAGCGGAATTCTCACTTTAGCTTTTTGGTGATCAGTCATGATGTATGGCTCGTCAAGTGAGCCTCTTAAACACTGTTTATAATATTTTAGGGTCTCTTCAAGCTCTTGTGGCGGGGGATTTACCATTTTCAAACCATTGCTTTTCACGAGTTCCTCCAAATACGGAACAGTTAAAAACTCATCTAGAAGATAAATCTTTTCCATGGTTAACTCCTCGGTCTTAATATTTTCATAAGTAGTAATAACTTAATGTTCTTTAAGCTTGTAACGTGACAAAAATAAATACATATAGATATATCAAGAATCTGTGCAGAGGGAGGAGAGTGAAATGTTGAAAAGGGCCAAAGTTGTATTAGTGAGGAACGGCAATTGGCTACGATACTCGTGTGAGATGAAAAATCTTCAAGACAGACTTTTTTCCTCCAAACATGATATACAGCCAAACAGAAAAAGTTTACAAAATGACCAAGATAATAAGATTTCCTTGATTAAGAATAAAGGGATAACAAATCAAAAGACTCTCAGCTTCTCAGTCCATAAGGAGAAATTTAATAACCCGCACGATGCTCTCCTCCAAACAGAAATGATCATTGGAGAAATCAGGCATTATTTAAAACATCTTCGCCTCGAGGAGGGAAAATGGAGAAAAGATAAAAAGAAAAAAGACTTAATGATTAAAGAGTTTGTTTTACAGAAAAAACAAATGAAAAGGGAAATATCCGATTATAAACATTTGGCTGCAATACACGAAAAGAGAACTCAGTTTTACAAGAACGCACTACAACGGAAAAATGGAAACGTAAATAATAAAATGCATCACCAGTTAAAACATGAAGCAAAAAGGAAATACAATAACCTCAATAATCAGTTAGCCCCAGGGGCTTCATACCCTGTAACTCAAATGGGACCAGATAAAAAGCAGAGCATTAAACTGATTGAAAGAAAGCTTAACGAATTATCCGACTTAAAGAAAAAGGACTATCTGAGGATACAGAAGTTGGGCAGTGATTATCAGGTATTCCATGAAAATTGGGCAGTAAAGGGGATTATTATGCCTATTCATCATGAAATGGACATGAATAACATAAAGAGAGGGAGTTGGTTAGAGTTGGCTTGGAATTGGCTTAATGGAGATAAACAAACTCAGTATTTGGAAAAAACAGCAGAATTACAAAGTACCATCAATGAATTGAAAGCTACGGTTAGTTCATATGAAGAAGTTCTGGAAAAGCTTAGTAAGCAATTTGACCAGTATGAAAAAAATGAAGAACTTTATCTGCAGGAAATGGTTGACTTAAAGGAAAATCTGCAGGCCATAGCTGGCAGTGAAGATGAGTATTTATATGAAATCCAGCAGCTCAAAGATGAGATTCAGGAATATAAGCAGAAAAATATTAGTCTTGAAAAAAAGATTTTAGAATTGGATCTTTTGAAAGAAGAGCTGGATGCAAAATCGCAGCAGTTAAAAGAATATGAAAATATGAATAACCAATCTTCATTACCTCCGCAGAAAATGCAGAAGAAGGAAAAAATATCGAAAAAGATGAAGCAGCAAAATGCAAATGCTCAACGCAGCCAAAGAACAGAAATGAGACAATTTGAACAAAAACAAAGCTCCATTAGGAGGTCCAGGACCCCTAATGCAAATGGAATGCAAAGGAATATGAATAATCAGCCAAGACAAATGAATCCAAGTCAGCAGCGAGCTCAGAACAAACTGGATTTAATCCAGAAATTCTACCCTCAGGCTCGATCGCAGAGCAGTGTTTTTAATCCTTTTAAATACTAAAAATAAAAAACTAACGGGAGTGGTTGAAGTGGAAACACCGAAAAAATTTTATGAAAGTTTTAAAAAAGCGAGAAAATTCCCAGCTGGCAATAAAGCCAAGAAAGCATCAGGGCTTTTAAAAGGGAAAAATCAAGAATTAAAACAAACATCGAGCAATGGCAAGAAAAAAATCTATGTTTCGGGAACTGCGAGTGCCACTCAACCCAGACGCAGGAGCTGCTGCGGCCGTTAACCATAAATTTGACTTTTACAACAAAAATGTTGTTTATATAAATCGTTCGGTTTTGAATGAAATGATTAATCATTGCAGAGAAGAGCTTCCTTATGAAGCATGTGGGCTTCTTTCCGGTCAACATGGCCGAAACGAGATGATGTGGAAAATTAGGAGTACGGAAAAAAGTCCAACTTCTTTTGCAATGGATATGAAACAGGTCTCAGCTGCCTTAACTGAAATGGAAAAATTCTCTCAAACTATGACAGGCATGTACCATTCACATCCTTCCGCAGCCCCATTGCCTTCAAGAGATGACATCAGAAACTTTCATGATCCCGCAGCAGCCTATTTTATTATTTCATTCGCAAATAGGAAGACTAGTATAAAGTGTTTTAAAATAATTGACCATAAGGCTTTTCAAGTGAAATTTGAAGTTATAAGATAATTTTATCCTTTCTAATTTAACAGGTGTGTTGTGTAGATCGTCATATAAGCCTCGAATACGGGAAATTCGGGGCTTTTTATGATTCAATAAACAAGTTTAAAACACCGATGAGAAAGAGAACTTGAAATCTTGCCAGTAAAATAACTGTTAAGACTAGTTGTTTTTCTGACGGTTCTAATCCACCATTGGGTTATAGTCTATGAATATAGCAGATATTATTTAGTACTTCCTGATTGAGTGGAAACATCTTTATCCTGTTTTTGAAGAAAAAGTACAAGCAGTTCTCTGAGATTGCTAAAAGGCTAAAACGAAGTTGTTACCCTGGATTTCAGAAGTATAGAAGAACAGAGTGCCTATACGAAAAAGGACTCTTAGCGGAGGGGCATACTGTTATCTATGCTAAGGGGAGGAGAGTAATACCATACTTTCGGTCTGGCGATTGATTTCGCCATGGTAGTCTGTAGATGGCCAGGTTATCTAGGTTATGAATAATGCAATGGTAACAGCAAGGTGGATTAGATGGAGGTCGTTGAAAATGCAAAAGACCTTGGGATTTGAATGGAGCATGGATTAGACACAATTTACGGACTATCTCCATATCCAAATGGACATTGGAGCTTCCATCTGGGAGCTGCAAATAGGCAAGTGGCCGTCTCAAACTGAAAGATATATTAGTAGGGGTGAACGCGTTTTCTTATTTTTTTATTCATACAAAAAGGGTGCCCCAAAGCATATACTTTAGGGACACCACCCTACTCTATTTGCTAGACTATTCATAGTTTAAGGAATTGACCATTCTATCAGCAAAGACCATAACGAGCAGGAATAGTATAATTCTATAAGCGTACGGCTGGCAGACAGGTTACCGCACAAAAACAGGAAAGATCCACATTGATGCATATACCCGTAGGAATGAGATCATCTACGTTTTCGCAGTCGATTTGGCTGCAAGGTGAACAAAAATCTTTGGTATGTGATTTAAATGGGTCTTTAGAAGATTTACATTGCTTGAAAGTCAACAATTCCAATACAGCACATTTTCCATCAAATTCTTTTATTCTAAAAATGAATGATGTTATACAAGCAAATTTCTTTTCCTTGGAATGATGAGTAAATGTGGTTACTCCTGTGGCTTTAAATGGTTCACAGCTCCCGCAATATAAAAGGAAAGGAATTGTGTTCTTTTTTGGTTTCCTATGTCCTCCCATAAGGTCATCAATGGATTCACGGCAGGAACTCCTGCATTCATCTTCTAAACCTGTTTTTTTCTGTGCTTTATAAATGGCCTCCAGAACTTCTTCAACACAATTTTCATAGAAGTTTTTCTTGTGTTTACCTTCGTCCCAGTCTGATGTATTATGACATTCACAGTCATAATCATGCTCATGACAAAAATCATGCCTCTCAAAATCTTTATTTTTCTTTTTCCCGTACAAACCCATTATTTTTTCACTCCCCGAAAAAATTAGTTCCACCATTAGCATACGGCCGCACCTTAGTTTTTGAATGAGAACGTCGCCTATAAAAAGACATTTTTATGTGATTTCAGCTATGGGAAGGAATATTGCCTGGTCATCTGTACAAGCCATTTCTGCTGTCAAACATATAATATTACAAGCAAGTACTTGCTGAATTAAATTGATTTATAATGAACTGGGAAGCTCCAAAACTTGACATAGCATTTAATTAAAAAGGAGTGAGGACCATGAAGCTTTATTTAGATCCTGGACACGGAGGCACTGATCCAGGAGCTCAGGGAAACGGAATAAGTGAGAAAGATATTGCGCTTGATATCGCAAGAAATATAAAAAATATCTTATTGACCAGCTATCAGAATATAGAAGTTAAAATGAGTCGTGAAAATGATACGACTAAAAGTTTGAGCCAAAGGACATCTGAAGCCAATAGATGGGGGGCAGATTTTTACCTCTCAATCCACTGTAATGCCGCGAATGGTGCAGCGAGGGGGTATGAAGATTATATTCATAACAGCATTGGAAGCACTTCCCAAACAGCCAGCTATCAGAATGTTATACATGCTGAAGTCACAAAACTGAATCAGCTCATCGATAGAGGCAAGAAGAAAGCTGACTTTCATGTCCTGCGTGAATCTGCCATGCCAGCCCTATTAACAGAAAATGGGTTTATTGATAATTCTGTAGATGCCGCTTTAATGAAAGATCCGATGTGGAGACAAAAAGTGGCACAGGGACATGTTAATGGAATTGCAAAAATTTTTAGCCTTAAAGCCAAACCGGCAGTCCCGCCTCAGCCGCCAAAACCTGTCGATCCCAGTAATCTATACAGAGTGATTGCCGGTTCTTTTACAAATAGAAAAAATGCTGAAGAAAGGGCTGCCGCTCTAAAAAATAAAAGCATTGAAGCGATTATATCCACTGCTGAAATTTCAGGCACTGTCTGGTACAGGGTACAGGCCGGTGCTTTCAGTACGAAGGAAAATGCAGAAAAACAACTGGAAGCAGTAAAGAAAGCAGGAATAACGGATGCCTATATACTGTCAGACGCTTCGCCGACAGTGCCTTCTGAACCAAAAGGCTATTCCATTCTGGGCGTAACCCATTTGTCACCAGAGCATATGAATCAATATGCAAGACAGGTAAACCCGAATGCTCCCAATTTAGGTTCATTCTATACGGCTATCGGAGAATATTATGGTATCAGAGGAGATATTGCTTTTGCACAGGCCATGCATGAAACGAACTTTCTCAGGTTCACTGGTGATGTTAAACCTGGCCAGAATAATTTTGCAGGAATCGGCGCAATAGGTAATGGTGTGGCAGGAGCAAGCTTTTCCACACAGGAGGAAGGAGTTTTGGCACATATTCAGCATTTATATGCCTATGCTTCCACACAGCCTCTCCCTCCTAAGTATCCATTGGCCGATCCGCGTTTCAGCCTTGTGAGAAGAGGTTCGGCGAAGTTTTGGAAGGAACTGAATGGCAAATGGGCTGTACCTGGTACTAATTATGCTAAATCTATCATAAACATCTACAAAAACATGGTAAGATTTTCTGGTCAGAACTTAGAAGCTGTTTTAAAGGATGTAGAAGGCAGCCAATAAAAAAGCGGACAAGAAGATGTTAATGTCCCCTTTAAGTAGACATTCAAAAAAACCTTCATGTTACCATGGAGGAAAGAATGCTACTTGGAGGGGATTTTTTCTATGGCAAAGAAAGGACAAACTTTTAATAGCTATTCAGAGGAGTTTAAACATAATGCCTTCATGAGAAATGATCTGGAACTTGTGTTAAATACAGTAGAAAATTGGACAAAGAAAAAAGACGTAGCTGAAGCCGTTCTCCATTCAGATCAAGGCTTCCAGTATACGTCAATGCTATACAGCAGCCGATTAGAGGATTACGGCATCAAGGGCAGCCACTCTCGAAAAGAAAACTGCCTGGACAATGCCTGTGTAGAATCGTTCTTCTCACACCTCAAGACCGAGAAACTGTATATAAATAATGTAAGTCAAAAGAAGAACTAGAACAAGCTCTTGAGGATTCCATCTACCATTACAATTACAAACGAAGACAAAAGAAACTAAAGAAGCGCGCGCCGATTGAATATCGACACGCGCTCACTACTTAGCTTTTTATGTTGTCTACTTGACAGGGAAGACTAATGATGCCCGCTTTTTTAACTATCTATCAAATCACATACATAAACACACAAAGAAAGTGTGCCATGCTTCCCATCATAATGAAAATATGAAAAATCTCATGAAAACCCATATGATTGAACTCAAGGAATTTTGGTTTAACAGCATAAATCACTCCGCCGATCGTATAAAGGATGCCTCCAAGCAAAAGAAGCAGAACGCCTGCTGAGCTTAATGATTCAGAAAGAGGTGAGAAAGCGAAAACGATAATCCATCCCATCGCAATATATAACGCTGTTGAAAGCCAGCGCGGGCAGTTGAACCAGATCATTTTAAATAGAATACCTGACAAAGCAACAGCTGTGACAATTCCAAATAGAACCCAGCCGGTCACACCATTTAAGGTAATAAGGCAAAAAGGTGTATACGAACCTGCAATCAATACATAAATCATAGAATGATCAAGCTTCCTTAAAAAGGCAATGACTTTATCTTTAGCGATGACCATATGATAGGTAGCAGATGCTGAATAAAGGAGCATCAAACTGATTCCAAAAATAGCAACAGCCGTAATGGCAATTGGTGAAGATGTTGTCAGTGAGGCTTTGATTACCATGGCAAGCAAGCCAGCAAAGGATAAAATGGCACCTGCTAAATGGGTTAGTCCGTTGATGGGCTCCCGGATGTACGAATTCATAATATCTCCTCCTAATGTTCTTATATATAGTTTTAATAACTACTTATTATAATATATATAACACAACACATAGTCAATATTTACAATCTGCGTTTTTTTAAGTAGAATTAATATAAAGACAAATGAGGGGTTTGAGGGATTGTATGGAATTGAAAAAGCTCATTGCGGATAACCAAATTCAATTGGAAGATATACCGCAGATTGACTTATACATGGATCAGGTAATCCAGCTATTTGAAAATACTTTTGGCAGCACGACGAGAAATGAAGAGGAAAAAGTGCTGACCAAGACAATGATAAATAACTATGCAAAAGGGAAATTGTTTTTTCCTGTGAAAAATAAAAAATATTCAAAGGAGCACCTTATATTAATTGCTTTTATCTATCAGCTAAAAGGGGCACTGTCTATAAACGACATTAAAAGCCTGCTGGATGGCGTCAACTTGAGGACGGCAGAAGGAAAGTTGGATCTGGACCATTTTTATCAGCTTTACCTTGATTTGGCGAAACTGAATGCCGATGCATTTATGAATGATCTGGAAAATCAGGCGGGCAGGGCCGCAGAACTAAATAAAGGGATGCCATCCCAGCTTGAAAAAGTCCTGCTGGCATCTTCACTGGTTCACATGAGCAACTTGTACCGCAAAGCAGCTGAACGCATTGTGGATGAGGTAAAGGAGACAGAGGATGAGGATGGCATATAGAAAATTCATTAAAAAGAAAGAAAAACGAAAACCAGGATGGCTGCGCGAAATCAGGAACGAGATCCTCGATTCAATTGTTATAGAATCTTTTATTCGGATCATCATGTGGATACCTCGGTTAATTATCAGCTTCTTTAAAAATTTGTTTTGATCTTGAGCGTATTGGATCGGACATAAATAGGGGAAATCCAGCCCGATGTATCCGAACCTGGAGCAGCTTCGGATACAAAAAGCGAAAATCCGGGAGTTAGAGTCCGAACCTGAGGCAACTTCGGACTCAAAAAGCGAAAATCCCGGGTTCAGAGTCCAAACCTGAGGCAACTTCGGACTCAAAAAGCCAAAATCAGGGAGTTTGAGTCCGAACCTGAGGCAACTTCGGACACAAAAATCAAAAATCAGGGAGTTAGAGTCCGAACACAAGGCAACTTCGGACTAAAAAAGCCACAATCCCGGGTTCAGAGTCCGAACACGGAGCAGCTTCGGACACAAAAAGAGTAAAGCAGGGAGTTAGAGTCCGAACCCGAGGCAACTTCGGACTCAAAAAGGGAAAATCCAGGAGTTGGAGTCCGAACACAAGGCAACTTCGGACTCAAAAAGGGAAAATCCAGGAGTCTGAGTCCGAACAAAAGGCAACTTCGGACTCAAAAAGCCACAATCCCGGGTTCAGAGTCCGAACCCGGTACAACTTCAGAAACAAAAACCAAGAATCCAGAGCACTAAGTCCGACACCACTCTCCCATCAGACTCAAACCAATGAAATCCTCACCATAAACAAATCCACGCATCAGAAATCAGCGGAAACCAAACAAACAAAAACCCGGGCCGCCAAAGCCCGGGTTCATGTTTATAGAAATACGAAATAGATAACCCCCGCCAGAACAATCCTGTAAATGGCAAAAGGTATCAGTTTAATCTTGCCGATAATCTTCAAGAAGAAGCGGATCGAAACTAATGCAAAAATAAATGCACTGATGAATCCTGCAATAAAGAACGGAAGCGCCTCGACTGAGAAGTATTCAAGATTTTTTATTAATGAAAGAAAACTTGCACCGGCCATGATCGGCACAGCCATAATAAAAGTAAAATCAGCTGCAGCCCGGTGTGACAGCCCAAGCAGCACGCCGCCGGAAATGGTGGAACCTGAACGCGAGAATCCAGGCCAAAGGGAGAAACACTGTATCAATCCAATCGATAAAGCCTGTTTATAGGTGATTTGATCAACAGAAACAGTCTTCGGGTTTTTGCCTCCAAAAATATCAGCAAAAATCATCAGAAATGCACCAATAACCAAACCAATCAGTACCGTTTCAGTTGAAAACAGGTGTTCATCAATATAATCCTCAAACAAAACGCCAAGAATCCCTGCTGGAATTAACCCGACAATAACTTGAGATAATTTCAGGCGGCTTTGTTTTTCTTCAGAGCTTTTACCCCGGCCCCCAAGACCCAGCATTTCAATGAATCGGTCTCTAAAAATGATCACAACCGCTAAAATGGAACCGAGCTGAATAACGACTTTAAAGGTATTGGCTTCATATTTGGATAAAAACTCTTTTGTATTAAGCCACATATCATCCACAATAATCATATGTCCTGTCGATGACACTGGGGCAAACTCAGTCATTCCTTCAACAAACCCCAATATAATTGCTTTCAAAATCATAATAAAATCCATAACTGTTATATTCTCCTTTTAAACTGATGCAAACAACTCCATTTAATGATTATAAACCATTTGAGATAGATAGGAACACTATTTTACAAAGTAATATAGTTGTAAACTGTCTATTAATTCAGCGGAAAATGTCCTAAAAGTGAATTGCAGCACTGGTCAATACCAGGCAGAAATCCCCATTCAAAGTCTTTGAAATCTAATAGGATCTTAATAAAAAATAGTTCGATCACTAATTCACAAACTCTTCACAGAATTCCAAAGTCTTGTGAGAAAAATCACCAATTTCAGAGCTGATTTACCATATGATAAAAGCAGATAAACCAATCGATTTTAAGGAGGAAATCAAAATGAAAAAAGGAGTAAAATATCTGCTTACTTCCGCAATAGGCATAGGCTTGCTAACTGGATGCAGCCAGGGGGCAGCACCGAAAAATTCCCTTCAGCCTGAGGAAAAAGTCCTTGCAGCAGAAACAAACCAGCCTGAAGCAATCGCACCACACAAAGATTTAAATCAGGAACCTATTCCATTGAAGATTGAAAGAGTCGGGGCGAATGAAGTCAATGTCGAAATGACTTCCCAAATTACAGATATTGAAATCGACAAAGGTAAATTCTATAAAGCATGGACATTTAACGGGGAAGCACCCGGACCGGTAGTGGTTGTCAATGAAGGGGACACAATTAATTTCACCTTAAAAAACATGGATCCGGCTATACCGCACAGCATGGACTTTCACGCTGTACACGCAGCTCCTTCAAAAGACTTCTCGAACGTCCAGCCTGATGAAACGGGAACATTCAGTTACCCTGCCAATAAACCGGGGGTGTTTATGTATCACTGCGGAACTTCACCGGTATTATCACATATCGCAAACGGCATGCACGGAACGATTATTGTAAAGCCAAAAGACGGCTATCCGACTGATAAAGAGATTGATAGAGAATATACAATTATTCAAAACGAATGGTATAAATACAACGACCTTGATGATTTTACGAATGGAGTTCCGAGTCATGTGGTTTTCTCAACAAAGGCGTTAAAAGAGGGAGACCCTAATACAAATGGAGATACGTTCACACTTAAGGATAATCCGCTTCTCGCTAAAGTAGGGGATAAAGTGAGGATCTATGTAAACAATGTGGGACCAAATGAAGTAAGCTCTTTCCATGTGGTTGGTACAGTGTTTGACGATGTATACATTGACGGCAACCCTTATAACCATTACAAAGGTCTTCAGACGGTCATGCTCCCTGCGAGCGGCGGAGCTGTTGTGGAATTTACCGTTACGAAGGAAGGCAGCTACCCAATCGTGACGCATCAATTTAACCACGCACAAAAAGGAGCCGTCGCCATTCTAAAGGTAACAGAGACCGGTGAAGACGACGGCAAGGCTACAATGAGCCATTAAATATAAATAAAAACTCAACTTAAACTAAATTATACAAGAGAAAAAACAAAAATGGAATCCTTTTTCCGGCTGTCTTTTAAAAGATAGCCGGAACGCATATTTCCGGGCAGGTGATCGCTGAGTGTATAAAAAAATCGGATGGTTTCTATTATTTTTCAGTATTATCCTGGCCGGAAAAGCTTCCGCTCAGGAATTCTCTGCAGCATCATCAAAAGAGCTGAGAGAAGCCTTGTCGGATCCGAATGCATCAGTCATTAAATTACAATCAGGTATATATGAAGGCAATTTTTCAATAGAGAGAAAAGTTCATATTATCGGGGATAAAGGAACAAGAATTATAGGATCTGAAAATGGCCATGTGCTGACAATTGCAGCGGACGATGTCATTATTGAAAAACTGGAAGTGGAAGGCAGCGGATCACAGAATGCCGGTATCTATGTGACAGGAGACCGTGCTTATCTTCACCATATTGCGCTGTGGAATGTTTTTCACGGTATATATGCAAGGAATTCTTATGGGCACCGGTTTGAAAATAATCTCATTACCAGTTTCCAGAGTAAGGACCGGCACAAGGGCTTTGGCATCTATTTGGTCGAAGCCCCAAATACTGCGGTTAAAAATAATTACTTCTTCCACACGCAGGACGGTGTTTATGTGTCCTATTCTGATTTTTGTGAAGTCACGGGGAACATCATGTCCAAAGCACGGTATGGCGTGCACACAATGGATTCCCGAAATGTATTAATTGCAGACAATAGGGTGACTGAAAGCATCAACGGGCTCATGATCATGCAAAGCTATGAAGTATTTATCCTAGATAATTATTTTTATAAGAACACAGAAAATGAGGGTGCCGGGATTTTTATGTATGACACATTTGATTCCAAAATTGCTTCCAATATTGTGAGGGGCAATTACAGGGGGATGATTCTTGAAAACGCACAGCGGAACAGACTTGAATTTAATCAGGTTCAGGAGAATGATACCGGCCTGGAAATGGGGAAGAACTCAAATGATAACACCATTTATTTAAATAACTTCTCGGGGAATACAAGGCAAATCATTTCCGAAAAAGATAACAGGAATCTATTCAGTAAGGATACTTATGGCAACTATTTTGATGATCATCATTTATTAAATTTGGATCATGACCATAAAGTGGACTTTGCCTATAAAAGCGGTGATGTTTTTTATCAAATGGCAGATAATGAACCTTTACTGCAGATCTTTTATCAAAGTCCGGCCGTAGAATTGTGGAATATGATTGAACAATACACTCCGATTCCATCAGATGCTTTTATCATAGATGAGTCACCGCTTGCTGAAGCTGCGCCTGTAAAACAGAAAGAACTCAAATCAGAAAAAAGGAATGCCTCTTCAAGCCGTGAGCCTTCATTAATCCTGTTCTTTTCCCTTATCGCTTTAACAAGTCTGCTTATTTTGAATTATGGGAGGAAGCACAATGAGATATAGACCTGTTATTCTAATGGCTGTTCTCACATTATTGCTGAGTGCATGCTCTTCATCAGCATCGGAGCCGGCAGAAATCAACCTGAATGAGGATAGCTGTACTGCCTGCAATATGGGGATTGCTGATTTGGAATCAGCAGCACAGCTTATTTTAAAAAGCGGTGAGCCTGTATTGTTCGATGATATTGGGTGTATGACACAATATTTACAGACAGAGAAGCCTGAATATGAGGCAGCCTTTGTACATGATTATCTCAGCAGGGAATGGATATTGTTTGATGCTGCTGCATTTATACAGCACAGCGATATTGATAGCCCCATGAGCTATGGAATTGCAGCTTTTGAATCAATGAAAAAAGCCGAGGAATACCGAATGAAGCACGGTGGAACTGTGTACTCCAAAGATGAGCTTCTGGAAGCTGATATGAAGAGCTTTAAAGGAGACGGAAAGAATCACAGTCATTAACGAGATAAATACCCTCAGCACGAGGAGGAATCAATATGAATCCCGCACTTTTGTATTCTATGACAAAACATGAACTTCGGCTGCTTTTAAGAAGCAGATGGCTTTTTAATTTTATGATTTTATTTTTCTTTCTGGCAGTTCTCCTTTATTTGTATGGCCTTCAGTCTGTAAAATCCGATCCCGCTGAAGTAACGTATGGGCTGGAGGGTGTTAATGACAATATTGAGACAATGGGTGTGAACCCGGAATACTACGGCCTTAGAGAAATAAAGGCGAAAGAGGGCAATGCAGCGGGATTCAGCCAGTCTGCCTACAACCGTTCGATTGCCATGCTGATCAATCTATCTCTTTGGATGATTCCGGTCATCTGTATGATTCTTGGCGGGAGTTCCATTATTGCCGATAAAGAAAATGGGAGATTATCCTTATACAGAACTTATCGGGCATCTTCAGGATATTATCTGATCAGTAAATTCCTGGCTTTAGTCCTCTCGTTATTCTTTGTAGCAGGTATTTCGTATGGGTTATTCGGCTTGATTTTCTCTTTGGCGGGAAGCTCTTTTAATGCACATATTTATCAAGTTTTTTTGCTGGTGAATATGCTTTTAATCCTTGTATTCTCAGCGGCATCATTACTGATTGGAGCCCTTTCCAAAACAAGGATGCAGGGACTGTCAGCAGCCATTATATTCTGGATTCTCATGGTGTTTATATACGAATTTATCATCTTTTCTGTCATCGGGTGGGTTCCATATGCATTCAAGCAAAACAGCCTGTTCTTGTTTATCCTTCTGAACCCGGTTGAATCCGTCCGCGTATGGTCGATCTCTAAACTGAATTCTGAATATGTATTTGGACCTGAATACCTCATAATCGAAAAGTGGGGGACAAATGGGTCTTTAGCAATTGCCCTTACAGTATCCATCTCACTCATAATTCTAATCACCATCCTATCTTCAGCCCGGCTTTTAACGAAAAGAGGTGTATAAAATGATAGTGGAATTGAAGGAGTTATCCAAAGCATATAAAAAGAAGACAGCATTAGCACCGCTGAATCTCCACATTGATCAGGGGGAATGCATCGTATTGTGCGGGGGGAATGGAGCGGGGAAAAGTACAATGATCAAAATGCTTACAGGTGTTGAAAGTCCCACCACTGGAAGTGTGGAGTTCCATTCGAAACAGCGGAAGCCATTTGCTTACATGCCTGACCAAATGATGTTCCCAGCAGAGCTTACACCTTATGAAATCCTTGATTATTATGGTCGATTTTTAAATAAGAACAAGGAAGCGATCAAATTAATTTTAGAAAAAACAGGCTTATGGAGCGAACGAAACCAGAAAGCTGGAGGATTTTCAAAAGGGATGAGTCAGCGGCTTAATCTGGCTCAGTGTCTGCTCGCCGATACGGACATCTATATCCTTGATGAACCGACAGACGGATTGGATCCCTATTGGGTTATTCAGCTTAAAAAGATAATAAAGGAGTTGAAAGAGAAAAATAAAACGATCATAATCAGCAGTCACATTATGAGGGACGCCATAGAAATCGCCGACAAACTGATTATCTTATTTAACGGGAAAATAAAATTTTATGGAACGCTTGATCAAGCTTACAAAGAATATAAATGTTCCTCATTAGAGGAGGTATTCCTTTCTATACACAAAATAGAACATCAATCGGACTGAAACAAAGAGCGATTCCATTTAGGAACCGCTTTTTTGTCCTCTGTTTTCATAAAATGAATATTGTTCAACATCCTTTGCCCATAGCTTCGCATTTTTTCCACTAAGTTCAGCAACCCATATGTCTCCTTTTTGCCCGGCTAGCTTTTTTCTGACCCAAGTTAATTTGCCGGCCGTCTTTAAATAAAGAGGGTTATAATCGCCAATTGAATTTTTAGGATAGGTGATTCTCGTCTGCTGGGGCTTGTTGAGCTGAATCAGACATAGTGTTGGTTCGGGCCGCCTTTGCGGATCGTTTGACCATTCACTTTCATCCACGCGTGAAGCTACGAGCCTTTCATTATCCACCCACGTAAAGCCCATTTCCGCAAATTTAGCAGGGGTAAGGTTCAAGGTATTAAAGGCAGGCAATTCTGCCACCTTCAATTTTTTGTTTTTGAAGCCCATGACAATTCTGCCCCCGCCCGCAATGTAGCCCAATAAATTCCTGCCCGGCGCCCACTTAGGAACGTCCAGATGAAGGATCATCTCATCAAGAACTTCAAAATTCTTCCCATCAGGAGAAATGACACAAACCATATCACTGTCCATGGCCAGAGATGCAGTAGGACTCACTATGAAAGAGATCCATTTCCCGTCTGCTGAGAACTCCATCGTGGTAGCGTTTATGGACATAATGGATGCCTTGCCGTTGCCTATTTCCTTAGGTATAGTAAAGATCGGTTTCACATGCTGAGTCAAATTCATGTCCTCAAGTCGTTCCGGCAGCTGAATTTTATATAGAATGGGGCTGGTCCAGCCGTCCGGCTTTAAGTCGGCGCTTGTAGATAAAATAAATCCTTTTCCGTCAGGATACCAATTATAATCATCTACTCCTAAAGCGATATTATAGAATTGATTCATATCCGATATGTTTAAGACTCCATTACTGGTGAAAGCAATCCTGTAATCGGAAGGTGCCCACTTGGCATTCCCGCCCCCTTGAAAAATCCTTTTATGCTTCTTTGACTTTACATTGTATACCCATATCTCTGTGCGGTTTTCCATATCAGGCGATTGGGGTTCCTGAGATTTTTTTTCATATAGGAGCCATTGGCCATCATAGGACCACTTTGGCGTATTTGTGAATTTTGCAGGTTCAGCAGTAATCTGTTCTTCAGCCGCTCCGGTCTTGATCCACAAATAGCCATTTCGTATAAAAGCTGCCTGCAATTGGTTTTCTGCCGTATCTCCCCATGCATCCAACGGGATAATAAGCAGGAAGCAGCAAAGCAGCAAAATCAGCTTGCGCATATCCTTCTCATCTTCCTTCAAGTTACTTAATCATGCTTATTATGGACAAAGAGAGTTATTTTATCGCAGTCTAACGGGCAGTAAGACCCCAACTTCAAGACTTAGTTGAATCAAAGAAGGATAAGTGGGGGTCAACTGCCCGTAAGGCCCGATTGGTTCAACTAACAATCAGCGGGGGATAAAGCCCCCACTGATTGAAGTTTCACTTTATCGCAGTCTAACGGGCAGTAAGCCCCCCCTTCAAGACTTAGTTGAATCAAAGAAGGATAAGTGGGGATCAACTGCCCGTAAGGCCCGATTGGTTCAACTAACANNGAAGTTTCACTTTATTGAAAGCAAATGAAAAGAGCAGATTGAATAAATGCTTTAAATTTTCGATATAATTTCAATTACTTTATAATGATGGTTTAGTAGACAAAATTGCCCAGCTCCGTTTTTTCGGATGTCAATCGGGTAAAAACAATTAAAAATGGATTAATATTGGAGGAAATCAACTTTGTTCATTGCTATTTTGTTTTTTATGTTCATGTCCTTTTTCCTGTCAGGAAGTGAGACTGCACTAACTGCTGTTAACAAAATGAAATTAAAATCCAGAGCAGATAATAATGATAAGAAAGCACAAAGAATTTTGGATGTGGTGTCAAAGCCTGATGAGATGATTACATCCATTTTGATTGGCAATAATATTGCTAATATCATGCTGCCTACACTGGTTACCATAATTGCGCTTGATTATGATTTCAATGTAGGGGTGGCAACGGGAATTCTGACTGTAGCATTAATTTTATTTGCGGAAGTTCTGCCAAAGTCCATCGCAGCAAGCTTTGCCGACAAAATTGCTTATCTTGTATTTCCGGTCATTCGAATTCTTATGCTGATTTTAAAGCCGGTCACTTTTCTAATATCCAGATTCACGAGGGTAATTATTAAATTTCTTTCTAAAAATGATGTGGATTCAGTATCTGTATCCAAGGAAGAACTCATTACCATGGTTGATATAGCTACAAGCGAAGGAACCTTCCATGAAGAAGAAACACAGCGAATTAAAGGGATCATTGATTTTTATAATTTAGATGTCAGCGATGCGCTAAAAACGCCGCGAATGGAAATTGAAGGAATTCCATATGAAGCAACGATAGAAGAAGCAAAGAATATAGTGTTGGATAATCGTTTTACAAGGTATCCGGTGTATAAAGATAATATGGATAATATTGTCGGGGTTTTCCATGCTAAGGTACTGCTCTCCTGGTCCAATCAGCCTGAGAAGTCCTTAAAGGATTTCACTGATTTAGAGCCTTTATTTGTATATGAATTTCATAGCATTGACAAGGTATTCAAAATGATGATGAAAGAAAGGAAGCACCTTGCCATTGTTCTTGATGAATACGGCGGGACTAAAGGCATCATCACACATGAGGATATTCTTGAAGCGATGCTTGGCCAGGAAATTGAAGATGAAACGGATGAAAATGCGGAAGTGCTGATCGACGAATTAACGGAAAACCACATTATTGTTCACGGCAAACTGGCAATCCGCAGAATCAATGAAGTCTTTAAAACAAAAATCCCCGAAGAGGAAGACATCCTTGCAGGATTTTTACTAAAAGAACTGGGTCATTTTCCTGAAGAAGGGGAAACATTCGAATACCATCATCTGCATTTTGAAATAAAATCAATTGTAGACAACAGAATTAAGCTTGTCGAAATTAAGAAAAAAACACCTTGATATATATGAGCATTATTTCCGCGCGGGAATAATGCTTTTTTATTATCAATAAATAAACCAGGGTATATTCGGGAACAATAGGTACAGGAAAATAAATAAATAATTTTTATTTTTCTGAAAAAATAGGTCCTTTTTAGTATATAATATAATAAAAACAATAAAATTAGAGGTGACCTTAGCATGGAAAACAAACCATTTCATTATGATGGAAGCGTACAAATGAACTACGAAACAGACGGTGAAGCAACTTCAAGTATTCCTTTTGAACTAACAGATGAAATGAGAAAAAACATCGGAACCAATCCATATTCACCTAAAGAACAAGAGTAAATAAGGACCCGTTTTGGGGTCTTTTTTTTTTATATTCGTAAAGTTAAGTTTCTATTTTTTGGATATGTAACTAAATTAGACCTCTGAGTTGATTGAGCGGAAGGCACTTGATACTCGAAAATGCTGACGCCATTTCCTTCGTTCGGTGTTCATGCGAGGAAGCTTATTCAATGTCATGCGGGAGGAGAGGGAAGTGTGAGACCCCCCAGGCGAAGCCGAGGAGGCTCACATTCCTCCCCGCGGGTTCGCTGCGTGCGTGGAGCGGAATCAACGGGCTGACTTCATAAACAAAAAAACAGAAGCTTTGAAAAAAGAGCCTATTTTATTGAGGATTATCCATCCTTAATTTTGGGTATTAAAAAATAGCATGAGCAAATCATTTGAAAATCTTTTTTGTTTTGAATATAATTATCTCGGATTAAGAATAAAAATGATCATACTGCAGGATGAATACATATTTTACTTCTGATTCAAACTAAGTTGACAACTCAAAATGGAAAGGTGATAAAATTATGGCTCAGGTTTTATACATTACAGCACACCCTCATGATGATAAGGTGTCATACAGCATGGCAGCAGGAAAGGCATTTATTGATTCCTACAAGGAAGCTAACCCAAATGACGAAATCGTTCATATTGATTTATACAAGGAAAATGTCCCGGCAATTGATGTGGATGTTTTCAGCGGATGGGGCAAGCTTCAGTCAGGCAAAGGTTTTGAGGAACTGTCTGAAGATGAAAAGACAAAAGTAGGCCGCTTATCCGAACTAAGCGAACAATTCGTTGCAGCTGACAAATATGTGTTTGTTACACCACTTTGGAACTTTTCGTTCCCTCCAGTAATGAAAGCGTATCTTGATTCAGTGGCTGTAGCCGGCAAGGCATTTAAGTATACGGCTGAAGGCCCAATCGGGTTATTGATTGACAAAAAAGCGATTCACATCCAGGCTCGTGGAGGCATCTATTCTGAAGGGCCTGCAGCTGAGATGGAAATGGGTCACCGTTATTTAACAGTATTAATGCAATTCTTCGGCGTCCCTTCATTCGAGGGTCTGTTCGTGGAAGGGCACAACGCAATGCCTGATAAAGCTGAAGAAATCAAAGCTGATGCCATTGCCCGTGCAAAAGACAAAGCAAAAACTTTCTAAACAAAAGCAGCGGATTTCCGCTGCTTTTTCTTTTTGACTAGGCATATATAAGGAGAGCTCTTGTCCCGGAAGAATAGTATAATACAGGAAGTTAATAAGCTGGGAACGAAAGGGGGAAGGTTTGTGAAAATCTCGGAATTCAGCCCCAGGCATTTAAATGAGGAAGATGTTTCCAAGCTGCTTTATGATGGGATTGAGGATAATCTGAAAAAAGGAGATTTAATATTTGTGCCTGGAAGCAGCAGAGCTGCAGAATATCGATTGCCTGAAGCTGTCAGGCTTTATCAAGAAGGAAGGGCAAAAAAGCTGCTTTTATCAGGTGGTGTAAAATGGCCGGGCAATGAAATGACTGAAGCAGAAATGTTAATGAAAAAAGCCATTTTGTACAGAATTCACCCCAATGACCTCTTCATTGAAAATAAATCTCTTCATACAAAAGAAAATGTGCTTGCCTCTATGCTGGTTATGGACCGGATGTGCGGGCTGGAGAACATCTCCAATATCATTGTTGTGACGGCTCCATTTCATATGAGGAGGCTGCACTTAACATTATTGACGTATATGCCAAATTGGATAAACTACTCTCTCGTATGTTCTGATGATGGTGCAACCGGGAAAGAGCAATGGAAGCAGCATCCTTATGGGAGAAAAAGAGCGTTTGATGAAGCCGGGAAAATAATTGATTACGTGAAAAAAGGCATTCTGATGGATCAGGAAATTTAATGTCAAGAAAAATCCCCGCCAGTATCCAATTGGCAGGGATTCTTTTAAAATGTATTATAAACATTCTCGCATTCTTCCGCTGTAGGCTCGTAAAAGCAATGCAGCTTAAATCTTCCGGCTAAGGGCTGATTGTACCATGTGGGCGGACATTCGCCAGGCGGCCGGAAATACCATAGTGCAAATTTGGATGGCCAGATCCGCTCACCACGTACAGCCCTTCGCGCGAGTCTTCTTTCCACTTCCCTTGCCCTCTGATAAAAATAGCCTTTTTGGACAGCTTCAAAAGCATGTGGCTGGTAAATCATTTGCGGTATGGTGCGAATACCAACGAAATCAGAACAATTTGCCCTGATACGGTTAATCCCCACATTTCCCACCATTAACATGCCCTGCTGGCCTTCGCCTTCAGCTTCTGCCCGAAGAAGGCGGGCAAGCAAATCTATATCTTGTTCTCGTGCCTTCACCACTGCCATTCTGTCTCACCCCAATTCCTCTAATTTTATATAGGCTGATATAGGGTATGCACATAAGAGTGGAATGTGCTTTTTACAAGGAAAAAGCTCCGGCAGAAGCTGGAGCTTTTAGTTGGCATAAAAATTTTCCGTATAATAAGGCTGTGATTTTGAATTAAAAGCGACACCGACACCTAAAAATTCATAATCCGCACGCAGAATATTTTTGCGGTGGCCGAGTGAATTCATTAACCCTTCGTGAGCAAAGATACTGCTGAATTGACCGGAAGCAAGGTTTTCCCCGGCTAACATAAATGAAACTTCATCCGCCTGCATTCTGTCAAAAGGGGAGAGGCCCTGCAGGTTGGTATGGTCAAAATAATTGTTCTCTGCCATATCGCTGCTGTGCTTACGGGCCGTTTCCTTAACAGTATCATCCCATTCCAGAACGGGCAGTCCATGATTTACTCTCTCAGCATTGGTAATATCGAAAAGCTGCCATTCAAATCCCTCTTTTAAAACACTGCTGGCATTTGCATAAAAGGATTCTTTTTGCTTTTCAAGTGATTTGCTGATTATTTGAATGGATGTGACCGTATTGTCACGATGCTTATCATAAAAAATGGTTACGTAATTCCCGTCCAGTTCATATAAGTCATAATCACGATTTTCTTCAAGCTGAAAGATGACAAAGTCTTTTCTCATTCTGTCCAGCGGCTTTCCCAGCTGTTCCGCCACGGATGACTTTGGCGTCCCGTAGGCAATCTCTTTTGTTGAAGAAATCAGATCCTGATTTGTATAGATGCCTGCTGCTTTTTCCTGCTTGTCATAAGCGACCATTACGAAATTTTGATAGTGATCATGATATGCATGCCAGTCGGTTCCATATTCATTCGCAGAGATACGGATGGAGGGACCGAGATTCTTTTCAATTTCCGCCTTATCCTCACCTATTTCTATGTTATGAATAGAAAAGGTTTGTTCCTCAGGGGCTTCCAAAACAGGTTTTTCGGCTTTATCTTCAGGAGAAAGATTTTTTTCCCCGGTATATTCACCGATTGTCAGGAGTAATTGATCTGCCCAGTTTTGCGCCTCCTCCATAACGCCCGTTATTACATTCTGGAGGTCCTTATTGTCTTTAAAAAGCTGAATATCTGTTTTTATATTATCCATTACAGTTCCTGACTTAGAATCAACTGCTGATTTTTCATCCGGCTGTGAAAAAGCGAAACCGACAAATAACAGGATAAGTATAAATAAAACCTTCCTCAAATAATCTCCTCCCATGCACCTTTGAACCCAATATCAAAGGTATGCCCATTCATTATAAGATCTAAAAATCCGGAAATGCAAAATATTGCGGCTTTCCTTATTTTTCTACCCTGTTTGCCTGTCACTTTAACCGTGATTCGATATTTTCCGTTTTTAAGTGAAAAGTTTGGGTAACATAATTATAAAAATGAAAATGAACAGATGAGCTGCAAAGGGGGAAGCATGTTGAAACTGACACCGGAACAAAGAATTGAACTCCATGGATTTAATAATCTGACAAAATCACTCAGCTTTAATATGTATGATATTTGTTATACGAGGACTAGGGAAGAGCGTGAAGCCTATATAGATTATATTGATGAGGAATATAGCGCGGAGCGGCTCACAAAAATACTTACGAATGTTTCCGATATTATTGGTGCACATGTCCTGAATGTGGCACAGCAGGATTATGTGCCACAAGGTGCAAGTGTGACGGTCCTTGTATCTGAAGGGCCAGTAGTAGAAGTGCCGGCTGAATCTTATGATGAATCTCCCGGACCGCTGCCGGATAACGTAGTCATGCAGCTGGATAAAAGCCATATTACCGTCCATACCTATCCTGAATATCATCCTGACGAAGGAATCAGCACATTCAGGGCTGATATAGATGTATCCACCTGCGGAGAAATTTCCCCGCTAAAAGCCCTTAATTACCTGATTCATTCCTTTGATACAGACATCATGACCATTGATTACAGAGTCAGGGGATTTACACGGGACAAGGACGGGAAAAAACTCTATATCGACCATGATATCAGTTCGATTCAGAATTATATTCCCGATGAAGCAAAAGAAGATTTTGATATGATCGACGTAAATATTTATCAGGCACATACCTTTCATACCAAATGTAAAATAAGGGATTTCGATTTGGATAATTATTTATTTGGATACACTAAGGACACGCTTGATCCCAAGGAGGCCGAAGAGATTACTGAGCGGCTCACAACAGAGATGGACGAGATTTTTTACGGGAAAAATATTAAACCCGGTTCTATATCAGAGTGAACATGAAGGCTCCCAATCAGGGAGTCTTTTTTCATAATCCCCTGAAACCAGGAAATGATAAAAATAACGATAAATAGGGGGATTTGGGATGAAAGAAAACAAGGTTCATTTGACATCAGGTGAAATGGCAGTTTTATGGACAGGTTACCTAAATGACAGCATGTCATTGCCTCTTCTGGATTATTTTGTTAAGACCGTGGAAGATAACGAAATAAAACCTGTAATTGAATTCGCCCGTCAATTATCGGATGGCCATATCAAGTTTTTGACTGATTTTTTCCAAAATGAAAAGTTTCCAATACCAAGAGGCTTTTCAGCTAATGACGTTAACCTCAATGCTCAAAAGTTATACACAGATACATTCATGCTTGAATTTATTATGCAGATGGCCAAATCCGGTCTTGTTGCGTATGGCAGCTCTTTGGGCATGTGTGCCAGGAAAGATATTAGAGCATACTTTATTAAATGCATCGATCAAACCGTCGAATTGTTTGAAAAAGCAACAGACATAGCCTTAGAGAAGGGTATTTATTTGAGACGGCCCTTCATAGATATTCCGGCGGAAACAGACATGATTGATGATAAAAGTTATTTAAGCGGTTTAAATCCTTTAAAGAAGCCGCGGCCTTTAAATGCGATTGAGATTGCCCATTTATCCTTTAATGTGGAAACCAACATGGTGGGAACCATGCTCGCTCTCAGCTTCTCACAGGCTGCCAAATCAAAAGAAATTATCAGCTATATGGAACGGGGCAGGGACATCTCAAAAAAACATGTGAAAGTTCTTAGTGCAACATTGCTTGACAATGATATTCAAGCCCCTAATTCCGCCGATTATGCTGTAAATGGAAACGACGAATCACCATTCTCAGAACGGCTGATGATGCAGCTTATGGCATTTCTGAGTACATTGGGATCAGGAAACTATTCAGCAGCAGCTTCCGCAAGCCAAAGAAGTGATTTAATCCTGAATTATGAACGTCTTTCTCTGGAAATCGCCCAGTTTGCCAAAGACGGGGCAGACATTATGATCAAACACAAGTGGCTGGAACAGCCGCCAGGTTCACCCAACCGGACAGACCTGGCCAGAAGACAAAGCTAGAACCAGGGAATGCTGCTCTCCTGGTTCTTTTCAAATATACACCATCCTATTTCCAAAACTTCCACCATTTTTTTTCAGGTTCCTGTGCGGCAGCCGCGCTTCGGAAGGAAACAATCATATCCTGAAAAACATCTTCCCGCTGCTTTACTTCATGCCAATATTGCTCCCGCTCTTTATTAATGGTTTCGATATAAATTTCCCTGTCCGTATTTAATGTTTCAATCAGCGAGCTGATTTCGGTGCTGGTCACCTCGGCGGAAGAGGAGATGTAATGGATCATGGTTTTGAACTCTTCGGAAGAAGCTTCCGATGATTCCGTCAGTTTGTTTGTCAACTGATGAATTTGATCGGAAGTACGTTTCGAACTCTTCGCAACCCTTTTCGAAAGAGTTCCGAATGCTTCGGAGGTATCTTCTGATGTCTGCTCAATCCTCGCTGTCAGTGATTCAATTTCCGCTTTCGTTTTTTCGCCTGATTTGTAGATTGAATCCGACAGGCTTTTAACGGTATGCAAAGATCCTTTGCTAATCTCTTTTTTCACTTCTTCTAAAACTTCCTTTCGAACGCCGCTGCGAATTTCATTTCTGACATCTGTAAGTAAGCTGTCTCTGAAATTTCCCATGATAGCCATGAACTGTTCAGCATTCATGACTGAATCCTGTTCTTTATGTAATGCTGTTTCCGGTTCTATTGCCGCCAAAGCAGTTTCATTTGCTGGAGAAGCCGTTTCAGAAACAAAGTCCATATGTTTTTGCATCAATTCCCGGATCATTTCCTTGCTCAGGTTTTTATCGCGCATTTGCTTCACTTTATCAAGCAATGCAATTTCATGGTCTGTATAAAAACGGGCTCCCTGCTTGGACCTGGGAATCAGCAAAAGTCCGTTCAAATCTTTTTCCCATTGCCTTAAGGTCCCCGGAGGCACATTCAGCATTTTCGAGACCTCTTTTATTGTATAAGCTTTCATATATTGCGTATCCATTTTAACTCAGCCCTTTCCAAAATAGATTCTGAATCATTCGGAAGCGGGTTCCGAATCAATTTCTAACTAACCTATTCAGCAGGATATACCTCTTTTTCCTGCCGCATGACAAAAGCTATCAAAACAAGACGTTATTCATCAGAAAAAAGCAAAAAACCGCCATTTTGACAAAAGTCCAAAAAAATTTGCCAATCATCAGGCGATTTGTCATATTCGGGCGGGTATGGCACAATGGTTGGGGAGTTTAGCAAACTAGAATATTATAAAAACAGCGAATTGAAGAGGGAGTTTAATCAATTGGGTAATAGAATTTTCGCAATGTCAATAGCAGCCGGGGTTGGATTGTCTCTGACTGTGGGAAGCATAAAGATGGGTAGCAATGAACACTCAAATGAAAAGGAAATATATTATACAGCTGTTCCGCACGCGGAGGCACAGCATGAACCACACGTGAAGCAGGAAATTATGAAGAAATCGGTGCTTTTGGATGTGCCATTGTACAACCAAATGGATCACCCGCGTTTATATAATGGTTGTGAGATTACCAGTTTGGCAATGATTATAAGCTATGAAGGCATTAAAGTATCAAAAAATGAGCTGGCAAAGGAGGTTAACCGGGTACCGCTCAGATATAGCGGAGGCGAGTACGGGAATCCCAATGACGGCTTTGTCGGCAATATGGAGGATGGTCCGGGATTAGGCGTTTATGAGGGGCCGATTTTCAATCTGGCGAAAAACTACTTTCCTGACCGTGCTGAGAATTTGACTGGCAAGCCGTTCGATGTGCTGCTTGAAAAAGTAGCGAAAGGGTCGCCGGTCTGGATCATTACAACCGCAAGCCTGTCACCCGCTGCATCTTTCGAAACCTGGAATACACCGGGCGGACCGGTGGATGTGACCTTCCAGATGCATAGTGTAGCTATAACCGGGTATGATGAGGAAAATATCTATATTAACGATCCGTATGGCACGAAAAATAAAAAGGTGCCTAGACAGCAATTTATAGAAGCCTGGGAGCTGATGGGGTCACAGGCTATTGTCATTAACTAGCATAATAGCAAAAGAAGGGGCTGCAGCTTGCAGTCCCTTCTTTATCGCAGTCTAACGGGCAGTAAGACCCCCACTTCAAAACTCAGAGGAAGCCAAGGAGGATAAGCGGGGGT
>NZ_NJQY01000025.1:33383-69551 GCF_010628845.1 Bacillus sp. 22-7 | reverse complement strand
ACCTGATGGGTGCTCTTTTTTATGTGTAAAGCTAGATTAACTCCGAACTTGCCAGTAATACCAATTTAACTGCAACCCAGTTCAAAGACACCTTGTCCGAATGGATGGAATATGTATTTAAAACAAAAGTTTATAAGCCTGCAATCCAAAATATATACCAAAGCCAATCAAAGATATTCCAGATACAACTGAAATAATAGCGAGAATCTTTCCGGTTAAAAATCTTCTAAAGCTGCTGGCGACGGCTGCCATAGTTACATCCCAGAGAAGAAGGCCTGTAAAAATCGCTCCACTGTATAAAATAACTGGGGCCTTGTCATACTCAGCTGCTGTTTTTGCAAGGATGGAACCATAGATGCCGAGCCAAAACAGTATGGTTAAAGGATTAGACAATGACATGAGTAAGCCTGACATAAAGGATTTCGCTTTAGATTCATTTTTGGTTCTGACGCTTGACATTACTTTGCCCGCGCTTATTATGGTTTCCACACCTGTATATACCAGGACAAAAAATCCAAAGCACCATAAAAAAGCTTTTATAAATGGAATCTCAAGAAAATGTACTACACCCAAATATACGGCTGCCATATAAACTGCATCTGCTGTTATAGCTCCCAGCCCCACAAGCCAGGCGTGGAAAAAACCATTTTTTATCCCTTTATCCAATTGCGCAGCATTTATTGGACCAATTGGCGCTGCAAGCGATAGACCCAAGAAAACATAGCCTAAAAATATGCTCATAAGTGTACACCCCTAACTGCCAAAACCTGTTTGTACAAAGTGTATTCAGAGTATTGGAAGGATAGGACAACTATTTAATCCTTAGCAAGCAGCAGTTTTTGCAATCAGAATGTATTGGCCCAATAAAATAACTTTACTGACAAAGCAAGCATAAATTTCTCAACCATGCAAAAAATAAACTGAAAAAAGCAGAGGAGAGTGTTTCTAATGGATGCAAAGCGAGTGAAGCAAATTCTTTCATCATCAGCAGATATCGAAGTAAGATACAATGGTGCTTCCGTGTGGATCGATAAGCTCAATGAAGATGGGAGAACAGCGACAGTTCATTTACGCGGCCCGCTTGAAGAAAGGTCCGAGGTTGAAATTGGAGAACTGACTGAATTGTAATATGACATTAAGCCGCCATCACTGGCGGCTTTTCGTCTATATATCCTGATTGGAATCAGTTTCTGAACGTTCATTTAAGTACTTATTCTCAGCAGAAGCAAAGTTTACTGACTGCAGGCTAATTTCTTTGTCAATTCCATACAGATCTTTGCCCGTGTCTTCTAGATTTTCATGCCTTCTATCCACATCATCGACCTCCTTTTTAAAGTGTTTCCGTTAGTATAAACAGAGATTTTCAATAACATGAAAGGGAAATTATACTTAAAAAACCGGAAATTATCCCATTTCGAACTCAAAACTTCACATAGGGTACCCGGGTATAATATAATAAATACAAAGGGGGCTGATCAAATGGCTTTTGATTTGGAAAATGAGGATTTATCTGCTGACAGCTGCTGTTCAATTGAATCGGAGCGAAAAAGTCATCATTCAGAAAAAGTTAAGAAGAATTTGACTACCCGATTAAATCGAATTGAAGGGCAAATACGCGGGATCAAAGGACTTATTGACAGAGACGTTTATTGTGATGATATCATAACACAAATTTCAGCAACTCAATCCGCTTTGAATAGCGTAGCCAAGCTATTGCTTGAAGGCCATTTGAAAAGCTGTGTGGTTGAAAGAATCCACGAAGGCGATGAAGAAGTGCTTGATGAATTTTTAATCACAATCCAGAAATTAATGAAAAAATAGCGGGAGGCTGCATTATTATGGAAAACGTAACTTTGAAAGTAAGCGGAATGTCATGCGGACATTGTGTGAAAGCCGTGGAGGGCAGTGTCGGCAAATTAAATGGTGTGGATAAGGTAGCAGTGGACCTTGATAATGGCCAGGTACAGGTTCAATTTGACTCATCTGCAGTTTCACTTGAACAAATCAAAGAAACAATTGACGATCAAGGCTATGATGTAGAGTAATTTAATTGGGAAGGAACGTGTGAATAAAATGCACGTTCTCTTTTTTTACAAATTAAGAAATTTGCCTAATTATATTTGATTGACATATAGGGTAGTGGGGTATAGTATATAAGTGTAAGGTACTTCGTTTAATAAAGGAGTGGGAGTTATGGGTGATGCAGCCCTGAAGGAAGTTCACCTTCCGATATCGGGAATGACATGTGCAGCCTGTTCATCTCGAATTGAGAAGGGGCTAAATAAGCTGGATGGTGTCCAGGAAGCAAGTGTCAATCTTGCATTGGAAAAAGCAGCGATAAAATATAATCCGGATGTAACTTCTGTTGAAGCTTTTGAGAAAAAAATTGAGGATCTCGGTTATGCAGTAGTATTAGAAAAAGCAGAGTTCGAATTGCTGGGGATGACATGCGCAGCCTGCTCCGGAAGAATTGAAAAGGGACTTAATAAACTTCCTGGGGTAAAACAGGCTGTGGTCAATTTGGCTCTTGAAACTGGTACTGTTGAATATAATCCCGAGCAAGTCTCCGTCCAGGAAATGATAAAAAAAGTAGAGAATTTAGGGTATCAGGCAAAAGTAAAAACGGATAAAGACCAAGAGATAGAAGGTTATAGGGAGAAGGAAATCGAGAAGCAAAAAGGCAAATTCGTCTTCTCATTAATTCTTTCCATTCCTTTGTTCTGGTCCATGGTGGGACATTTCGAGTTTACATCCTTTATTTACGTTCCCGATATGTTTATGAGTCCGTGGGTTCAGCTGGCGCTTGCAGCTCCCGTGCAATTTTTTATAGGGAAGCAATTTTATATCGGAGCGTATAAGGCATTAAGAAATAAAAGTGCCAATATGGATGTACTGGTTGCATTGGGTACTTCTGCCGCTTTTTTCTATAGCTTATACCAATCACTGCTATCAATTGGCAGCAATGGACATATGGTGGAGCTCTATTATGAAACAAGTGCCATCCTTATAACATTAATCATTTTAGGCAAGCTGTTTGAAGCGAGGGCTAAGGGGGGTTCTTCCGAAGCAATTAAAAAGCTTATGGGTCTTCAGGCAAAAACAGCAACTGTTTTGAGGGAAGGGGAAGAAATTGAAATTCCTCTTGAAGAAGTAATTGCTGGAGATATCATATATGTAAAACCGGGTGAAAAAATTCCGGTCGATGGTGAGATTATTGAGGGACAGTCAGCATTGGATGAATCCATGCTGACGGGGGAAAGCGTACCTGTTGATAAAACAGCAGGCGACACAGTCATCGGATCCACCCTTAATAAAAATGGCTTCCTGAAAATTAAAGCCACTAAAGTTGGCAAAGATACAGCACTGTCACAGATTATTAAAGTAGTTGAAGAAGCGCAAGGTTCCAAGGCGCCCATACAGCGAATGGCAGACAAAATCTCCGGGATATTCGTTCCGATTGTCGTGAGCATAGCAGTGGTCACATTCCTGGTATGGTATTTATGGGTAAGTCCCGGTAATTTTGCAGAAGCACTAGAAAAATTGATTGCCGTCCTGGTAATTGCATGTCCATGTGCCCTGGGCCTGGCTACGCCAACTTCCATAATGGCAGGTTCTGGCCGGGCAGCGGAATATGGGGTTCTTTTTAAAGGCGGGGAGCACCTGGAGCTTACACATGAAATCACTACTGTCGTTCTTGATAAAACCGGAACCGTAACACACGGCAAACCGGTTTTAACGGAAGTGATTACGGAAGGCAATATTGAAGAAAGGGCATTTCTCCAGCTTGTAGGATCTGCTGAGAAACAGTCTGAGCATCCATTAGCCGAAGCAATTGTAAAAGGAATAAAGGATAAAGGAATCACTCTTTTTAATCCGCAGGAATTTGAAGCTATTCCCGGCTATGGGATTAAAGCAAAAGTGGAAGGTAAAGACCTTCTAGTCGGTACAAGAAGATTAATGGGAAAATACGATATAAATGTCCATTCAGCCAAGCTTGAAATGGAGAAACTTGAGGAAAATGGAAAAACGGCAATGCTAGTTGCAGTCGATGGCCAATACGCAGGTATCGTTGCAGTTGCGGATACAATAAAAGAAACTTCCAGAAATGCAATCAATCGCTTAAAGCAATTGGGGATTGAAGTCATTATGATTACGGGAGATAACAAACGTACGGCTCAGGCAATAGCTGAGGAAGTGGGGATAGACTCTGCAATTGCAGAGGTTCTGCCTGAAGGCAAGGCAGAGGAAGTAAAAAAACTACAAAACCAGGGAAAAAAAGTCGCCATGGTCGGCGATGGCATAAATGATGCCCCTGCACTTGCTGTTGCTGATATAGGAATGACGATTGGAACCGGTACAGACGTTGCGATGGAAGCAGCAGATATTACTCTAATGAGAGGGGATCTAAATAGTATCGCAGACGCCATCCTAATGAGTAAAAAAACCATAAGGAATATCAAACAAAATCTTTTCTGGGCATTTGCATACAATACACTTGGCATCCCAGTAGCTGCATTAGGGTTCCTTGCTCCCTGGCTTGCCGGTGCAGCCATGGCTTTCAGCTCCGTATCTGTCGTTTTAAACGCACTTAGATTACAAAGAGTAAAAGTAAGTGAAAAAAACGTTTAATTGGAAGGAGCAAATATAAATGAAGAAATGGGCAGGTGCAGCGATTGCTTACCTGATGCTTGTAATGGCTGGTTATGCGGCATATGATTCTTTCTTGGCTAAGCCAGAGCCGATACCTCATGATATTGAAATCGAAAATCATGAATAACAAAAGACCGGGCAGAGGGAATCCCCCTCTGCCCATTTTTCGCAGATTAATAATTGTAATTTATTTCTCGATATGATAGAATCGACTACAATATATAGTATGTATTTTCAAAAATTAAAACTACATATAGATCGCGATTGGTGTCCTATATGGACTTAATAGGGAATTCGGTGAAAAACCGAAGCTGTCCCCGCAACT
This sequence comes from Bacillus sp. 22-7, assembly GCF_010628845.1. Classification (NCBI taxonomy): domain Bacteria; kingdom Bacillati; phylum Bacillota; class Bacilli; order Caryophanales; family Bacillaceae; genus Bacillus; species Bacillus sp. 22-7. The sequence goes on along the minus strand of NZ_NJQY01000025.1, from coordinate 64,576 downwards.
GTAAGTGCAGACGAAAAAAGCATGCCACTGTACAAAACGCTTCATAGCGTTAGTATGGGAAGGGCTTTTAGTAGAGTGAAGCACAAGCCAGGAGACCTGCCAGGGCGATCGAAAGTTTCTTATCTTCGGGGATTGAGATGATGAAACGATCGCGTAATGGCCGCTTGTTCATCTGCTTCCTGCTATTATACTATCGTTTGATCCGCTCATTTTCCGGGCGGATTTTTATTTTGCCTTTAGGAGGAAGTAAGATGGTACAAACCATACAGCCGATAATAATTTTAGAAGAACTTAAGAACGAATTTCCACAGCTCGGCATTGAACAATTGGTAAAAAGGTATGGAGAAATGAGTCAGCTGGGAGGGGAGGCAATGTATGATCAGCTTATACTGGATTGTTTATCTTTTATCAGCATTGAAGAGCCTGATTGGACGTTTGCCGCTTCACGTCTGCTTCTTAAAAAGCTCTATATCGAGTCCGGAAAAAACAGAGAATGCGGGCCGGAATATTGCTACACACATTTTTATACGCTAATTGAACGTCTGACCGCTTTGGGAATTTATGAACAGGAATTACTAGATGTGTATTCAAAGGAAGAAATAAATGAGCTATCCCGTTATATTAAAAAAGAAAATGACCGTTTATTTACATATTTGGGGCTGAAAATGTTGGCAGATCGGTATCTTGCCAGGGACAAACAGAGAAAACTCTATGAGCTTCCACAGGAGCGGTTCATGATCATCAGCATGGTTCTGATGAAAAAGGAGCCTAAGAATAAGCGTCTTAAGCTTGTTAAAGAAGCATACTGGGCAATGAGCGGATTGTATATGACTGTTGCAACTCCGACACTCGCTAATGCAGGGAAAAACTGGGGTCAGCTTTCAAGCTGTTTCATTGAGACCGTTGATGACAGTCTTGATTCCATTTATGACAGTAATACCGATATTGCTTCACTTTCCAAAAATGGCGGAGGAATTGGAGTGTATTTGGGGAAGATCCGCAGCAGAGGCAGTGATATTAAAGGATTTAAGGGAGCATCTTCCGGTGTGATTCCCTGGATGAAGCAGCTGAATAACACAGCCGTCAGTGTCGATCAGCTAGGACAAAGGCAGGGTGCTATAAGCGTCTATCTGGATGTCTGGCATAAAGATATCTTCTCGTTTCTTGATGCAAAGCTTAATAATGGAGATGAAAGGCAGCGGACACATGATTTATTCACAGGTGTCTGCATTCCTGACTTATTTATGGAAAAAGTGGAAAGCCGCGGGTACTGGTATTTATTTGATCCCCATGAAGTCCGCAAGGTAATGGGCTTTTCACTGGAGGATTTTTATGACGAAGGAGAAGGAGAAGGTTCTTTCCGGCAGAAATATAAAGAATGCATTGATAACCCGAATCTATCAAGGGAAAAAGTATCAGCTATCGAGATCATGAAATCCATCATGAGAAGTCAGCTTGAAACCGGGACACCCTTCATGTTCTACCGGGATGAGGTTAATCGGAAAAATGCCAATTCGCATTGCGGAATGATTTATTGTACCAACCTTTGCACTGAGATCGTACAAAACCAAAGTGTTACTAAGAGGGTTGAAGAATATACGAGGGATGGGAAAATAATTATCGAAAAACTGCCGGGAGACTTCGTTGTCTGCAATCTTTCATCCATCAATCTTGCACGGGCCTTAAGTGAAGGAGTCCTTGAAAGGCTTGTGCCCATTCAGGTGCGAATGCTTGATAATGTTATTGATATAAATAGTATTCCGGTTCCTCAGGGGCAGATCACAAATCAAAAGTACCGTGCGATTGGACTGGGGACTTTTGGCTGGCACCACCTTCTTGCACTGAAAAAAATCACATGGGAAAGCGAAGAAGCAGAAGAATTTGCTGACAATCTATATGAACAAATTGCTTTTTTAGCGATAAATAGTTCTATGAATCTGGCAAAAGAGAAAGGAAGCTATTCAGCCTTTAAAGGCTCTGATTGGGAAACGGGTGCCTACTTTGAAAAGCGGGGATATCTGGAGGCAAAGACAGAAATGGACTGGACAGGATTGAGCAGGGATGTGAAGGAATTCGGCATCCGAAACGCCTATCTGTTGGCGGTAGCCCCTAATGCGTCAACTGCATTAATTGCAGGAAGCACACCCAGTATTGATCCTATATTTAACAAGCAGTATTCCGAAGAGAAAAAGGATTATCGAATCCCTGTGACTGCACCTGATATTAACAGTGAGACCATCTGGTACTACAAATCTGCTTATCATATTAACCAGGAGTGGAGCATCAGGCAGAATGCAAACAGACAAAAACACATAGATCAGGCTATTTCATTTAATTTCTATATACCTAACCATATTAAAGCTATCGATCTATTAAATCTGCATCTTTCAGCATGGAAGAATAAATTAAAAACAACTTACTACATCCGTTCAACTTCATCAGAGGTTGAAGACTGCGAATCTTGCTCAAGCTAAAGGAGGACCCTTATGAATACTCTAAAAAAACGCCTGATTATAAATCAATCGGCGCCTAATAAATCCACTTCAATCATTAACGGGGAATGCTCCAATATCCTTAATTGGGATGATGTCCGCTTTTCCTGGGCCTATCCAAAGTATAAAAAAATGCTGGCTAACTTTTGGACGCCTTTTGAAATAAACATGTCACAGGACATTAAGCAATTTCCTCATTTAACAAAAAGTGAACAAGATGCATTTTTGAAGATTATTGGGCTGCTTGCATTGCTGGACAGCATCCAGACGGATTATGCCGGAAAAGTTGCTGATTATATTACCGACTCAAGCATATCAGCACTCATGATCATACTTGCACAGCAGGAGGTGATTCATAATCACTCCTATTCCTATGTTCTATCAAGCCTTGTTCCCAAGCAAAAACAGGATGAGGTTTTTGAATTCTGGCGGACAGAACCTATATTAGCTGAAAGAAATGAATTTGTTGTGAACGGATATAAAGATTTTGCAGAGAATCCAAGTTCTGAGAACCTGCTGAAATCGATTGTATTTGATGTCGTTTTGGAGGGGCTTTTCTTTTATTCAGGTTTTGCATTCTTTTATCACCTGGCAAGAAATCAGAAAATGGTTGCCACCTCAACAATGATAAATTACATCAACCGGGATGAACAAATCCATGTAGATTTGTTTGTTAAAATTTTCAAAGAAATTCTTAAGGAAAATCCGGAACTTAATACTAATGATTTAAGTGAATTCGTCCAGGAGACTTTTAAAAGAGCAGCTGAACTGGAAATTGAATGGGCCAGCGATGTGATCGGCAGCAAAACAGAAGGCATTCTGCTGTCTGACGTTGAAGCTTATATCAAATTCTATGCAAATGTCCGCTGCAATCAGCTGGGATTTGAACGGCCATTCGAAGGATATAGGACCAATCCTCTCCGCTGGATAGTAGCTTATGAGGAGGTTGACCAAGGAAAGTCTGATTTCTTTGAACAAAAATCGCGGCAATATACAAAAGTTCAAATAGATAATGGGTTTGACGAATTATAGAATAGAATTTACTAAAAAAGATTCTGCCCCGGGGCAGAATCTTTTTTTTATCGCAGTCTAACGGGCAGTAAGATCAGAAAAATAAATGGAGGATAAGTGTGTGGCAAACTGCCCAATCTAGCTGCCGCTCCTAGGGGCTTGAGGTCATAAGCCAATCAGCTGATGGGAAAAAGCACTTCCCGCCATCTGCTCGTCTTATGCTTGTCACCCCTGGGCAAGTCGTCTCGCTTTATAATGTAAGGGGCCGAAATAAGGACAAAGACTAAGAACGCTACGTCCTCCCAAAAGCTGTCGCATTTGGTCGTGCGATGCTCATGCTGCCGAAGCCTTCCTTGTCCTGTGGGCCTCAACTTACAAACAATCAGCGGGGTATAAAGGAACCCCCGCTGGTTGAAGTTTCACTTTATCAGGAGTATACCGGCTCCCCGGCTGCGAAATCAATTTCAAAACCCAAATCCTTCAGCATTTTATGATCAGCTGTGCTTTCCTGACCAGCGGTAGTTAAGTAATCTCCTACGAAAATGGAATTGGCCGGATATAATCCAAGCGGCTGCAGGCTCCTGAGATTCACTTCTCTGCCCCCGGATATTCTGATTTCCTTTGATGGATTAATAAAACGCATGAGACAAAGCACTTTCAGGCAATAGCGCGGATTCAGCTCATCCGTTCCTTCTAATGGCGTTCCATCAATGGCATGAAGAAAATTAACCGGAATTGAGTCGGCATCAAGCACCTTTAAGCTTCTTGCCATCGCTATGACATCTTCTTTGGTTTCCTTCATGCCGATGATAACACCGGAGCATGGTGAGATGCCTGCCTCCTTTATTAATTGGACAGTATTGACTCTGTCTCGATATGTATGGGATGTAGTAATGTTCCCATGATGATTTTCAGAGGTATTAATATTGTGATTGTAGCGGTCTACTCCCGCTTCCTTCAGCTTCTCAGCCTGTTCAGGCTTCAGAAGTCCAAGGCAGGCGCAGACCTTCATATTGTAGTGATCCTTTATCTCTTTAACAGCAGATACAACTTCATTTATCTCTTTGTTGCTTGGGCCCCTGCCGCTTGCAACGATACAATATGTTCCAACATTAAGCTGTTGTGCCTGTTTAGCTCCCTGTATGATAGAGTCCTTATCCATCATCCGGTATTTTTCAATAGGTGCAGTTGAGATGCTGGATTGTGAACAATAGCCACAGTTCTCAGGGCATAATCCGGATTTTGTATTTATAATCATGTTTAATTTAACTTTATTCCCGTAATGATGATGACGGATTTTATAGGCACTGTGCAATAAATCCAGAAGCTCATCATCAGGGCAATTTAATATGGACATTGCCTCCGAGTCTGTCAATTCATGTCCTTCCAATACATTTAGAGCTAATCTTCGATAATCCATATGAATCCTCCTTTATACTATTAGTTAAGCTGCCCGGTTCATTTTTCTGAACTGACTGCGGGCAAATACTCTATGCTCCAGTCGATATGCCATTAACCCGGCAAATACAGAGAGAATAATGTCCTTTGGAAGAGGGACCGCCATCCATAGCCATGCCATTTGATAGGAAAATCCTTCAGGCGCTGTAAACCAGAGCTTATAAGCCAAGTACATCCAATTTGTCCCAAATAGATAATTGATCGCCATTCCAATTAGAGCTGCTGTTATATATACCGGGACTGATTTTTTCTTTTCAATTATTTTCCCGGTGACATACGCTGTTAGAATGAACGAAAGGATAAAACCGAAAGTCGGGTTTAGTAATGAAGCAAAACCGCCGCCGAATTTTGAAAAGACCGGGGCCCCTGCAAGCCCGACGAAAGCATAGACAGCCATTGTAATAGCTCCCAATCGGCTTCCTAAAATAGCCCCTGCCAAAATGGCAAAAAAGGTCTGTAAAGTAATGGGCACTCCTCCGATTACCAAAAATGGCACAAATGAAGTGATGTTTGCCCCAACCGCCATCAGGGCAACAAACATACCTGCCAATGTTAAATCAATTGTCCTCAAACCTGTCTTCATAAAAAGCCTCCTGCTAGATTTATATTTATACAATTTAGAATAATAGCAGCAGATAACAATTGTCAACCAAATTATAAATAGGGTTTACATATATGTCATGTTAAAGATGGTATCGGAGGGAAGGGAGGATAACTTACGAAGAGGCTGGGTGGCTTGATTTTTCCTAATTAAATAGCCGCCGGCAATTCGCCAGCGGCTATATTGAGGTATTAATTATTGCCTTTTGTTTTTTTTCGAACCACATCAAAAAGTCCGGAACCAATAATATCAAGGGCTGATTGCATTCTTTCTTCAGAGATATTATCTTCAATTGTATCCTGCGGTGTATGGTATACCTTTTCAATATGATAAACAAGCGGATCCCAGCTGTCTATTCCCATCCAGATGAAAAGGGCCGCAGGAATGCCGGCATTATGAAAAGGCACATGGTCACTTGATCCGAATTTGCCTGGGAGAATGTCCGAATTGCCTAGGCGTGCACCAGCTTCACCAGTTGAAGAAGTTACAATGTTTTGGCTGCCGTCTGGTGTCATGGCATATAGGTTTGTCGCCTTGTCATAATTTGTAGCAACCATATCAGGAACAAAAACAGCCTCTATCTGATCTTTTTGTGTCTCTGTTAACTGATCTACATAATATCTTGCTCCTAAAAGTCCGCGCTCCTCAGATCCAAATGCAATGAATTTGAGGGTTTTGTCTGTATTATAACCTTTATAAACTCTGGCTAGCTCAAGCATTAACCCTACCCCGGAAGCATTATCATTCGCACCAGGAGCACCCACTACACTATCATGATGGGCACCTAGTATAACTTCTTTTGTATCTTTATCTTTTGATTTTGCTTCCTTTGTTGCAATTACATTTACCGATTTAAGATCATTATAATGCTTTGCTGTCAGGGAGAGCTCAACTGCACCTTGCTCCATTTGTTCCTTAAGCCATTCACCATGAATATAGGAAGCCCCGAAAATCGGAATATCATATTTTGCAGTAAGGTTGGGATTAAAAGTTTGTCCGTAATTGCCGCGGCTTCCAACGAGGCTTTGCAGAATTACACCTGCTGCTCCTGCCTCGACTGCTTTGTCTATCTGCTCACGGTATCCGGCTGTAGTATCTGCGCGTGCCAGCAGTACAATTTTACCTTCGGCTCCCTGGAAATTTTCATTTTCCACATAGACCACTTGAGCATGAACTGGTGCCTCGCTGATTGCTCCATTCGGGGCAACGCCCATTTCCCAAACAGTTCCGTCTCCAAATGCAGCACTGCCTATGTATTGATCTGCTACAGGAAAGTATTGAAATTCGACATCATAACCATAACTCTTAAGTGTATTTGCAATATACTGTGCTGACTTCTTTTCATTTTCTAATCCGCCCGGTCTCGTCCCAATTTTTTCTGAAAGATACCTTACGTGACCAATAGCACGCTCAGCATTTACCCTGGCAATAATCTTCTGATCCTGCGAGTGGGATGAGTTTCCGTTTTCAGTATTTAGCGGGGCAGCATACCCGACTGTCCCAAATGCTAATGAAGCTGCTAGAGCCGCTGCCAGGATACTGGCAGACTTTTGTTTTTTTCTTGACATAATAACCTCCTGAAAATTAGTTTTTTCGATTCCCTAACGATTCCTAGTTTAGTAGATATTGGTATTTTGTGAATAGAGTAATAATTCCTAAGAGGCATACCCATTGTTCCGACATAATCTGCCAAATCTATATGGTAAATGACAAAGTTTCCGGTACATTACTCCTATAATTTATTAGAAGCTGGTGTTTTTAATTTTTCCTGAGAGGGTAAAGTGAAACTGCTCATCAAATAGATGATGTCCACACAATATAAGGAGGTATAAACATGGCAAATAATCATAACAATATTCATAGTGACGAACAGAAACAATATTTTAAGGACCGGGCAGGCACAGATGAAGCGAGATTCCATGTAGTACCGCACGATGAAGAAGGGTGGGCAGTCAAAAAGGAAGGTCAAGACGAGCCTGAGTACACTGCAGATTCGCAGTCAGATGCTGTCGAAGAAGCAAAGCGCATGGCTGAGGAAGCAGGCACAATGGCCATTCTGCATAATGAGGATGGAAAAATTGAAGATCTGTTAAATTATGAAGATAAATAATCTTAAAGAAGGGCATTACCTTAGTGTAGTGCTCTTTTTTGTTATGGAGAAAATGTGATTTTTTTCCTAAAACAAAAAAATTCCGCTTCCCATAAGAAAGCGGTTCAAAAAAGAGACCTTGGACCAAGTTAATTCTTAAATTAAAACAATATATAGTAGCGCTAGATGTCAGAAGAAACTATATATTGTTATTTTAGATTCTAGCATAATAAATCATAGAGAGCAAACTATTATTTTAATATATTTAAAATATTCTAATTATAGGCATAAACAATCAAAAACGCTCAATATATGATTGGTTTTGATTTATTTTGAATGAAAATAATTGATTTTTGCAATCGGTTTCAGTATGATGTAGTCAAGAAGAACAACACACCCAGGGAGGTGATGTTTTGTTAACACCAGAGCGCCACAAATTGATACTGCAGCTTATAAAAGAGAAAGGTGTAGTGAAAATTCAGGATCTCGTTGACATGACAGAAACATCGGAATCCACAATCAGAAGGGACTTGACCCAGCTTGAGGAAGGGAAGTACTTAAAAAGAGTACATGGAGGGGCTGCCAGGCTTCAGGGAAAGCTGCAGGAACCCAGCATGTCTGAGAAGTCATCCAAAAACCTTCAGCAAAAGCGGCAAATCGCCCAATACGCAGCAAACCTTGTTGAAGAGGGGGATTCCATCTATTTGGATGCAGGCTCGACAGTAACTGAAATGATTCCCTTTTTGCCTGCGAAGGAAATTGTGGTTGTAACAAACGGATTAATGCATATCAACGCATTGCTCGAAAGGAATATAAAAACATTTTTAATCGGCGGTTTTGCCAAGGAACAGACAAAAGCCATCATCGGCAGGGGGGCATTGGCGAGCCTGGAAAATTATCGATTTGATAAATGCTTTATGGGGGTTAACGGCATCCATCCTCAATTCGGCTACACCACACCGGATCAGGATGAGGCTATGATTAAGCAAATGGCCATTTCGCTTTCAAGGGAGGCATTCGTGCTTGCCGATGATACGAAGTTTTCAGAAATCGCGTTTGCGAAGATTGCCGATTTGCATACAGCAGCAATTATTACGAATGAGCTGAATGAGGACCAGAAGGAGCCTTATAGCAGCAAAACTACAATAAAGGTCGTGACAGCATGATACACACATTGACGCTAAATCCGTCAGTGGACTACATCGTAGAATTGGATGAAATGATAGTCGGCGGTTTGAACCGCATGCAGAAGGATGCAAAGTTCCCTGGAGGAAAAGGGATAAATGTTTCCAGAGTGCTGAACAGAATGGATGTTGAAAGCAAGGCCTTTGGCTTTGTAGGCGGATTTACAGGAGATTATATTGTTGATTGCTTAAATAAGGATAATATTCAAACTGACTTTGTCCAAGTTGCTGATGACACAAGAATTAATGTAAAGATCAAGACAGAGACAGAAACCGAAATCAATGCCAAAGGGCCGGCCATTTCAGGAAGGAATTTCGAGGATCTTAAAAATAAGATCCGCAGCCTATCAGAAGAAGATTTGCTTGTCCTGGCTGGCAGTATTCCATCAACATTGCCTGAATCAACTTATGAAGAGCTGGTAAGAATTTGTTCAGAAAATGGGACGGCTTTTGTGGTGGATGCAGAGGGAGAATTACTGAAAAAGGTGCTTCCATACAAACCGTTATTAATAAAGCCGAATCACCATGAATTAGGTGAAATATTCAATACAGAATTTACTTCCGCAAGAGAAGTTATCCCATATGGACAGAAACTTGTAGAAATGGGCGCGCAGAATGTAATTGTTTCATTAGCCGGGAAGGGAGCCGTCTTGATTTCTGATGAAACAGCGTATATTTCAAGCGTTCCAAATGGGGAAGTGAAAAGTTCTGTGGGTGCCGGAGATTCCATGGTAGCCGGTTTTCTTGCAGCTTATGAAAAAAACAAAAATATAGAAAAGGCTTTTCAATACAGTGTTGCTTCCGGAAGCGCTACGGCTTTTTCACTTGGTCTTTGCACAAAGGAAAAAGCAGAGGAATTGCTTTCTCAGGTTTCGATTGAAAAGGTCAGCCTAAAAGGGGAGATTTAGGATGAGAATTACAGAATTACTGACAAGAGATACGATTCTGCTCTCATTGAGCGGAACAGGCAAAATGGATGCCATAAATGGATTGGTAAACAAGCTTGATGCAGCCGGAAAGCTTCATGACCGGGACGCCTTCAAGAATGCAATCTTAAAAAGGGAAGAACAAAGCACAACAGGCATAGGTGATGGAATTGCCATTCCTCATGCCAAAACGGGTGCGGTCAAAGAACCTGCTATTGCGTTCGGCAAATCAGAAGAAGGCGTAAATTATGAATCACTTGACGGTCAGCCCGCACACTTATTCTTTATGATCGCAGCCCCGGAAGGAGCAAATAATACACACTTGGAGGCTCTGTCAAGGCTTTCATCGATATTAATGAACGAGGAAGCACGCAAGAAACTTCAGCATGCTGCTTCTGCGGACGAAATTATTGAAATCATTGACAGCTATGACGGGACAGAAGAAGAGGAAGTCCAAAATATTGCAGGCAGCAAACGATTTGTTGTGGCTGTAACAGCTTGCCCAACAGGAATTGCCCATACTTATATGGCAGCTGATTCACTAAAGGCCAAGGCAGCTGAAATGGGTGTTGATATTAAGGTTGAAACCAATGGCTCAAGCGGTGCTAAAAACGTTCTCACACCAGAGGAAATTGCAAATGCAGCAGCAGTTATTGTTGCAGCAGATACAAAGGTTGAAATGGAACGATTCAGTGGAAAGCATGTCCTTGAAACGGCAGTTGCTGAGGGCATCCGGAAACCTCAGGAGCTTATTGAAAAAGCGCTTAAGCAGGATGCTCCTGTATACAAGGGCGGAAGTGCGGACAGCAGCGGGTCCGCTGGGAATCAAAAAGAACAAAAAGCCGGAATTTATAAGCACTTAATGAATGGCGTATCCAACATGCTTCCATTTGTTGTGGGCGGAGGGATCCTGATTGCCATTTCATTTATGTTCGGTTATAAAGCAGCAGATCCTAATGATCCGTCATACCATCCTATCGCTGAAGCACTGATGACGATTGGCGGGGGGAATGCATTTGGATTAATCGTTCCAATCCTTGCGGCGTTCATTGCCATGAGTATTGCGGACCGTCCAGGCTTTGCTGCAGGCGCAGTCGGGGGAATGATGGCAGCTTCTGGAGGCGCAGGATTCCTTGGCGGCATCATTGCCGGCTTCCTTGCAGGTTATGTAGTAGTTGGTTTGAAAAAGGTCTTTGCTGGCCTGCCTTCATCACTTGAAGGAATTAAAACGATTTTGCTCTATCCGCTCTTTGGAATTGCTATCACGGGATTGCTGATGCTTTATGTTGTCAACAAACCTGTTGGCGCATTAAATTCTGCTATCACCGAGTGGCTTTCAGGTCTTGGTACTGGAAATGCTGTCTTGCTTGGAGCAGTCCTTGGGCTGATGATGGCATTTGATATGGGTGGCCCGGTTAATAAATCGGCATACGTATTTGGTACAGGGCTGCTTGCGAACGGAGTATATGAACCAATGGCCGCAATCATGGCAGCGGGTATGGTTCCGCCTCTTGCCATCGCGCTTGCCACAACTTTATTTAAAAATAGATTTACTAAACAGGAACAGGATGCAGGAAAAGCAAACTACATTATGGGATTTTCGTTTATTACTGAAGGCGCAATCCCATTTGCAGCTGCAGATCCATTACGTGTTATCCCATCCATCATGGCAGGATCTGCCTTGGCAGGTGTCATCTCAATGATGGCTGGAATCGGATTAAGGGCGCCGCACGGCGGAGTCTTTGTCGTCCCTCTAGTCGATGGCCCATGGCTAATTTACCTTGCAGGAATAATAGCAGGTGCTCTTTTGTCCGCTGTCCTTATTGGACTCCTGAAAAAGCCTGCAAATAAATAATGTATGAACCCAAGCCGGTACTCGATGTATCGGCTTTCATTTTTGAAAAATCCTATTAAAATTGATTGAAAAAACTGAAAATAAATGCTTTAATGGAAATAAACTCATTAGTCTATATATTTTTGATATTAAATAAACTATCCAGTCTATTTAAAATGGAGGTGAAAGAGACATGGCCATTATTATTGTAATTAAAAAAGGGAACAAACATAAATAACAATCAAAAATTTAAAAACAAGAAGGAGAGCGGCTATGAAAATAAAAAGACTTTCCCAGTGCACCTTGGAGGAGGCGCTGACAGCTTGGAACAAAGGCTTTGAAGGATATATAGTTCCCATTAAGATGGATCTTCAGGCATTTGTTAACCGAATGATATCTGAGGGTCTTTCTCCTGAAATGTCGATTGTTGTATTTATGCACGGAGAACCTTGCGGAATCATAATGAATGGATTTCGGGAGATTAACCGCAGAAAAATAGCCTGGAACGGAGGTACTGGAATCGCCCCGGAATTCCGTGGAAAAGGTCTCTCTGCAGCAATGATGGAAGAGGTAATTAGCATCTATAGAGCTGAAAGAGCCCACACCGCTGTTCTTGAAGCAATTGAAGAAAATGAGAGAGCGATTAAGCTGTACAAAAAAGCAGGCTATGTGATTACCGATCACTTGCTTTATTTAAACAAGAAGCTTTCGCATAACGAATTGGGCATATTAAAGGAAAACTATCTTTCCATTAAAAGGTTATATCCCGAACAGCTGCAGTCACTTAGCATTTATGACAGCAAAGCTGCCTGGCAATGCCAGTGGCAAAGCGTAAAACACGGAGAAGCTGCTGTGCTATTAAATGACGAGGGGAAAGAGGAGGGCTACATTTTATACAAAAGAATACTGGAAGCGGGAGGACGAACAGACCGAATCATCATCTATCAGTTAAGATTAAATGATGGAAATGATTATGATAAAATGACTGAAGGCATTCTCGCTCATCTGTTTCTGGCTGGGGACGATTCTATTGATTTTACTGCAGTTAATATTTCTGTTTCCAATCCCGCCTCAAAAGCTTTACTTGAATTGGGATTCGAAAAAAAGGCTGGACAGGTAATGATGGAAAAATCGCTTTAGTATATCTGCTTTTCAATTTCCCTCTTTCTCTTAAAAACTAAGTTGCAGATCCATAGTTGAGGTTAGTGCTTAGGCATAATTTCAGCTGGTTTCTGATATGTTTTTATGAGTACGTTTGAAAGGGGAGATACACTTGGCTGCAGGATTTGAAAATGCTGCAAAATTTGAACACGGGTTTTGGCTGCAGATTTTGGGTGATCATGCACGCTTTATACATGATTCGCTATCACCAAATGAAAAAGACAGCATTGAACGGGCAAATTACTTTATACAAACTTTTGATCAGCTGCTGGGAAGGGTTGGAGTGGATAATCTGGAGCAATTGAGCCGGAGGGCGGAACAGGAAGCTAAGAAGCTGCGGGAATTTAAATTGAACCTGATTGAACGTCATTTGACAGGGAAAATATCCATTCATCTTGGTCCGGTTTTTATTAACCATATGGTCAATGAGCTTGAGGAATATATGCTTGTCCTTCAATATTTAAAAAAGGGGGAAGCCCCGCCTGTATTTCATGAGCTCCATCACCATTTAATCTGGCTTCTGGATGCAGCTGGCCATGCAGGTGCCATATCGGACAATATGGAACGTGTTGAGAAGAAAATTAAGAAAATCAGTGATGGCTATACAAAGGATTTTGAAGCATTTTATTTAAAGGCCGTAGAAATGTCCGGCTTCCTTCGGACTAATGTTGAATCATTCCCCGCCCTGCAAAAGTTTAACAGCGATGTTACGCTGGAAATGTCTCTGTTTATGAACTTTCTCAATGAAATTGAGGAGCTTGAATTAAGCAAGGAGGCATTGGGGACATTTGCAGCTTTAATGGCAGATCATATGTACCGTGAAGAATGCTATTACCTCTCAAAGCTTGCCGAGTCTACTCAGTCTGAAAAGCCGAAATGTGACCCGGCCAAACCACGGCTTAAAGAATAATTTCAAAACTGCCATTTTCGGCAGTTTTTTTGCTTACAGAACATGAATCCATGTTTTCCAGGGTAAAGGAATATTAAAAAGGCTGATATCATGGAACTGATTAGATGGAGTTATATGAGGAGAAATCAGGTAAAGGGGTTCTTTGACTGTTTTCCTGAAGCAATCATTATTTTTAAAAGAATAAAAAATTATTATTTTATCCACAGTGCGGAATGGATAGGAAATCCCCAGATAATTGCTAAGCACCAGCTGGAGGAAATGGAATATTTACTTAATCAGGAGATGGGTTTTCTTCATGGCTATCTTCAAAGGAAATCTGCAGATAATAGAGAGAGTAAAATTTGAAAAAATAGGAAAGAAGAATCAATTTATTTAAAATAGAACACATGTTCGACTAAATGGACAAGAATGTGTTATAATAGAGAAGCAATGGGAGTTTCTCAAGGGTGGTCGGCTAGCCCCGTACTGAAAGGGGGTGATGCCTTTTGACAGTTTTCGAATCGATCATGATGATGATTTCTTTTTCTAGTCTGATCATTGCTGTCATGACTTTTAACCATAAAAAATAGACCTCCCTTGATCTGACAATTGAGGGAGAGGTCTACGTCTTTGACAGGCCGATCCCCTAAGGGAACGACTATTGCGAATGACCGTGGGTGCGGCAACACCTGCGGTCGTTTTTTATTCATAATCTTAATTTAAGGATATCATATACGTCTCAAAAAGTCACGGAAATAAGCATATCGCATGATCACTTATAGTATATGCAGATCTGTGCTGAAAATCCATAATGATTCTTAGCCTGGTGTGAAATACTAAAAAGGCATTGTGATATATAGAGGAACAGACATGACAAAGCGCAATATTAAGACTAAATCAGGATTGCAAAGTACAAAGAAAAGTATTAATGAGATGGAGTTCTCAAAAGAGCTTGGTACAGAAAGCAAAAGTGCAAAAAGACAAAACCTGACTGATGTTGGAAATAAAGAATTAACAGAGATGGGGCAGACTAAAACTGCCCCATTTTTTTATGGAGCAGGGAGCAGGAGAGCGAAGAATGTTTGTATAGAAAGGACGATTCGAATGCCGTCATTTATTTATGAGGATACAAAAATTTTTTATGAAACAATGGGCAAGGGTGTGCCGATCATCTTTATACATCCTCCCGCTATGGGGAGAAAGGTATTTTATTATCAAGGCTTACTGGCAGAGCATTTTCAGGTGGTTTTTCCTGATTTAAGCGGGAATGGAGATACCGCTGGCCCGGAAACAACAGTAACTATACAAGGATATGCAGAAGAGATAAAAGCTGTATTAGACCACTTGGATATTGAAAAAGCTGTTATTCTGGGCTATTCATCAGGTGGCATAATTGCTCAGGAGTTTGCCCTCTCATATCCGGAAAGGGCACTTGGTGTCATTCTCTCATGCGGGTTTCCTGAGGTGTTATCAGAAACCTTCAAATATGAGCATATTCTGGGAATGTATTTTGTGAAGCACTTTCCAGGTTTCCTGCGGTATATAATAGCATCGAGCCATACAAATGATAAAAAAGTCAGAGACGAGATTCTGGAGCATATGAAAAAAGCAAATCACACCATGTGGTTTCAATTTTATGATAGATCCCTTCACTATTCCTGCACCGATCGCCTTAGGAACTTAAGTGTCCCCCTTCTCCTTATATATGGCTCAAGAGATTTTGTTAATCAGCATATAAGGAGCTATAGAAGATATGTCAGCTTTCAGGCAGCCATAATCAAAGGCGTTTCCCATCAGGTGCCAACTAAAAAGTGGCAGCTATTCAATCAGGTCGTAACTGGTTTTGTACAGCAGCATTTTAAATAAAGAAATCCGTATCGTCATTGAACGATACGGATTTTTTCAGCTGTCATTTGCGTCAGGTTTGATTGCTAAAATGGCTGCAAGGGCAGCAAGAATGGTTATTCCGCTTAAAATATAAAAGAGCCCTTGATCAGAGTGATTCATAAGAATAGCAATGGCAGGCGGGCCGCCGGCAACCCCGATAAACCGCATTGAACTGTATAGCGAAGTAATGGTTCCACGTTCTTCTTTTGCAATTCCCTCCGTAATCAAAGCGTCCAAAGAAGGCAATGCAACTCCTATGCCAATTCCGGCAAACAGGAACATGCCGATCATAAACCACATATTGTTTGAAAAGCTTAAAATTGCAGTGGCAGCTGCCACAAGTACTGATCCTAAAAATATGATCCATTTCATCAGTATTTTATTTTCTTTTATTTTTTTGCCTGTCAGATAGGATGAAAGGCAGAGTGCGCCAAGCGGGACAGCCAGTAGAAGCCCTTTTTTAACATCTTTAATATCGTATGTTTTTTCAAGTACATCAGATAAGTAAAAAAGTATCCCGAATAGCACAAACATGAGAATGGCGCCAATAAAAAAAATTGCGTAAAGCCATTTTCCATTGTTTTTAAAGGTATCTTTAATATTGCTCCAAAATCTCTTCAGTGGAAGAGGCTCTTCTCTTTTATTTGGCGTTTTAACAAGAAAGAAAACCAGCAGGATTGAAATCGTACAAAAAACCGGAAACGAAAAGAACGGTAAAAACCAAATAAACCCCGCCAGAAACGCCCCGAGTATAGGGGATAGAACTTTTCCGAAAGTATTGGACGTTTCAATCAGGCCAAGGGAGCTGCTGACATCATCGTCATTTTTAAACATATCCCCAACCAAAGGCATCACAATTGGTGCCGCACCGGCTGCCCCAACACCCTGTAATGCCCTCCCGGCTAATATGATCCAATAAGCATCCGCCATTTTCCATGCCGCCCACCCAGAGATCAGTCCGCCGATTCCCGCAATGAGAAGACTTGGAATAATAACTTTTTTACGCCCGATATGATCGGATAAAAAGCCTGCGATTGGAATCAAAATAATGGCTACAATACTGTAAACGGTAATAATCATACTGGATTGGAAAGCAGAAATATGTAGTTTATTTTCCATCGCCGGCAAAACAGGAATCAGCATGGAATTCCCAAGTGTCATAACGAGAGGAATTGAAGAAAGTGAAAGAATGGCCCACTTTTGGTTATGAACATCATCACCTGACTTCTTTTTAGCTTTGGAATTTACAGATTGTAAATTTTCAATATGCTCCATATTTCGACCTTCCTTTTCGTTAATCAAACTAGTCTTAATATGGGCTAATTGCAGGAAAACTAACTAGAAAAACCTCTGTCTTTTTATGGGAAAAATCAAATAATGGAAAAATATGTTTCGATTTACTGAAAAGAAACCGTTAAAATATATAGAGAAGAGAATCTGGTGAGGGGGATTATGTGAAGGAGATTATTGCTTTAAGCATAGGAAAGCCAAAAAAGCACAGCTGGAAAAACACTGTGGAAATTTCGGGTATTGGAAAAGGTAAAATAAACAGTGTGTTTTTAACGAAGGAAGGTTTTCTGGGGGATGGAGTGGCAAACACTGATTTTCATGGCGGCCCAGACCGTGCAGTGTGCCTATATCCCTACGAACATTATGGGATGTGGGAGAAAGAATTTAAAAAGACATTCTCTCCGCCGTCATTTGGTGAAAATATTTGTGCGGGAAATATGCTGGAAAAGGATGTTTTTATCGGTGACACCTTTTCTCTGGGGGAATCGGTCATCCAAATCACTCAGGGGCGGATCCCATGCTCCACAATATCAAAGCATAACGGAGAAGATCGGCTTTTAGGTAGGATTGTGGAAACATGCTTCACAGGCTACTTTTTTAGAGTTCTGAAAGAAGGAACTGTAACAGCAGACAGCGTCCTTAAACTCGAAGAAAGAAAGCAGGAAAGTGTATCGGTTCTGCAGGGGAATTTTATCATGTTCCATGACCGAAGAAACCTTAAAGCAGTAGAAGAACTGCTGCGGATTGAGGAGCTTGCAAGTGTGTGGAGAGAAAAGCTTGAAAAAGCATTATTATAAAAAAATGAAATTTTCCCCTTGACATTTTTCATTTATCGGAATAGTATAATAAGCAATATATCGATCGGCAATGACAAAGAGTAGTAACTGCTGGTGAAGCTAAAGAGAGCTGATGGTTGGTGCAAATCAGTGTGGAAACAGCAGTGAATGGACTTTCGAGCCTCCAAACCGAACCTTTTTTAAGCAGTAGGCTTTGGCGAACGGTCTCATCGTTACAAGGGACAGATATTTAGGCGATTTTCGCTTTGATATCTGTTAAGTGAGCTGATTGATCAGCTAACAAAGGTGGCACCACGGGTTTCTCGTCCTTTTTAGACGGGGAGCCCTTTTTATTTTCACGAAACTTTAATACTTTAAATCGCTAAGCAAGAGGAGTAGATTGATGGAGATCCGTTCAAGAGAGCTGGGGAAAGGTGAGAGCCCGGTACGGAACGTCATTCGAATGGACTTGCGAGAGGCTTCCTGAACGATAGTAGGGAAGCACGGGTTTCCGCCGTTAAAAGGATAGGGTATCGACTTATTTCCGTACCCGAAAAAGGGAGCAGCGTTTTTGCTCTAAAAAGAGGTGGCACCACGTTCACAAGACACGTCCTCTATACCTGCAGCTACTGTGGGTATAGGGGACTTTTTTTATTTTCCTTAAAGAACTGGAGGAGAGATATATTGAAACCAACATTAGATGGGACTTATATAATCGAAGAGCTGGAGGGTGACACATTAACACCAATTTCAATCTATCAGAGAATGAGCGGCAGAAAAAAATTTCTGTTAGAAAGCTCGCTAAAGCATGAAAAATCGGGAAGGTATTCCTTTATTGGCGCAGATCCCGTGATGGAATTAAAAGGAGAAGGAAACCGGACAGCTGTTACTGCCAGGGGAAAAACAGAAGTTTTTGCTGAAAAGCCGCTTGATGCGGTAAGAAGGCTGATGCCGGAGCAGAAACATCACCCCTTTGAACAGTTCCCATTTTGTGGAGGAGCTGTTGGCTATGCAGGCTATGATGTCATCAGACAATACGAAGATATCGGGACGATTCCTTTTGACGAGCTGAATGTACCGGATGTCCACCTTATGTTTTTTGAGGAAGTGGCGGTTTTCGATCATCTGGAGCAAAAGGTATATCTCGTAGGCATGCCTTTACTGGAAGAAACAGATGAATCTCAGCTGCGTGAAAAAATACAGAAAAGAAAGGCTGAAATCCAAAAGGGGACAGCGGGAGCTGAATCGGAAGAAGCAACGCTTTCAGCTTTCAAAGCCTCCATATCTAAAGAAGACTTCGTTGAAAAGGTAAACAGAGCCAAATCTTATATTGAAGAGGGCGACATTTTTCAGGTGGTGCTTTCTCAGCGATTAAAGGCAGAATTGACTGGAGATCCTTTCGCCTTTTACCGGAAGTTAAGAGTTCAAAATCCTTCCCCATATATGTACTACCTTGATTTTGAAGAATATGCCGTTGCAGGGGCATCGCCTGAAAGCCTTATAAAAGCAGCAGGAAACAAAGTAATTACGAACCCAATTGCTGGAACAAGGCCAAGAGGCAAGTCAGAAGAAGAAGACTTACAGCTTGAAAGGGACCTGATAGAAGATGAAAAGGAGCTTGCCGAACACAGGATGCTGCTCGATCTGGGCAGAAATGATCTCGGCCGCGTCTGCGAATTCGGATCGGTCACTATAGAAAAAAACATGGTAATTGAGAGATATAAGCATGTCATGCACCTCGTATCCGAAGTTGGCGGGAGGCTGAAAAATCCCCACACATCGATTGATGCCTTAATTGCGTGTCTGCCTGCCGGAACAGTTTCTGGTGCTCCCAAAATTAGAGCAATGGAAGTCATCAATGAACTTGAAACTGTGAAAAGAGGAATTTACTCAGGAGCAGTCGGCTATTTTTCCGGGAATGGCAATATGGATTTCGCACTGGCTATCAGGACAATGGTGATTAAAGATGGATACGCCTATATACAAGCTGGGGCAGGCATCGTGCATGACTCCATCCCTGAAAAAGAGTACGAAGAAACACTTCATAAATTAAAAGCATTTTTGGAGGACAAAAAATGATTCTGCTGATTGATAATTATGATTCATTCACATTTAACCTTTATCAATATCTGGGTGAGCTGGGACAGGAAATTAAAGTTGTAAGGAATGATCAGATAACAGTCGAAGAAATTGAAAAATTGAATCCCGATGCCATTGTCCTTTCCCCTGGACCGGGACGGCCGGAACAAGCGGGAGTCATTGTTGAAGTGATTCAGCAATTTTACAGGAAGCTTCCTATCCTGGGCATTTGCCTTGGTCATCAGGCAATCGGCTATGCCTTTGGGGCAAAGATTGAAAAAGCCAAAAAAATTATGCATGGCAAGGTGTCTAATCTGAAGCACAACGGATCACAGCTGTTTCAATACATGCCGCAGCCAATAAGCATCATGCGTTATCATTCCTTAATAATTCAGTCAGGAACGCTGCCTGGCAGCTTTAAGGTTTTGGCCCGATCAATGGATGACAATGAAATAATGGCAATCAAGCATGAAGACTATTCATTATACGGCTTGCAGTTCCATCCGGAGTCAGTAGGAACAGACCTTGGAAAAAGGATTTTGGAAAACTTTTTACAAACAATCGGGAGGGAAGAAGAGAGTGAAAACAATACTGCAGAGGTTATCTGAACGGGAGTCATTGACAGAGGCAGAAATGAAGGAAGCAATGGACAATTTATTTGCCCAAGACGTAACGGACAGTGAGATTGCGGCATTTATGGTGAGCCTTAAAACAAAAGGGGAAACAGTTGAAGAAATTGCAGGCATCGTAAAAGCAATGAGGGATAAATCTCTTTCATTTAGTAAGAAGATTTCCAATGTTTTGGATAATTGCGGTACAGGAGGAGATGGCTCAAGCAGCTTTAATATCAGCTCCACTTCGGCCTTTGTGATTGCAGGTGCCGGAATTCCTGTTGCTAAGCACGGCAACCGAAGTGTCTCCAGCAAAACAGGCAGTGCCGATGTTCTGGAGCATTTGGGAATAAATCTAAATCATCCGCCTGAGCGCACGGAGGAAATATTGGAGGAAATTGGGATTGCTTTTCTTTTCGCCCCTCATGTGCATCCGAATATTAAAAGAATCATGAAAGTGCGCAAGGATTTGAGGATACCGACAACCTTTAATCTGATAGGGCCATTGACTAATCCGGTTGAACTTGAACATCAGCTTCTTGGTATTTACCGGAGGGATTATATTGAAATGTTTGCAGAGGTCTTAAAAACTTTGGGAAGAAAGCGTGCAGTTGTTTTAAATGGTGCAGGGTTTATGGATGAAGCATCTCTGCAGGGGGAAAATCATCTGGCTATCCTTTCTGACGGGAAGGTAACGAAAAAGGTTCTCCATCCGGAGGAAGTTGGACTATCCATCTGCAGCAATGAGGCCATCAGAGGCGGAGATTCAAGGGAAAATGCTGAAATTCTTATGAGTGTCCTGAAAGGAGAAAAGGGAGCGAGAAGAGATACAGTCCTTCTTAATGCCGGCATTGGAATCTTTACAGGAGGCAAGGCGGCAACAATTCAAGATGGGATAAATGCAGCTAAAGAAAGTATTGATTCAGGAGCTGCCTTACAAAAGCTTCATCAGTTAATTGAGGCAAGCAGAAGCATCCATAAAGAGGTGATATAAGTGGGAACAATTTTAGATCAAATTCTGGCTGAAAAAAGAAAAGAAGTCATCGTGCTGAAACAGGAAATTATCGATGCTACAGAAACCGAAAGCAAACGCTCATTTATTAAAAGGCTTGCGTCAGGCAGCGAACTGGCAGTGATTGCTGAATTCAAAAGAGCCTCACCATCAAAGGGCGATATAAATACCGGACAAAATCCGAAAGACCAGGCATTATTTTATAAAAAGTATGGTGCGGATGCGATTTCCGTTTTAACAGATAATAGGTTTTTTAAAGGCAGCTTCGCTGATCTTTCAGCTGTCAGAGAGACAGTCGACCTTCCTACTCTCTGCAAAGACTTCATTGTAGACGAGGTGCAAATCTTAAAGGCAAAAGCATCAGGGGCAAACCTGATTTTACTCATTGCTGCTGCCATGGATGCAGAACGGCTTCAAGAGCTTTTTGATTTTGCTGAGGATGAAGGCCTTGAAGTATTAATGGAGGTTCATAATGAAGAAGAACTGGAAATCGCGCTGAAAACCGGGGCACAACTGATCGGAGTCAACAACCGGAATTTAAAAACCTTTGAAGTGGATCTGAGTGTAACAGAAAAACTTGCGCCACTAATAAAGAAAGCGGGGAAATTTCTGATCAGCGAGAGCGGAATTAAGTCGGAAGACGATGTGCGGCGTGTCATTGCAGCAGGAGCAAATGCCATCCTTGTCGGAGAAGCATTTATGAAAGCAGAGAACCTGGAAAGGCTTTTGAAGGCCATGAAGCTTCCTTTGCAGGGGGCTGTCAGACAATGAAGGTGAAGATTTGCGGAATTAGAGATATAAGCACGGCGCTTTCTGCCATTGAAAGCGGTGCGGATGCCCTGGGAATTGTTTTTGCTGAAAGCAAAAGAAAAATTACACCCGAGGCGGCAGGCGAAATAATTAAAGAGCTTCCCCGGGATGTTTTAAAAGTCGGAGTATTTGTGAATGAAACGAAAGAAAACATTGAGGAAATAGCCAGTATTTCAGGGATCAATGTCATTCAGCTTCATGGAGATGAAACGCCGGAATTTTGCAGCTCATTCTCTTTACCGGTCATAAAAGCTCTGAGCATTGGCTCACCTGATGATCTATCTAAACTGGATGAATATGCATGTGAATACGTTCTTCTTGATAGTCCAAAAGGAAAATATCGGGGGGGCAACGGGGTATCGTTTGATTGGTCGATTCTAAACGAAAATTCAATGCATGATAAAAAAATCATCCTCGCAGGAGGGCTCAACCCTGAAAATGTGGGCGAAGGAATTAAAGCCGCCAATCCTTATATGGTTGATGTAAGCAGCGGGGTTGAGACGGAGGGTAGGAAAGATCTGGAGAAAATAAAAAGATTCATAGACAACGCTAAACGTATGGAGAGGGAGGAAGTAAAATGAAGACAGCTTATACTTTGCCTGATGAACGGGGTCATTTTGGGACATATGGAGGCAGGTACGTGCCTGAGACACTAATGCAGGCCATTCTTGAATTGGAGGAGGAATATAAGAAAGCGCAGGCTGATGAAAGTTTTCAAAAGGAACTTCAGGGTTTGCTGAAAGACTATGTCGGGAGGGAAACTCCTCTGTATTTTGCAGAAAACCTCACAAAATATGCCGGCGGTGCGAAAATCTATCTTAAAAGGGAAGATTTGAACCATACAGGAGCCCATAAAATCAATAACTCACTCGGCCAGGCTCTATTGGCGCAGCGAATGGGCAAAAGAAAAATCGTAGCCGAGACGGGTGCAGGGCAGCATGGAGTTGCAACAGCAACTGCCTGTGCACTTTTAAATCTTGAATGCGTTATTTTTATGGGTGAAGAGGATATCAGAAGACAGCAGCTGAACGTCTTCAGAATGGAGCTGCTTGGAGCGAAGGTTGTAGGTGTGCAATCAGGAAGTGCCACACTTAAAGATGCAGTCAACGAAGCCCTGCGCTACTGGGTGACAAATGTCGAGGATACCCATTACATTCTAGGTTCAGTCATGGGACCGCATCCTTTTCCAATGATTGTCCGGGATTTCCAAAGTGTTATCGGAAATGAGACAAAGGAGCAATATCTTGAAAAAGAAGGAAAACTCCCTGATGCAGTTGTAGCCTGCATTGGCGGCGGCAGCAATTCAATGGGCATGTTCTATCCTTTCATTAAAGATGAAACGGTCCGCATGATTGGGGTGGAAGCAGCAGGATTGGGAACAGATAGTGAAAAACATGCTGCCTCTTTAACAAAAGGAACGCCCGGAGTTCTTCATGGGGCATTAATGTATTTGCTGCAGGATGAACACGGACAGATTCAGGAAGCCCATTCCATTTCAGCAGGCCTGGATTACCCTGGAGTAGGTCCCGAGCACAGCTATTTGAAAGACAGCGGAAGAGCCGAGTATGAATCAATCACGGATGAAGAGGCGCTCGAGGCGTTACAGCTATTATGCAAGCTGGAAGGCATTATTCCTGCTTTAGAAAGCTCCCATGCGGTGGCCTATGCATTAAAGCTTGCACCGCAAATGAATAAAAACGAAGGCCTTGTTATCTGTCTATCTGGCAGAGGGGACAAAGATGTAGAAACAGTGAGAGCAAGATTAGGAGGGAAAGGAAAATGAACCGGATTGAAAAAGTTTTTCAGAACCTAAAGCAAAACAATGAAAAAGCGTTTGTGCCATATATTATGGCCGGTGATGGAGGCTTGGAGACACTGGCTGAGAAAATTACATTCCTCGAAAAAGCGGGAGCAACAGCTATTGAGATCGGTATTCCCTTTTCGGATCCGGTCGCCGATGGGCCCGTAATCCAGCAGGCAGGCATTCGGGCATTAGAAGCTGGAACAACACTTAGGGGCGTATTAGCTGCAATTGCGGAAATCCGCCCTATTGTTCATATTCCGCTTATTTTTATGACATATATGAATCCGATCATGGCATATGGCATTGGCAACTTTATTTCTGATGCCTCAGGATCCGGGGTGGACGGCCTAATATTGCCTGATCTTCCTGCAGAGGAAGAGGAAATTATTGCACCGATTGCTGAGAGAGCGGGAATCGAGATCATCCGGCTTGTGACACTAACCAGTCCATTAGAGAGGATACAAGAGATTGCAGACAGAGGGAAAGGCTTTTTATATGCTGTAACTGTTAATGGTATCACAGGTGCAAGAAAAGGGTTCACGGATGAACTCGGAAAGCATTTGGAAAGAGTTAAAGAGGTAAGTCCAATTCCGGTATTGGCAGGCTTCGGAATTTCGGAGCCTGAGCATGTAATAGAAATGAATAAGCATTGCGACGGAGTAATTGTAGGAAGCAGGATCATAGAGCTTTTTCAAAGCGGTGAGTTAGCAAAAGTGGAAGAACTGATCGCTTCATCCAAAATAGAAGAAATTAAATTGTGAAACAAAAGCTTTCTCCTTGATGGAGGAGGCTTTTTATTGATTACGCCCAATTTTAAAAATATTTGTTGTAAAGGTTGACATGCAAAGTGAATACATTATAATTACAAGTAATCCGAGTAAATTAATGAGATTTATAGGAATAGGTGATTTTGAATGTTTATTGAGATAAACGATGTAAATAAACAATATAACGATAAAGAAAATCGTCCGGTTGACGTCCTGAAAGATATTAACCTATCGGTTGAAAAAGGGCAGTTTGTCTCAATTTTAGGACCTTCAGGATGCGGAAAGTCAACACTTCTATCAATTGTCGCAGGGCTGACTAAAACAACTTCAGGCAACATTCTAATCGATGGAAAAACCATAACAAAACCCGGAAAAGACAGGGGAATGGTTTTCCAGCAGGCAGCGTTATTTCCCTGGCTGACAGTCATGGAAAACGTTACGTTTCCCCTGAAAAAAGAAATGAAGAAAAAGGATGCAGAGGAAACCGCGCTAAAGTATCTGCAAATGGTTCAGCTGGGAAAATATATATCCCATTATCCTCATGAGCTTTCAGGAGGAATGCAGCAGAGGGTAGCAATCGCAAGAGCACTTGCCATGAACCCTGAAACACTTCTAATGGATGAACCATTCGGAGCTCTTGATGAACAGACCCGAACGCGATTGCACGGACAGCTGGAAAACATTTGGACTGAGACGAAGAAAACGATTCTTTTTGTTACTCACAGCATCTCAGAATCTATTAAACTTTCAGACCGGATCATTGTAATGGGGACAAAGCCGGGAATTATATTACAGGATATAATCGTTGATATTCCCAGACCCCGTGAGGACCACAAAAAAGAAATGCTCGAAATTGAGGATCACATTATGAAATACCTGAAAAAGGAAATTGATAAAGTTGTCAGTGAGGAGCTCCAATATGCAAACAGCCATTAAACGGATCATATTTTTTGCAGCCATCATTGCCTTCTGGGAAATTGGATCACGGCTTGAACTCTGGCATCCTTTGATCTTCCCTTCTCTATCAAGTGTATTCAGTGCACTTGCTGAAGGGTTTCAGGATAAAACATTAATCTATGATTTAATCGCAAGCTTTAAGCGGCTCGCAGTCGGTTTAACGATCAGTCTTATTATTGGGACTCTGATTGGAATTCTTTTAGGGAAATCCAAAACGGCTGATGAAACACTGGGTGCTGTCATTCTTGCTTTGCAAAGTGTACCAAGCATTGTCTGGCTGCCGATCGCGATTATGTGGTTTGGCTTAAATGAAAAGGCTGTTATTTTTGTAACCATCCTTGGCGGTACGTTTGTAATGGCTCTGAACATGAGAACAGGTATAAAAAATGTTTCACCCTTATATATCAAAGCAGCCCAGACAATGGGTGCGACTGGAATTGATTTATTCACACGAGTCATTTTTCCGGCATCCATTCCTTACGTAGTAACCGGCTCCCGTCTTGCCTGGGCATTTGCCTGGCGGGCACTGATGGCTGGTGAACTTTTAAGCACAGGACCTGGATTGGGCTACACACTTCGATATGCTTCAGACTTTGGACGAATGGACATCGTAATCGGTGTCATGATTATTATTGGAGCAATCGGAATGATTGTTGACCAATTCATATTCCAGCGCATTGAAAAATCTGTAATTAAAAAATGGGGACTAGAGTCTTAAATCTGGAGGGATATTTATGAAAAAGGCGTTTTTATGGGTTGCTGTATTATTTACTATCACCGGGCTGCTTGCCGGCTGCGGATCATCTGAGAAAAGCAGCAGTAAGGAAGACAAGATTGTCATCGGTTATTTTCCTAATATCAATCATGTGCCGGCAATGGTTGCGAAAGACCAGGGCTATTTTGAAAAACAGCTTGGCGATGGAACGAAAGTAGAATATAAGACATTTGCTGAAGGCGGTTCTTTCATGACAGCTCTGAAAACGGGCGACATTGATGCAGGTCTTGTAGGACCCGGACCAGCCATGAACAACTTCTCAACCGGCGCCGATGTTAAAATTATCGCAGGTGCTTCAACTGGCGGTACTGTTGTACTTGCCAGAGAAGGGGTAAAAATCAACTCACTGGAAGATTTTCAGGGAAAAACATTCATCACGCCTGGCGTAGGCTGCACACATGATGTCCAGTATGAAACATATCTTGAAGAAGCCGGCATCACCTCAGCACGCATCGGCGGTACTATGAAGCATTTAACAGGCAACCCTGCACAATATGCAAGTATGCTGAAGACAGGTAAAGTCGATATAGCAGTTGCTCCGGAACCATGGGCAGCAGTCATTGAACAGGAAACAAATGCAGAAGTGGTAATTGGATGGGATGAGGTATCCTTTGGTGAAACACTTCCGGCATCCGTATTAGTTGCAACGGGCGACGCAGTGAAGACCAGCCCGGAAAAAGTACAGAAAATTGTTGATGCGCATAAAGATGCTGTGAAATTTATCGAAGAAAATCCTGAAGAAGCAAAAGCCATTACAATCAAAGACATTAAAGAAGTGACCGGCCAGGAGCTGGAAAAAGAAGTCGTAGACCGCGCCTGGGAAAGAATTGGGTTCACTTACGATGTAGATGCAGAAACAATCCAGGAATTTGCAGATTCATCCTACACGTTAAAATTCCTGAAGGATAAACCGGAATTCAGTGAACTGATTGCAAAGAACTTTATTAAATAAGCATATTTTGAACCGGAGCCCATATGGGTTCCGGTTTTTCTTGTGTTATTGGGGAAAGGAATCTCCTGGTTTAACTTTCACTCAAAAAAGGAAAAATACCATGCAAGTGACAAAAACAACATAGAAACAGGAGTGGCTAAAAATGAAAAAAGGTATGGGAGTTATAATTGCCGTTATTGCTGCAGTAGTCATAGCAGGTATGCTGCTGATGTCCAGCTATAACGGATTTGTCAGTGCTGAGGAAAATGTGGATCAGGCATATTCTCAAATTGAAAACCAGCTGCAGCGAAGGCTGGATTTGATTCCTAATCTGGTAAATACGGTAAAGGGGTATGCTGCACATGAGAAGGAGACCATTCAGGCGGTATCTGATGCACGTGCCAGATTGGCGGGAGCCCGTTCGCCTGAAGAGGAAGCAGCAGCAAACGCAGAACTGTCAAGCGCTCTGAGCAGGCTGCTTGTAGTAGTTGAGAACTATCCCAACCTGAAAGCGGATAAGCAGTTCACCCAATTAATGGACGAGCTTGCCGGTACGGAAAACCGGATTTCGGTTGCCCGAAAGGATTATAATGACCAGGTTTCTGTATATAACAAAAAAGTAAAAAGGTTTCCGGGTGCAATTGTAGCCGGGATTACAGGCTTTGATGAGAAAGAATATTTCAGGGCGGATCCTTTGGCGAATGAAGCACCTGAAGTTGACTTTGGAGGCAATGGAGAATGATCAGCCGCAGGGTCTTTTTGACCCTTCTTTTAGTAAATTTAATAATGGGGGCATTCAAAGTCCATGCAGATGAATCCATACCCCAGCCTGCTGGAGATATTTATGTCCAGGATTTTGCAGGTGTTCTAAATGAACGGGAAAAATCTGAGCTGATTAAACTGGGGAGACAATTGGAGGATCAGACAACTGCACAGGTGGCAGTGTTAACTGTTGATACAATTGGGGACAGGCCGATTGAAGAATATGCAAATGAAGCTTTTCGGTCATACGGCATAGGCAGCGCTGCTGAAAATAATGGTGTCTTATTAGTAGTGGCCATGCAGGATCGGAAGGTGCGCATTGAGGTTGGATATGGGCTTGAAGGCCGGATTCCTGATGGAAAAGCCGGCAGGATTCTGGATCAGGTTACTATACCATATCTCCAGGAAGGCCAGCCGGGTAGAGCGGTAATTGAAACCTATAAGGTGCTTGTACAGGAAGCTGCCGGAGAAGAAGTGAATTTAAGGAATAGCGGCGATTATACAGATGCAGGGACAAAGGATGAAGGCGTTGGCATCCCGTCCTGGCTGCTGATTATAATTGCTGTCGGTTTGCTGTTTCTTGATATTAAATTCTTTGGAGGAGCCTTTACATATGCCATACTTTCCATTCTCTCAAGAGGGGGAGGCGGAGGCAGAGGAGGCGGCGGTCCGCGAGGAGGCGGAGGCGGCTCATCAGGCGGTGGAGGAGCCAGCCGGGGCTGGTGAAACGAAGAAGAGCGGGGGTATCCCCGCTCTTTTCTATTACTTAATTCCAGTTACACAAACTGTTAATACGGGCCGTGCCTCTTTATATGAGATGGAAATGGAATGGAATCCTGCAGCCTCCATATCAGCTTTGATTACCTGCCCCAGATTTTTGGTTATGGTTTCATCTGCTCCTTCCTCTCTCGGCTGAACCGTGATGGCAATTACTCCGTCTTTCTCAAGCATCCCATGCAGATGCTGAAGGGATTCTCTTGGTTTTGTCCAGAGTGGATAATTGTTGACTGAAAAGATTTTATTATACTTTTTATCCGGAAAGTAGTCGTGTATATCTATTACGAACAATCGAACCTTTCCCTGCTGGATATAGTCATCATTCAGTTTGGCTGCAGCAGCTTTCATATCTTCTGATACATCGACGCCATCCGTTTCTGAATGGCGCCAGTGATCCATTATATGCTTTATGCTGTAGCCGGGGCCAAAGCCAACCTCTAAAATTGAGTCTCTGCGATTTATCTGTAATTGTTCAATAGTCCATTTGTTAATCTTGCGGTTTTCAAAGTACATAATTTTCCCCGCAAGCTTTCCCAGTAATCCTTCTGGCTTCTCAAATTGTTTTCCTAAAATATCGAACATGTCTCTCACCTCGGTATTTAATACTTATATTTAGTCTCTTTATAGAGGTTCTAAACCTATTCCGGAAAATGGATAAATAATTTTTTACTGGAAAAGGTACTATTATGAATTAAGATTGGAGGAAGTCCGGTGATTTATGGAGAAGAACAATACCGAAAAGATTTAAATCGGTATATTGGAAATATTGATGATCAAATTCACTCGCTTTCCAAAACTCTTGAGGAATTCAGCTGCTGTATTTTAACTGATTTCGAAACCTTGCAGAAAACTGTTGCAGAAGCCCACACCATTGCTTCGACATATTATCTGCAGTCATATTTAGCTCCTTTTACGAAGGAGTATTCAAGCGTATCACTCGCTGCCCAGCATCTATCTGAAAAAAGGCATGGTGGGCTGATTGTTGTTGAAAGAAGACAGCCGGTTGAAGAATATATACATAACGGGACGCCGATAGGAGCAAAAGTAAGCAACACATTGATTGAAACGATCTTTTATCCGGGAAACCCACTGCATGATGGAGGTACATTAATAAGAGAAGACATCATAGTTTCTGCAGGAAGCATTCTCCCCCTTACAAAAAAGACCATTGAAGGAAAGAAACTTGGGACAAGGCATAGAGCGGCAATTGGCATCACGGAAAATTCAGACGCGGTTGCCATAGTCGTATCAGAGGAAACAGGCCGCATTTCTTTTGCAGTAGATGGCCAGATGTATACAATTCGCACATAAAAATCCCCCTTAACTGGGGGATTTCATCTTAGTTATTTCTTATTAATTTGCTTTCCGCTTTTTTTCTGGCTTTGTGATTTATTGTTTCCCGCCTGAAACTCGCTTCCCAGTTCAACATCGTTTCGCTTATCCTGTTTTTCAATTTGGGCTCTCGTTTGATTTGGATTTTGTCTGCCTTGTTTTGTCATTTTCATACCTCCTATAAAATAGCTGACAGTCTTAATATGCGCTATAACCGGGAATAGATGAACAATATATTGAAATTTACTGAAAGAGGTGATGATCGTGTGCGGCAGGTTTACTTTAACCGAAACAATTCATAAACTTCAGCTGCTGTTTGGGTTTGAATATGCAGAAGGAGAGGTCATG
Organism: Bacillus sp. 22-7; assembly: GCF_010628845.1. Taxonomy (NCBI): domain Bacteria; kingdom Bacillati; phylum Bacillota; class Bacilli; order Caryophanales; family Bacillaceae; genus Bacillus; species Bacillus sp. 22-7. The sequence continues at coordinate 34,013 of NZ_NJQY01000025.1, read as the reverse complement.
CCCAGATATAATATTGCCCCCAGCCAAAATATCTTAACAGTCATTGGCGATGGCAAGCAGCGGATCGGCAGGCAGATGAAATGGGGACTGGTCCCTTTCTGGGCGAAGGACGAAAAAATAGGATATAAAATGATAAATGCCAGAGCGGAAGGCATCGACACGAAACCAAGCTTTAAAGTTCCCTTTAGAAGCAGAAGATGCTTAATCCTGGCAGATGGATTTTATGAATGGAAGAAAACCGATGAAGGCAAGCAGCCTTACAGGTTTATTATGAAAGATGAACAGCCTTTCGCTTTTGCAGGAATATGGGATATCTGGAATAAAGGCAAAGCTCCTTTGTTAACCTGTACAATTATTACAACGGGGCCTAATGAAGTAACAGAGCAAGTTCATGACAGGATGCCGGTCATCCTAAAGGAAAATGATTTTGAGGGTTGGCTGAATCCCCGTTTTCAAGACACTGAATACCTGAAGTCATTACTTGAACCTTACCCGGCTGAAAAAATGGATAAATATCCGGTATCAGCCAAAGTGAATTCACCCAAAAATGAACTGGCAGAATTAATTTCTCCACTTAATAGTTTATAAAGTGAAACTTCAATCAGTGGGGGGGTTCCTTATCCCCCACTG
>NZ_NJQY01000025.1:20648-33310 GCF_010628845.1 Bacillus sp. 22-7 | reverse complement strand
ATCTCACCAATCGGGCCTTTAGGGGCAGTTTGACCCCCGCTTATCCACCTTTGATTCCTCTGAGTCTTAAAGTGGGGGTCTTACTGCCCGTTAGACTGCGATAAAACGGACGCGAGATGCGTCCGTCTCCTTACCCTCTGCTCACAAACATCGGAAGATCCGTATGGCCCATTTCCCGTACATAAACAAACAGGTTCCCTTTATGGTGAATTTCGTGATCCATTGCAATCTGCAGCAACTGGCTGCCGGTAAGTTCCATTCCAAAAATTCCGGTCATATCAATTTTTCTTTCCAATTCCTCAATGGTTAAGGATGAAATCACTTCAATTGTTTTCTCTGTGAAATTTTCAGCAGCCTCAGTCAGGCTGGGGGCAACTTCATCGAACTTTTCGCCAAACACTGCCGGGCTGCCGTCTTTTGCTGTTTTGGCAAACATATAAAAGGAAGTAAGCATATGGGTAACCAGTTTGCCCGCCGGCATGCTTGTTTCAGCTGGTTTATAATCAATATTTTCTTCATCAATCTTCCTGATCAGCTCATTAGTCACCCTTCTATGTGATAAAAAATAGGTTAAGTATTTTTGTGCTCTTTCCAAATTAATTCCCTCCTAAAAAGATAATCAAAATTAAATTTCAACTAAACTTGTGTAAATCCCTTTATATTACAAAAAGTTTATAGCTGGCAGGAATTTTACGAAATTCGTGGAATTATTTAACAGGGGAAGATTTGGAAGAATCTCTAGATTACAGACGTTTTGTTCACAGGGGGGAGATTCAAATATGGGGAAAAAGAAGAAAAAGAAAAGCCATGTGCCTTTTAGGGTCAATTTATTGTTTTTTTCTGTTTTTGTGTTATTTTCATTATTAATCTTAAGGCTTGGTGTAGTTCAGATTGTAAATGGCGAGACATACAAAAAAGAAGTCGACAGGACGGAAGATGTCACCGTATCGAACCCGGTTCCAAGGGGAAGGATGCTTGACCGGAACCATCAGGTTATCGTGGATAATATCCCGAAGAGTGCGATTACATATACCAACCGGAATGCCAAACAGGACGAAATGCTTCAAGTGGCAGAGCGGCTGGCTGTTTTGATTGATAAAAAGACCGATAAAGTGACCGAACGGGATAAGAAGGATCATTGGATCTTGCAAAACCCGGAAGCTGCCGGGGAAAAAATAACTGATAAGGAATGGAAGCTTTTTAAAGAAAAAAAACTGGATGATAAGCAAATCTATAAGCTGCAGCTAAAAAGAATCACAGAAGAAGACCTGAAGCAGCTGAGCAAGCAGGACCTGGAAGTGCTGGCCATTTTCCGTGAATTTACGAGCGGCTATGCGATGACACCGCAAATTGTTAAGAATGAAGAGGTATCACAAAAAGAATATGCGGCGGTCAGCGAGAATCTTCAATATCTTCCAGGTGTCAATACAACCACTGACTGGGACCGGACTTATGCTTTTGACAGTACGCTGCAGACAGTGCTTGGGAAGGTTACGGATTCCGGTGAAGGACTGCCGCAGGAAAGGCTGGATTATTTCCTGTCCAGAGATTACAGCAGAAATGAACGTGTAGGAAAGAGCTATCTGGAAATGCAATATGAAGATGTTCTGCATGGCCAAAAATCAAAGGAAAAGCTTATTACGAAAAAAGGGGAAATTCTCGGGAGTGAATTAGTTTCTGAAGGCCAAAGAGGTAAAGATCTTGTCCTGACAATTGATATGGATCTTCAGAAGGCTGTGGAAAAAGTTTTGGAAGAGGAAATTTGGGCTGCCAAGCAGACCCGGGGAACTTATTTAATGGATCGTGCGTTTGTCGTCCTAATGGATCCGCATACAGGTGAAGTCCTGACAATGGCAGGAAAGATGATTGGCAAAGATGATAATGGCAAAACCGTTCTGCAGGATTATGCGTTGGGTACCATTTCATCTTCTTACAATGTGGGATCCTCTGTAAAAGGGGCAACTGTTCTAACTGGCTATAAAACGGGTGCAATTACACCCGGAACGACCTTTTTGGATGCACCGATGAAAATTGCAGGAACCCCGCAGGTGAAAAAATCATGGTTTAACTTTCAGGCAATCATGAACGAAACAAGGGCACTGCGTATCTCCTCAAACGTATATATGTTCAAAACAGCCATTGAAATTGCGGATGCACGTTATGCTTATGATCAGCCTCTTGGATTTAAAAATCCTAATGCATTTGAAGATATGAGAGAATCTTTTGGCCAATTTGGCCTTGGTGTCAGAACTGGCATTGATTTGCCGAATGAGGCAATAGGCTATGAAGGTCCTCTCAGATTGCCGGGATTCCTGTTAGACCTTGCAATCGGACAGTATGATACCTATACTCCAATGCAAATGGCCCAGTATATATCAACGATAGCCAATGGAGGATATCGCATTCAGCCGAGGCTTTTAAAAGAAATCCGTGAGCCGGCAACGGAGCAGGAGGAACTTGGCCCAATCTGGAAGGATATCCAGCCGACAGTCTTAAATACGATAGATGTAAGCGAAAGAGAGCTAAGCACTGTTAAAGAGGGACTAAGACAGGTGATGCAGCATCCTGAAGGCACTGCATATAGAAGGTTCGCAGACGCACCATATTCCCCTGCAGGAAAAACTGGTACAGCGGAAGCATTTTATGACGGCCCGCTCAAAAAAAAGGGTGATAAATTAATAGATGTTATGAACTTGAGCCTTGTTGCCTATGCGCCGCATAATAATCCTGAAATCGCCATGTCAGTCATTGTTCCATGGGCATACCAGGGAAGAAGCGGGCATACAGCAAATTATGAAATTGGCAGAAAAGTATTAGATGCCTATTTCGAGCTGAAGAAGAAGGGGGCAGGTGCAGAACAAGAGAAGCCTGCCGAAGAAGATTCAGAAACAGAAGAAACTTAATATTTTTTGGCCAAAGTCGCCTGGACAAAAAGCCTTTCCTTATTGGGAATGGCTTTTTTTATACCTGAGTTTATTTTTTAAGTGTTTGAATTTATCTTTAATCAAAATCGGTTTGTCATTTTTTCCAAAAACCTTGCGATTAACCATGAATTGAATCGCTTCTTCCAGAATAGCGAGGATAATAATAGGGATGAAGATTACCAGAAACCAAAACCACATTGCTTCTGCTCCTTTCTTCTGATCGCATACAATTTATTTATATTCAGGAATGTACAGATAATGATGCTAATGGAAAAATAATCCATTCATTCTCATGGCGTAACCATGTCCTGGTTGTTTTCTTAAATAACCTATTAATACCAAAATAAACTTCTGCTTCTTTAAGGTACTGTGTAGTTTAATGAAAGGCCATTCGGGAAAATAAGGTAAAAAGGAGGTCCTGACATGAAAACAATCAATGTAGAGCTTCAATATGATGATCAGGAATTAACTAATAACCAGACAAAAGCATTTGATCAATTGAAGAGCCATCTCGAAGGAACAGGATTTAAAGTGGTAACGATTATGGAAAATGATCAATATCTAAAGGAGAATTCCGGCCTTCCTAACCAAAAGAAAAACAAAGTGCTCCCATCCCAGCCTGAAGGAGCAGAACCTGATATTAATTCCAGCGGTGCGGGAGGCATGGTCTCCCCTGATTCCAGTGAAAGCAAATATTCTGAGTAAGTCATGAGCCTTAGTCCATTGCGGTCTAAGGCTATTGTATTATTTGGAGGAGAATCTTTAATGAGGTTTGGGATCGTAAAAGCAGAAAACTGCTTACATATCCTACAAAAAATAAGAGAGCAGACAATGTACTCTGCTCTCTTTTCTATACAGCGATGTTTTAAATGCAGCCCTTTAGCAATTATCTGATTTGTGAAGATGAAGCGGCGGAGGAATCAGCCATCCTTTTTCTTTGTTCATGCGAAGAACTTTTAAGCCTAAAGCGGCTTTCTGAGTATGAAATTGGCCAAACATGCCTGCAATATCTTCACGTACACACTGTCCCATGATCGTACTGCAGCCAACCAATCCTGCTGCCAGGTCTCCTGCTAATTTTGCAGCTACCTCAGGATCCATGAACCTGGCACCTGGAGGAATATCATTCACACATGCATCAGGTCTGTCCGGCGGTGCAGGAGGAAGGCCAATTCCGTTTTCCTTTAACATCGCCTCGATTTGTTCTTCTTCCTGCTTGGAGAGGCGAATTGCTTCTTCAAGCATCTTCTTTAAGTCCTCATCTCCAGAGTGGCTTACCATTGTCTGGTATGCAGAGGCCATTCCTTTTCCTGCGAGCAAGTAAGACCATGTGCTAAAAACTTCACCATAATGCATAGGCTCGTCCTTTGGATTTCCGCTTAATATACCCATAGTATACCTCCTGATAAAATTCATTAGTGTGCCACCTTCCTTAAAATGCACAGGTATATCATGCCCATCAGGAGTATGAATATGTAATGAATATTAAATGGTTAAACTTCGTCTATTTGTGGTAAATATCGTATAAAAGCAGAGGAGATGAAAACTATGGACCAAACAAAAAAAACCTATTATATAGATATTGAAAATGCTCAGATTTACACCGAACCGGTAGAAGCTGCCGAATGGCAGTTTAAAATATTTGCGACTGACGAAGAATTGGCTCAGTTAAATGAATACATTAACGAGAATTATGATGCAGATCTTAAAACATTTGCCCGAGCCCATGTGCCGTTCCTGGAGTACCACAAAGAATCGAAAAATGATGAGTACGATGCATCCATGGAAGGCATATATAAAATGATTTATGATCTGGGTGATGACGAAGCCCGGAAACATATAGAAGGAATGGGAATACTGTAATCGAAAATATGCAGCTGGACTTTAAGCTGTTTTTAAATAAAAATCCATAAAAAGAACCGTCTATTCTGCTTTCATCAGAATGACGGTTTTTATATTTGTTCCTGTATAGTTGTTCTTTTTTAGTTTTTGTTTTCCTTGTTCGCATGTCGCTAAACACAAATGGGCTCCGATTGCATTCAGGGTTTCTTTTTCCCTCACGCACTGCTTTTTCCCTTACCTTCTTAGCAGATGATTTTGCCATATTAACAGCTCCTTTTGTTAGGATTGTATCATTAATTCCTAGATAATTCCATCCCCGGCAGACAGGTTTACTGCCGTTCAAAAAGACCGTGAATGGTCTTTTTTTTGTCAGCAGCTTTTCACTTTAAGTATCTGTCATTTCCCGAATTTTTTAAGATAGGGGAATTTCCCCCTCCGAATGGGGAAGTTCCCCGATATGGAAAAACTCCTCCCGCTTATACAATAAGGTTAAGGTAATTGTTTGTGAATGAGGAGGAGTTATTATGCAGGCAAAAGCTGCAGTCAATCAAAAATCAGGGAACACATTAAACAATGCGTTTGCATCACATTTTGCCAAGTCAATGTTTTTATCTGTAACAGCATTAGCTATTTTATCTTTTATTGGCACAAGAATGTTTACACATGTTGACTTGAACCTGTACGGATATATGGTCGGAACGATCGTGTTTATTGGAGGGTTTTTCTATAGATTCATCGCCTGGGGCGAAAGGCCGCCAACAAAGCTTATCCTGAAAAAAGGATTGAAACTGTTAGTTAGAAAGTCAACGCCAAAGACATCTGTTGAGCATCTGGCAACATACAATTTTATCTGGAATAGGGGAATTTACCGATGGACTCAGCACGTGCTGATCGGCTGGGGCTGTATCTTATCCTGCTTCGTTACATTCCCTCTCGTATTCGGCTGGATGTATTTTACGATGGATGACAATGGCCATTACAACATAATTGCAATGGGCATGAAGGTAATGACTGTCCCGGCGGATGGCATTATCGCCAACCTTTCGTACAACGCACTGAATATTACAGCAGTAATGGTAATCGCCGGTGTTTGCATGGCGCTTTACCGCCGCCTGAAAAATATGCAGGCAAGAGCGGAGCAGAAATTCCTGTATGATTTCATGCCTTTATATATGCTGCTGCTAGTAAGCATCACAGGGCTGGCTTTAACCTTTATGAATATCTTTTTACACGGGGCGGGACAGCCGGCAATGTCACTGATCCATCAATGGTCAGTTATCATTACACTGATTTACCTGCCATTTGGAAAGCTTGCACATATTCCTTTCCGGCCAATGAGTGTTCTGGCAAGAAACTACCGTGAACATTATGCCGAACAGGGCATGAAAGAATGCACGGTCTGCGGAGATCAGTTCGTTTCAGTTGAACAATCAAAAGATGTCGTCGATGTACTCGGCGTGAACGCTATTGAATTTAAAGCAAAGGAAGGTCATCATCTTGCAGAAATGTGCCTCCCTTGCCGAAGAAAGTACCGGATTGCACAATTTTCCGGATTCCCTACTCATGAAGTGAAGGTCAAGGAGGCAAACCAGAATGCAAAGGGATAAGTTTTTTAAAGAAATTGAGAATCTAAACCATCCGAATGAAAAATTAATAAAAACACACTGCAGCTATTGCGGTATGCAATGCGGAATGAATTTGAGGGTTAATACACAGACAAACAAAATAATAGGGGTTGAACCCCGTTATGACTGGCCGGTTACTGTCGGGAAAATGTGTCCGAAAGGGGTTACCGCCTACCAGCAGACTAACCACAAAGACCGCCTGCTGAAGCCGCTGATCCGGGATGATGCTTCTTTGAAAGGAACGGCAGAAGGGTTCCGGGAAGCAAGCTGGGACGAGGCATATGATTTGATCGCAAAGAAATTCAAAGAGCTTCAGACAGAATACGGAAAAGATTCACTCTCCGTCTTCAGCGGAGTTTCCATGACAAATGAAAAATGTTATCTGACAGGCAAGTTTGCCCGGGTTGCTCTGGGAACGCGCTATATAGACTATAACGGCCGTTTCTGTATGTCCAGCGCAGCCGGCGGATTCCTTCGTTCTTTCGGGGTAGATAGAGGCTCAACATTGCCTTGGACAGATATTCATGAAACGGATTGCCTGTTTATCGCTGGAAGCAATACAGCTGAATGCCATCCAACCTCCATGTTCCGTATTTGGAACGTTCAGGAGAGAGGCGGTTATATCATTGTGGTGGATCCCCGTGAAACGCCAATTGCAAGAAGGGCTGATCTTCATCTTGATCTGCAGCCTGGAACAGACCTTGCACTGGCAAACGGGATTGTAAATCAATTGATTGAAATGGGCTATATAGATGAAGAATTTATTAACAAACATACAAACGGATTTGAAGAAACAAAGGATCTTGTAAAGGATTTTACACCTGAATATACAAGCATGCTGACTGGTGTGGCGCCTGAAAAAATTATTCGCGCTGCTGAAATATACGGAAAAGCTCCAAATGCGGTTGTTATGTTTGCAAGAGGTGTGGAACAGCAGCATAAGGGTGTTGATAATGTTTCCGCCTACACAAACATGGCTCTTGTAACAGGAAAAATCGGCCGCCCTAAAGCCGGAGTAGCTACATTCACAGGACAGGGCAATGGACAGGGCGGGAGAGAGCACGGGCAAAAGTCAGATTTGCTTCCAGGCTACCGGAAAATTACAAATCCAAAACATGTTGAAGAGGTATGCAGCGTTTGGGGAATAACACCTGAAGAAATGCCGCAGCCTGGTGTATCTGCTTATGAAATGATTGAACTGATGGAGCAAAAGACGATTCGCGGTTTATACCTTCTATGTTCGAATCCGGCTGTATCAGCACCAAATCAAAATTTTGTGAGGAAAGCATTTAAAGCCTTGGATTTCATGGTCTGCTCCGATTTCTATCTTTCTGAATCGGCAGAGTTTGCAGATGTGATCCTGCCGGCCGTTACCTGGTCAGAGGATGAAGGGACAGTAACAAATATTGAAGGACGTATTATAAAAATCAACAAAGCACAGGAGCCTGTTGGTGAATCAAAGCCGGACTGGCAGATTCAAGTGGAGCTGGCTGAGCGGTTAGGCAGAGGAAAATATTTTTCTCACCTGAAAACAGCCAGAGATGTTGCAGATGAGTTCAGGCTGGCAACTAAGGGCGGCTATGCTGATTATTATGGTGCCACATGGGATAAGATCGATAAGCAGGATGGAGTTTTCTGGCCTTGCAAAGATGAAAAAGATGAAGGTACACCACATATGTTCCTTGATAAAAAGTTTTACCATCCAGATGGCAAAGCGAAGATATGCGCCCTGCCATACCGTCCGCCAGCGGAAGAACCGTGTGAAAAATATCCGCTCCGTTTAACAACTGGCCGTGTGGTTTACCATTATCTATCAGGAAATCAGACTAGGAGAATTCCTTTCCTTCACGATATGTGTCCTGAACCATATGTGGAAATCCATCCGGAAACAGCATCAACATATAATATGGAACATGAAGAAAGAGTCCGTCTGTTTACAAGAAGAGGCGAGGCTATCTATAAAGTCAAAATTACGGAAGCCATCCGCAAGGATACAGTCTTTGTTCCATACCATTTTGGACATGAAGACTCTATTAATCTATTAACGATTGCAGCGTTAGATCCAATCTCCCGTATGCCTGAATTCAAGGCATGTGCTGCACAGCTGGAAAAAGTCGAATTAAAGAAGGTGCAATAAATGAAAAAGAGGCTGTATTTGGAACTTGAAAACTGTATAGGATGCCGTTCTTGTCTGGCAGCATGTACACAATGCGGGGGGCACGAGGAGCGCAACAGAAACTATGTGTATGATGTAAATCCTCTTGTGAACCGGCAGACGATGCCTCTCATGTGCCTTCACTGTGAAAACCCGGCATGTGCGCGAAGCTGTCCTGCCCAGGCCATTCAGATTCATGAGACAGGCGCTGTGCTGTCTGCACTTGTCGAAAAGTGTATTGGCTGCCAAAACTGTACAATTGCCTGCCCATATGGCATACCAAAGTTTGATCACGAGGAGAACTTAATGTATAAATGCGATCTATGCATTGATCGTACAAAAGATGGAATTCCTCCTATGTGTGCGAGTGTGTGTCCATCCAATACACTTCAATGGCTGACAGATGAAGAAATAGAAAACAAGAAGAAGCAATTTAACCTTGATAACGGCAAATGGGTTACAAGCATGCCATATCTTGAAGGTGAAACAAACGTAAAAGTAAATCTGCCGGGAATCCTGCAGGGGATTACAAAGCTGTTTTAGGAGGGGTTAGGGATGTCTGATAAGAATAACAAGATTCCCTTTAATGAAGATAACTATACGCACAATATCGAACGGAATAACGAAAGAAAACTGGATAGACGGGGATTCATGAAAACTTTGGTTGGTGCGGCCGGTGTATTTGCGGTTTCCTCCCTTCCCTGGGGTGCGGTAGCTGCCAAAGAATTGATGGGGCTTGGCGAAAAGGAATATCCTCATAAGAAAATAACCGAAGTAAGCAAGCTGCCAATCGGCGATGCTGTGGAGTTCAAGTTTCCCGGAGATCATGATGATGCAATATTAATCCGCTTATCAGAGAACAAATATGTTGCCTATCAGAACGCGTGTACACATCTGCGCTGCCCGGTATTTTGGGTGAAGGAGCAGGGTGAAATGATTTGCCCTTGCCACCACGGCAAGTTCGATGTGGAAACTGGTGCGCCGACTGCGGGACCGCCAAGGAGGCCGCTTCCGGAAATACAGGTTAAGGTGGAGAATGGCGCAATTTATGCGGTGAGGGTGAAGCGTTATGAATCGTAGATACCTTGGAGTCATTATTTTGGCAGCGATATTAATGATGAATATTGTCTTTACTCAATATATGGTCCACCAATATTATTACGAAAACTATGAAAATGTACTGATTTTCGGCGGGCTGAATATTGTTCTTTTTCCCCTGGCTGTATTCGCTTATAAAAAGACGATTAACATGAGGGCGTGATTCATATGAACAGTGAAACATATCTTGATTTTTGTTTTGTCAGAGAACGATCCGGGGATTTTGCTCCGGAAGTAGACCAGATTCTCTCCGATCTCTTTAAGGGAGTCCGCCTGAACTGGTACTTGGATGAAAAGTCACATGAAGGCATGGACATTGTTGTAGCAGAGGTAAAAGGCATGAGCAAATGGCAATCGGAAGAGGAAACCATTGAATTTATAGAAGAAAATGCAGGAGTATCTTTCTGGAAATATCTGCAGGGATACCAGATGTATGTTTATCCTGCCAAAAGAGGGTGCGGAAGCTGTGGAACTCATTAAAAAAGAGGATCTGGACGGATTTGTACGGGAGAAGGTTCAGGTGGCAATCTTAGATGAAGATGGAAGTGACAAAGCACCATTTGTTCCTAAGATAATTGAAAAAACCGGACTTTGTCCTGATGGAACACACTTGCGGATTTATTTTGATAAAATGAACTTTTTTGCGGTCCCGCTGACCTCTTCTGTAGAAGCATCTGAGACCCAGTGGGCGGCAATTGATCAGGAAGCCGGATTAAAATATGTAATTAAGAAGAGAGCGTGAACAAAGTGATAAAAAAAATACAGCTTCCATTGCAGACGTTGAACTTAGTGGCCGGGTTTATGGTTTGGGTGCTGATATCCTCCCTTATGCCGTTTATAAAGGAAGATATCAATATTCCATCCGATAAGCTTGCCCTTGTTACAGCTGTTCCGGTCATCCTCGGATCTCTGCTCAGGATCCCTTTGGGGTATTATGCTAATCAGTTTGGCGCAAGAGTAATCTTTATGCTGAGTTTTATTCTTCTATTATTTCCAGTCTATTATATCAGCATAGCAGATTCGATTACTGATTTGCTTATCGGGGGCTTATTCCTCGGCCTTGGAGGAGCGGTATTCTCTGTTGGGGTTACATCCCTCCCGAAGTATTACCCAAAGGAGCGCCATGGGTTTGTAAATGGCATTTACGGGGCAGGAAATCTTGGAACAGCCATTACTGCCTTTGCAGCACCAGTTGTTGCCACGAAATTTGGATGGTCTCTAACTGTACAGATTTACCTTGTTCTGCTGGTGATTTTCATTGCGGCTAACTTCTTACTGGGTGATAAAAAAGAAGTTAAGGTACAGACTCCGCTTCTTGAGCAAATAAAAGGAGTCTATAAAAATGAAAAACTATGGCTATTGAGCTTATTCTATTTTATTACCTTTGGATCATTTGTGGCGTTTACTATTTATTTGCCAAACTTCCTTGTAGCTCACTTTGAACTTGATAAAGTTGATGCAGGATTAAGAACAGCAGGCTTCATTGTTCTTGCAACTGCCATGAGACCAATAGGCGGCTGGCTGGCTGACCGTTTTCACTCTTTAATTTTGCTGATGTTTGTTTTTGGAGTCTACACCATTTCTGCGGTGATACTATCACTATCTCCTTCAATCACATGGTATACATTCGGATGCTTAAGCATTGCTCTATCAGCAGGAATTGGAAACGGGGTCATATTTAAGCTTGTGCCAATGTACTTCCAGAAGCAGGCCGGTATCGTAAATGGAATTGTGTCTGCGATGGGCGGTCTGGGCGGATTTTTCCCTCCGCTGCTTTTGACTCTCCTATTTAACATTACAGGGCATTATGCAATTGGTTTTATGGCATTGTCTCAGGTCGCGCTTGCCAGCCTGATTCTGGTTGTTTGGATGTATTACCAGGGAAGGATGGAAATTGCGAGCCAGGTTATTGATCATACAATTGAAGGTATTCTGGTTACAGATAAGAACGGAAAAATTATTTCTGTAAACCCTGCTTTCACAGAAATTACCGGTTATAAACAAGAGGAAGTAGTCGGAAAAAATCCGAGTATCCTTAAATCAGGAAAGCAGTCTAAAGGCTTCTACCAGGACTTGTGGACTTCAATAGAAAACAATGGGTTCTGGCAAGGGGAAATATGGAATTCCCGCAAGGATGGGGAAGAATACCTCCAGTGGCTTACCATTAGTGCAATTAAAAATGATGCCGGTGATGTAGTCCAATATGCAGGCATGTTCAGCGATATTTCCAGCCATCGGGTAAAAAAAGCTTAATAAAAGCAAAATAATATATTTAAAAGGAGGAGGGATGAAATGGAAACCCAGCCAGCAAAGAAAAATATCAGCTCATATATTATTCAATCTCAGGAAGATGAGATCAAGCGCATCGCCCTGGAGCTTCATGAAGGGGTAGGGCAAACGCTTTACAGCTTGTATACAGGCATGCAGTTCATTCAGACAGCTGTCGATCAGCCGGAGATGAAAGACTATATTGGGGATATGGCACAAATGATGGAAAAAACAATTCAGGAAATCAGGCTTCTGGCTGTGGAATTGCATCCCCCTGCTTTAGGAACCCTCGGTCTCTTGCCTGCTCTGAAAAGTTATCTGAAATTATATACTTCCACATATGGAATCATCGTTGATCTTCAAAATGAGGGAAAGGAGGTGCAGATCAGGGAACGGGAAAGGATTACTCTGTTCCGTGTTTGCCAGGAAGCCCTGGCTAACATAGCAAGGTATGCTGACACAATGAGTGCAGGCATTATTCTTCGGTGGGAACCGGGAAAGCTTTCAATCACTATTCAAGATAAGGGGAAGGGCTTTGACGTAGATGCCGCGATGAAAAATTCAGCCGGTATTGCTGCCATGATGGAGAGAATGCTGTTAATCAACGGCAGATGCGTCATCAGCTCAAAAATCGGTGAAGGGACTTCAATAGATATCACCCTTCCGTTATACTAAGATTATACTTAACAAGGGATCTGCATATAGCGGCTCCCTTGTTGCCTATTATAGATTTTTATCGCAGTCTAACGG
>NZ_NJQY01000025.1:0-20601 GCF_010628845.1 Bacillus sp. 22-7 | reverse complement strand
TGGCAACGTCTTTGTGACCCACTTTCCGTGGGCCTCAACTAACAATCAGTGGGGGATAAAGCCCCCCACTGATTGAAGTTTCACTTTATATACGGACAAATGCTAAGGGGGAGCGGGCTTGATCAATATTTTACTTTGCGACGACCACGCGGTGGTCAGGATGGGTTTGAAAATGCTTTTAAATAACCATGATGACATGCAGGTGGTTGGTGAAGCTTCTGAAGGCAATGAGGGGATTCAGCAGGCACTGGAATTAAAGCCTGATGTGGTTGTCATGGATTTAAGCATGCCCCATGGGAAAGATGGCATGTCAGCAACCTCAGAATTAAAAAAATTAATGCCTGAAATAGCAATCCTTATTTTGACCATGCATGATGATGAAGAGTACTTATTCAGGGCAATTCAAGCGGGCGCTTCCGGGTGTATTTTAAAGAGTGCACCCCATGATGAACTGCTCGCAGCAATCCGGTCTGTTGCAAGCGGGAATGCGTATTTGCATCCTTCTGCAACCAAAAGGCTGATGGAAGAATATATCGGAAGTGTGAAGCAGGGGAACACCGATACATTCAACCTTCTTTCCGACAGGGAGAAAGAAGTTCTTACATTAATAGCCAAAGGGTTTTCCAATAAGGAAATTGCTGAACAGCTTGTGATCAGTGTCAAGACAGTTGAAACACATAAAGGTAATTTAATGGAAAAGCTTCAGATGAAAACCAGGCCGGAGCTCGTTTCTTACGCCTTAAAGAAAGGGCTGCTTGGCTATGGAATATAAGGGGTGCAGTCCCAGAGAAAGCGTCCAAATCGATCAGGCTTGTGAGAAGGTGCTGACTGAGCTTGAATGTGATTTTGTTGGATTGGCACTGCAGAATACGGATGGCCCGGATGTAAAATGGCATTATGCCGCAGGAAACAGCAACGAGAAATATAAGCGGATAACAGTAAGGTACGGCAAAGGCATCGCAGGGAAAGTGATTTCAACCGGAAGGCCGATGTATGTGGACAACTTTCCCGAAAATATTGCCGGGAAAGCATTGGAATACCCGATTATGCTTGCTGAAGGCCTGAAACATGCATATGCTGTTCCCATTCATTTTAAAGGAATCCCCAAGGGGGTCCTCTTGATCGGGAACCGGTCGGGACAGCCAATAAATGAGAACAGGCAAAGTACAGCAAGGGATGCAGCCAGGACACTTGAAAAAAAGCTGAATGGTTAAAATAATGCAACTGGAGGAACGTAAATGGACAGGAATAATCAGCTGGCGAATAAGAGAGAGATTGCTCCTGATTCCAGTGATGCAACGATTCTTGTAAATAGATTTGGGAACATCTCTTATGCGAACGGGCAGGCACAAGAGCAATTTGGATATAGCGAACAGGAGCTGCAGGGGAAGAGCCTGGAGGAATTGCTTCCTGAGATCACTCTGCTTGAAACAGAAGAGGGCAAAGTGGTTCACCAGTATGGACAGCACCGTAATGGTGGCATATTTTCCATTTTTTACAGAATTAATTCTTTCAAGCTGGCAGAAGAAAGCTTTTATCTAATCATTTTTCACTCAGTCAAAGACCGTTCCCGCTTAAAAAAGCAGCAGTCATATCCGTTAAAGGAATTAGTTGACCTGCAATTTGCCCTGGATGAATCAACCATTGTCGCCTTTACAGACAGAAAAGGGAAAATCACCTATGTGAATGAAAAGTTCTGTGAGGTATCGAAATATTCGGCAGAAGAGCTGATAGGCAAGGACCATAGAATTATAAACTCCTCATACCATTCCAAAGATTTTATGGAAAATCTTTGGACTACTATTTCGAGCGGGGAAGTCTGGCGCGGAGAAATTAAAAACAAAGCCAAAGACGGTACTTATTATTGGGTAGATACTACGATCGTTCCTTTTATTGATGAAAAAGGGAAGCCGTATAAATACCTGGCCATCCGGAAGGAAATAACTGAATATAAGCGTGTTGTCGAGGAGCTGAAAAATTCCGTAAACGAGCTGATTGATTTAAAGTTTGCCCTGGATTCTTCATCCATTGTGGCCATTACAGATCAGAAAGGCACGATTACGTATGTGAATGATCAATTCTGCAGCATCTCAAAATATTCAAGGGAAGAATTGCTGGGACAGGATCATAGAATTATAAACTCAGGGTACCATTCCAGAGATTTTTTCAGAGATTTATGGAGGACCATTACTTCCGGGAGGGTATGGAAAGGCGAGATCAAGAACAGAGCTAAGGATGGAACTTATTATTGGGTGGATACCACGATCGTCCCATTCCTTAATGAAAAAGGGAAACCCTATCAGCACCTTGCTATTCGACATGAAGTCACACAGCGAAAAAATGCAGAAGAAGAGCTGCAGAAAATGATGACAAGAATAATAGATGTTCAAGAGGATGAGCGGAAAAGGCTGTCACGGGAACTTCACGACGGAATAGGACAAAATTTGTACAGCCATCTGATTACCATTAATAGGCTTCAGGCTGAAATAAGCCATCCGCTGCTTGATCAAATGCAGGATGAGGCTACTGAAATCATTGAAGAGCTGCGGGATCTTTCATGGGAGCTTCGTCCCTCAGTGCTTGATGACCTGGGTCTGATTCCTGCGATCCGATCCTACCTGGTCCGTTTTTCAGAACATCATAATATCAATGTCCATTTTGATTGTTACCTGGCTTCCCGCCTTAGTTCAAATAAAGAAATCACCATCTATAGAATCATTCAGGAAGCACTGACAAATATAAGAAAATATGCTGAGACAGATGAAGCAGCAGTTACAATCAGGCAAATGGAAACAGAAATCCGCATTGTCATTGAAGATAAAGGCAGAGGGTTCAATGTTAATGAAGTTTCAAGAGGAGTCGGCCTTTTTAGCATGGAAGAGCGGGCAAAAGCTGCAGGCGGTTCCATAAATGTTTATTCAGAAGAAAATAAAGGCACAAAAATTATACTTGAAATTCCGTTATAGAAAAAAGCTGCCGAGTTTTGGCAGCTTTTCTTGATGCGTTTCTAAATTACATATCCTAATAAAGTTCCGCCGATTGCTCCTGTCACAACAATGATCCAAGGCGGCAGTTTCCAATAAACAAGCATGCTGAATAATACTGCGGCAAAGGCAAAATCCGCCGGCTCCAGGATGCTGCTGGTCCATATGGGATGATAAAAGGCAGAGATTAAAATGCCGACAACTGCCGCATTCACACCCATTAATGCGCCCTTGATGTTAGGGTTGCGGCGAAGTGTGTCCCAAAATGGGAGTGTTCCTAAGATCAGCAGAAAAGCAGGCAGGAAGATTGCAGCCGTTGCAAGCAAACCGCCCTGCCAGCCGTTCATCACTGCTCCAAGATATGCAGCGAAAGTAAATAACGGCCCCGGTACTGCCTGAGCTGCACCGTATCCTGCCAGAAAGGCTTCTTCACTTAGCCAGCCTGTTGGGACGAATTCTCGTTCCAGCAAAGGAAGGACAACATGACCGCCGCCGAAAACCAGAGATCCTGAACGATAAAAGCTGTCAAATAAAGCAACCCACTCCACTGCGGTTAGCTCCCTTAAAATAGGTAGCCCTATTAAAAGGCTAAAAAACAACACTAAACAGCCAATGGCAAAGCCTTTGGAGATTGGGAACTCCATCGGTGCATTATCGTTATCTGCATGCTTTTTATAGATTAAAAATCCGATAAAACCAGAGACAAGGATGACCGCAACCTGCGTAATGGCTGTCTGCCATAAAAGTGTTGCAATAATTGCAAGCAGTGCCAGCGTTTTTCGGGGAAGGTCAGGTACAAGCTTTTGTGCCATTCCCAGGACAGCGTGAGCCACTACGGCCACCGCGACAATTTTAAGGCCGTGAATCCAGCCGGCTTCTGCCGGATTAATGCCTTGAAGAAGAATGGCGAAAATGATCAGAGCGATGACCGATGGCAAGGTGAAACCAAGGAAAGCCATTATGCCGCCGGCTGCTCCAGCCCTCATGACACCAATGCCAATTCCAACCTGGCTGCTTGCAGGACCGGGAAGGAACTGACAAAGTGCAACTAAGTCTGCGTAGCTTTTCTCATCCATCCATTTTCTTCTGCGGACATACTCATCGTGGAAATAGCCGAGATGAGCTACAGGTCCCCCGAAAGAGGTTAGTCCAAGCCTTGTTGAAACCATTAATATTTCCAGTAAAGTTTTAAGGCCAGTTTTGTTTTTTTTCATATGCATCTCCTTTAATCTTTAATTTCTTTAAAAAGCTCATAAGCTTTTTTTCTCGCTTCTTCCAGAACCATAATCCCTTTTTCAGTTGCGGTATAATACTTTCTGATTCTGCCATCGACATTTTTCTTTTCCTGTTGAAGGAGCCCGTCTGACTCCATTGAATGCAGGATCGGATACAATGTTCCGGAACTGATGCTGTATCCATGCTCTCTCAGTTCGTCAGCCATCCATGCGCCGAAGACAGGGTGCTCCTTTGCATGATGAAGAATATGGATTTGAATAAACCCCAGAAAAAGTTTTCGCAGTATTTTATCTTCCAAGCAAAAGCCTCCCTTGTTAATTTCGAAAATCGATATCGGATTTCGATAATTGGATGATACCAAAATAAAGGTGACAGGAAAAGGGGAGTATCTAAAATTTACAAAACTTTAACATAGGCATAAAAAAGAACGCTCTTTAAAGCGTTCCATTATCAGCTATTCTGTTCATTTCTTAGAATTTCATAAGCCTGATAACCGGCTTCTGCCGTTAACTTTTCCCACAGCTGATCACGCAGTATATCGAGTTCAATAATCCTTCTCGCCAGATCTATTGTATTTTTTGATTCCATAATGGCCCCCTGATTAATAACGGAATGAATTGCTGCTTTTTTTAAATATATCCTCAAGTTCCGTTAGGGTCAGCTTTTGTAAAGCAGGTTCAGAATGCTGATATTCGCTCCCTGATTTGACCAGCAGATCAATTAGATATTGGCGTTTTTTCTCAATGGCTTTCCGTAAATATTGCATTACTGTCTCCTCTTTTCTTTGAGTTTTTGTTTATTCTAAAATAATTGCAGCTCTAATTCAGTTGTTATGTTAATTTTTCTGACATGGTTTTTGCTATTTTGTTAGATTTTCTGACAGTGCAGGTGATAAAGATTGAAAAATTAGTATAATGAAAGAAATTAGTATATAGAGGTGATGTGATTGGATAGAGAAACATCTTACAAAACCAGAAAAGTCATTTCGATTGGGACGGTCAGCGAGCTGACAGGACTTAGTGAACGGCAGATTCGTTACTACGAAGAGAGGAAATTGGTATTCCCTGAAAGGTCAGAAAGAGGGAGCAGAAGATATTCTTTTCTCGATGTGGAGACGCTCATTGACATAGCCAACAAAAGGGAGGAGGGAGTCCGAACAGAAGAAATCCGCTCTGAATTGAAGCGAAAAAAGAAAAAAGACGATAAAGCATCACGGGCAAAAATGATTCAGGGTCAGATTAATGCGCAGTTTGGGATACCGAAGAAATAAATGAGAAAGTGATTATTCTGCAGGCAATAATCGCTTTTTTTATTCAATTTCTATTCAGGCTTATAAGGTATGCTCCGATCTTAGCGAACATTTTTATATTAAATATTAGACAAAAGGTCTTTCTTTCGTTTACCATTTCCGTTAAGATGTAACCCTATATAAGAGAGTTTTCAATTTTAGTTTTATAAAGCAGGTGGAATAATGGGGAAAGAATACCCGCCAACAATAGAAGTAATTGAGATATGCTTGCTTGCGGGGAAAATCATGCTCCAGGGCGGGGCAGAAACGTATCGGGTCGAAGACACCATGACAAGGATTGCTGCTTCCCTGGGCATACCGCACTCACATAGCTATGTAACGCCAACCGGTATCATATTTTCAACAGATGGAACTGAACCGGCAAAGCTGATTCGGATCTCAGAACGTTCAACGGATTTGTACAAAGTGACATTGGTGAACGGAGTTTCGCGCAGGATCAGCAGCGGTGAACTGGATGGAAAGGAAGCATTGGCAAGGCTGAAGGAAATTGAAAGTGCCGACTATACCTTCCCTGTATATCAGCAGATTCTTGCAGCCTCAATTGCAAGCGGCTGTTTTTTAATTATGTTCCTTGGAAGCTGGACTGATTTTATTCCAGCCATGATTGCAGGCGGTCTTGGGTTTGTATCATTTTTATACGTACATAGAGTTGTCCAGATCAAATTTTTCTCTGAATTTATTGCTTCATTATTAATTGGCCTTATCGCCTATTTCTTTGTGTACTCAGGAGTGGGCACAGAGCTTGATAAAATCATCATCGGGTCAGTCATGCCGCTCGTTCCGGGGCTATTGATAACAAATGCAGTCAGGGATTTAATGGCCGGGCACCTTGTTTCCGGACTGTCAAAAGGCGCTGAAGCATTTTTGACAGCTTTTGCCATTGGTGCCGGGATTGCTCTGGTCTTCACTTTTTAAATGCAATAGCGGAGGAATATGCCTATGTTTATGTTGACTCATATGATTACAAGCTTTATTGCATCAGCAGGGTTCGGAGTGCTTTTCAATGCCCCGAAAAAATCGCTGCTGAAATGCGGCTTTGTCGGGATGGTCGGCTGGTTCGTTTATATTTGGCTTGTCAATTGGCAGTATGATGCAGTCATTTCTTCATTAATTGCTGCTTTTACGATCGCCGTGATCAGCCAGATTTTTGCCAAAATGTATAAAACACCTATTATTATTTTTAGTGTTGCCGGCATCATTCCACTGGTCCCGGGTGGGATTGCTTATGATGCGATGCGGAATTTTGTTGAAAATGATTACAATATGGCCATTCAGCTCGCTGCAAAAGCATTCATGATTTCCGGAGCCATCGCAGTAGGACTTGTCATTTCAGAAGTAATCAATCAAATGATCCGCAAAGTTCAGTTCAAATCAAGGACTTGAATTTCAGCTTATGCTTTAACACCATCCTTATAAAGCGGTACACCCAAGACTCGTTCAGGAAATAAAAGGAACGGGTTTTTCTTGTAATCTATTCCAGGTGAATTTATAATCAAATATATTTGATTTTTTCAGAAAAAGGAGAATAAAATGATCCCACGGTTTTTTAGCTACTATAAGCCGCATAAGCGCTTGTTCATTCTTGATTTTAGTTCAGCAGTATTCGTTGCACTCCTTGAATTGGGCTTTCCGCTTGCGGTTCAGTGGTTTATCGACAGCCTGCTTCCAAGCGGGAATTGGTCCATGATTGTTTCTGTCAGTGCCGGCCTGCTTGCTCTTTATGTGACGAGCACACTTCTTCAGTTTGTGGTTAACTATTGGGGCCACAAGCTTGGCATCAACATCGAAACAGATATGCGGCAGCAGCTTTTTCAGCATGTGCAAAGGCAGTCTTTCCGCTTTTTCGATAATACCAAAACAGGGCATATCATGAGCCGGGTGACAAACGACCTTATGGATATCGGAGAGCTTGCCCATCATGGACCGGAGGATTTATTTATAGCGGTCATGACGTTTGTGGGTGCATTCTGGATTATGCTGACGATTAATGTCAAGCTGGCTCTTGTAACCATATTTGTTCTTCCGTTTCTTGTATGGCTGATTACGTTCTGCAATATTAAAATGAACAAAGCATGGAAAAGAATGTACGGTGAAATTGCCGATGTCAACGCACAGGTAGAGGATAGTGTATCTGGTGTTCGTGTGGTTCAGTCTTTTACAAATGAAAGCTATGAGATTGAAAGGTTTAAGGAAAACAATGGAAGATTCCGTCTTGCCAAGCTTGCAGCTTACAAGATTATGAGCTTCAGTGCATCCGGAGTCTACATGCTGACCAGATTAGTTACGCTGATTGTTCTTGTATACGGTTCCTGGCTGAGCTTCAGCGGGCAGCTTTCATACGGTGAATTGGTTGGATTTGTGCTCTATGTGAATGTGCTATTAAAGCCGATTGATAAAATCAGCGCCCTGATGGAACTGTATCCAAAGGGAATGGCTGGTTTCAAGCGGTTTTTAGAAATCATTGATACTGAACCGGAAATTGAGGATACGAAAGATGCCTTAGAGGTTGAATCCTTAAGGGGTGATATCCGTTTTCAGGATGTATCTTTCAGTTATGATGAGCATAAATCGGTGCTTGAAGGAATTGATCTTCAAATAAATGCAGGTGAAACAGTTGCTTTTGTAGGACCTTCTGGAGCCGGAAAGACAACGATTTGTTCTTTGATTCCACGCTTTTATGATGTGAATGGCGGAAGTATTAAGATCGATGGCATGGATATCAGAGACATGACGAAAAAATCACTGAGATCGCATATTGGCATTGTCCAGCAGGATGTCTTCCTGTTTACCGGTACCCTGAAGGAGAATATAGCTTACGGAATGCTTGGTGCTACAGATGAGCAGATTGCGGGCGCGGCTAAAAAAGCACACCTGCAGGACTTCATTGCATCTCTACCGGATGGCTGGGAAACACAAATTGGGGAACGGGGATTAAAACTGTCAGGCGGACAAAAACAACGAATCGCCATTGCGAGAATGTTCCTTAAAAATCCGCCAATCTTAATCCTGGATGAAGCAACCTCGGCGTTGGATACTGAAACCGAACAAATTATTCAAACGGCATTGAACGAGCTTGCCGTAAACCGCACCACACTGGTCATTGCCCACAGGCTTGCAACCATCCGCAATGCGGACAGGGTAGTCGTTGTCACAGAAGACGGCATTGCTGAAGAAGGCACACATGATGAACTGATCGAAAAGAACGGAATCTTTGCAGGTCTTCATAATGTACAGTTTCAAAGATAAGCAGAATCCATCTGGATTCTGCTTTCTTTTATTACTTCGAAATTTAAAAATTATGTAATAAATTAAGATTAATTTTCAGAATAGTCAAAAAGTACTATTGGTTTTTCTGTATTATTTGGAAGTTATTAACTAGAACAGGACTTATGTGGTATAGACAACTATACTCTAACTCTATTAATCTTACAATATGTAAACCCTTTCATTAAGAAGAGGAGGTTAAAGGCTGATGAAAATTCATAAAAATAAAGGAGGCACTATGAAAAATAAAACCATGCTTGTTGCGCTATCTGCCGCACTTAGCACATCACTCTTTATTCCGGCAGCAAATCCTGCATCTGCGCAAAGCTCTGAAGGAGTTAAGCCAACGATGGAAATGAAAAACAATAAAGATGTGAAACACAAATTTCACCCTATTTTTTCGTGGGATCGTCCTGGGCCGATTTCTCCTATTCTTCATCCTGGTTCTGCAGCGGGAGCTGGGATGGTTCAGCAGCCGCTGGATGAAATCGATCCATTAATGGAGGAGATGATTTCAGAAGGCGTCATGCCGGGTGCTGTCACTTTTGTGGCAAGGCGAGGCCATATCGTCAAGCATGATGCATATGGATATTCCTACCGCTACACGGATGATAAATTTACTGAAGCTCAGAACCCGATTGAAATGACCGAAAATACCATCTTTGATCTGGCTTCAATCAGTAAAATCTTTACCACAACTGCCGCAATGATATTGTATGATGAAGGACGCTTTCAGCTGGATGATCCTGTTGCTGAATATATTCCCGAGTTTGCCGAAAACGGAAAGGAAAATGTAACGATACGCCAGCTGATGACACATACTTCAGGCTTTACTGCATGGATTCCGTTATATTCGCAAGGGAGCAGCAGAGAGGAACGGATGCAAATCGTTTTTAAACATCCATTGGCCAATGAGCCGGGCGAAGCGTATACATACAGCGATTTGAATATGATTACGCTCGGTGCAATAATCGAACGCCTTTCAGGACAAAGCCTGGATGAGTTTGTGGAAAAACGCATAACCAAACCCCTCGGTATGAAGGATACGATGTATAATCCGCCAGAATCTTTGAAGCATAGGATTGCAGCCACGGAATATCAGCCTGCTATCAACAGGGGGCTTGTGTGGGGAGAGGTTCACGATGAAAATGCCTGGTCGCTTGATGGAGTTGCCGGACATGCGGGTGTCTTTTCCACTGCCTCCGATCTTGCCAAGTTTGCCCATATGTATGTAAATGACGGGCGGTATGGCGGCAAGCGGATATTAAAAGAAGAGACGGTGAAAATGCTGATTCAAAATCAAATCCCTCAATTTCCAGGTGATGATCATGGCCTGGGCTGGGAGCTTGGCCAGGGATGGTTCATGGATGCCTTATCAGAGGGGACTTCGCTTGGGCATACAGGGTACACTGGAACATCCATTGTCATAAACCGAAATAATGGCACGATTGCAATTCTCTTAACAAACCGTGTGCATCCTTCAAGAAATACGGTTACAACGAATATTGCAAGGCGTGCATTTGCAAGACAGGTGGCGGATTCAATTCCTGTAGCTATTCCGGGAAAAGAGCCGGCGTGGTTCTCAGGATATGGAGATAAAGTTCAGCATGAGTTAACCGCTAAAGTGGATCTAAAAGAAGAGGCGGTCCTGTCGTTCGATACCTGGTACAGAACTGAAACAAATGCAGATATGGGTTTGGTTGAGTTCTCAGAAGATGGCGTTAATTGGAAACAGGCAGCACAGCCATATACAGGCAGCAGCATCGAGTGGAAAAAGGAAAAGCTGACGATTCCGGCAGGAACTTCCCACATCCGATTCCGTTACGTGACAGATAGTACAGTAAACGGCAGAGGCTGGTATGTTGATAATGTAAAACTCCAGCTTTCAGATGGACAAAAAGTGACGCCTGCCCTCTCAGGAAACGGTTGGGAAAAAAGAAATTACTAGTATTCGATTTTTTAGTAAAAAGTAAGCTCATATGAAAAAGCAGTAAGGACGGTGGAAGAAATGGGTAAAGTCAGCAAAGTTATGCTTATTTTCCTTCTCACAATTACACTTGCCGTTTCGCAATTATGGATGGGAGGATCCTTGAAAAACGCAGCGGCAGAAAGTACAGTAAAGGATTTAATACTCCTGGAGAATGTACCCCAGGCCAGTACGGAAATCAGTGGAGAGGCATTCCAATTAAAAGCGCTTCATGTATATAAAGAAGGGCATTTCATGAGAGTATCTGAAGGGCTGAAATGGAATTCCAGCAATAAAACTGCTGCAGCAGTTGATCAGTCAGGGAATATTACTTTGAGAGGGAAGCCGGGAAAAACCTTTATCAGTGTAACAGACGGAGTATATAAGGACCGTATCGGACTTCAAATAAAACCTGACCATAAAAAGGGCAGCAAAGGCAAGCCTGCTTTTAAAGTGAAAATTATAAAAGAGCATGGGAAACGGTATGACCTCATCAGCCGGGCAGTGAAAAATATGTCAATTGAAGAGAAGGTAGGCCAGATGCTGATGCCGGATTTCCGCACCTGGGAGGGACAAAATGTCACTAAAATGCTGCCGGAAATAGAAAAGCTGGTAAAAGATTATCATCTTGGCGGGGTAATATTATTCCGTGAAAATGTGGTGACAACCGCACAGACTGCCACATTGGTTTCAGATTATCAGAAAGCTGCCGATAAATTCGGCTTATTGATGACGATTGACCAGGAAGGCGGAATTGTTACACGTCTTCAATCAGGAACTGACATGCCTGGCAATATGGCGTTAGGGGCTGCCCGTTCTGAAGAAATTTCCCGCAAGGTCGGAAAGGCGATTGGGGAGGAGCTTTCATCACTCGGTATTAATATGAACTTTGCACCTGTCATGGATGTAAATAATAATCCCGACAATCCTGTAATTGGCGTTCGTTCATTTGGGGAGGACCCGCAGCTTGTTGCTGACTTGGGTGTTGCTTATACTGAAGGATTGCAATCAGCAGGTGTTGCTACTACTGCAAAGCATTTTCCCGGACATGGAGATACAGCAGTAGACTCACATCTTGGATTGCCTGAAGTGCCTCATGATAAAGAACGTCTAAAGGAAGTTGAATTGTATCCTTTCCAAAAGGGAATGGAGGCAGGAGTGGATGCCATCATGACTGCCCATGTTACCTTCCCTAAGATTGATGACACGAAAGCAATTTCGAAAAAAACAGGTGAAGAAATCGCCGTCCCGGCCACTCTTTCCCATAAAGTGCTGACAGAACTTATGCGTGAAGAAATGGGATATGAAGGGGTCATTACAACAGATGCAATGAATATGAATGCCATCGCTGAACATTTTGGACCAGTTGACGCAGCCGTTCGTGCTGTCAAAGCTGGAACTGATATTGTGTTAATGCCTGTTGGCCTTCAAGAAGTTGCAGATGGGCTATTGACTGCTGTGGAGAATGGAGAAATCTCGGAAAAACGCATTGAATCATCAGTTGAGCGGATTTTAACACTGAAAATAAAGCGGGGAATTGTGAAAGAAGAGACACCGCAGCCGATTGATGAAAAAATTGCAAACGCTCTTAACGTAGTTGGATCAGAAGAACATAAACAAATAGAAAAAGAAGCAGCAGAACGTTCTATCACATTGGTGAAAAATGAAGGAGATGCACTGCCATTACAAGTATCTCCTGAGGATAAGATTGTCGTTGTCGGTAATACGTATATTACAGACTTAAAGAACGCAATCAGCAAGTTTCATGCAAACACAACGGTCATCCAGACCTCAAGCTATGTATTAACGGAAGAGCAGAAGGAACAAATCAGGAATGCCAGTGCGGTTATTGTGGGCTCCTATACGTTTAATGTATCAGGACGATCACCAGATAGCGCCCAGATGAAGATGGTTAATTCCATCATTGCTGAATCAGAAGCTCCAGTTATTTCGGTTGGCATCCGTAACCCGTATGACATCATGGCCTATCC
The DNA here is from genome assembly GCF_010628845.1 of Bacillus sp. 22-7. NCBI lineage: Bacteria > Bacillati > Bacillota > Bacilli > Caryophanales > Bacillaceae > Bacillus > Bacillus sp. 22-7. The sequence goes on along the minus strand of NZ_NJQY01000025.1, from coordinate 7,851 downwards.
GGAAGTTGATGCTTACATTGCACAATATGGCTTCAGAACGGCGAGCTTTGATGCAGCAGCAGGTGTTATCTTTGGCCAGATTAATCCTTCAGGAAAATTGCCTGTAACAATTCCGGGTACAGATGGCACTGTACTATATGAATTTGGGCATGGATTGAGCTATTAAGAAAAAACTGAAATTTTTAAAAGGCTGTTTTCTTATATTTAATTTGCTGAGTTGATTGGAGCGGAGGGCACTTGACTCCTGCGGGAAGAGAGGGAAGTGTGAGACCCCGCAGGCGAAGCCGAGGAGGCTCGCATTCCTCCCCGCGGAAAGCAAGTGCCTGGAGCGGAAATCAACGGGCTGAATTCAAAACAAAAAACAACAATCTTTGGGAAAAGTGCCTTTAAAAAGGAAGGATACATGCAGATCTGGTTCTTGTATGTATCTCATCCTTAAACAGGGAGGGGAAAAATAATGAAGAAATGGTTTATGGGTTTTTTGACAATGATTCTCGTACTCTCTTCTTTAACTGTTGTGCTAGCAGATAACGGCAATGGCAAAGGAAAAGGCAAGAAAAAGAAATTCGAGCTTGGTGTTGAAGTCCTTTTAGATGAAAAGAAGGACCTCATAGAAGGAAAAAAAGTTGGCTTAATTACAAACCCGACTGGGATCGACTCGAATTTAAACAGCATTGTTGATATTCTGCATAATGATCCGGACGTGGAGTTAACTGCGTTATATGGTCCGGAGCATGGAGTCCGCGGGAGTGCGCAAGCGGGAGAATATGTTGAGTATTATATCGATGAAAAGACAGGGCTTCCTGTTTACAGCTTATATGGAAAAACCAAAAAGCCAACCCCTGAAATGCTTGAAAATATTGACGTGCTTCTGTTTGATATCCAGGATGTCGGAACACGTTTTTACACGTACATTTACACAATGGCTTATGCAATGGAAGCAGCAAAAGAAAACAATATCCCTTTCATCGTGCTGGACAGGCCTAATCCTCAAGGTGGCACAAAGGTTGAAGGACCGGTGCTTGATATGGAGTATTCCTCCTTTGTGGGGAATTACCCGATTCCGCTTCGCCATGGCATGACTGTAGGTGAACTCGCCGAATTGTTTAATGAAGAGTTTGAAATAGGTGCAGACTTAACTGTTGTTAAGATGAATGGATGGAAGCGCAATATGTATTACGATGACACCAAACTTCCGTTTGTCATGCCTTCTCCTAATATGCCAACACTCGAAACAGCGTTAGTATATCCGGGAGCGGCATTGATTGAAGGAACGAATGTTTCTGAGGGGCGCGGCACAACAAAGCCGTTTGAACTGATTGGTGCTCCATTTATCAACGCTGATGATTTCGCTGGACATTTGAACGGTCTAAATCTTCCCGGGGTAACTTTTAGAGCTGCTTCATTTACACCAAGCTTCTCCAAGCATGCAGGACAGCTTTCCCACGGGATTCAGATACATGTTACACATCGCGATGCATTCAAGCCTGTCGAGACCGGACTTCACATTGTGAAGGCGATCCATGATATGTATCCGGAAGACTTCGAATTCCGTGCAGAGAACAGTGCTGGAATTTCATTCTTTGACAACCTGATGGGCAATGGCTGGGTACGTGAAGCCATTGAGGAAGGAAAAACTGTTGAAGAAATCTCCTCCAAATGGGAAAAGGAATTAAAACAATTCAAAAAGACACGCGAAGAATATTTACTCTATTAAATTTGGAAGAATATTTACTCTATTAAATTTGCAGGAAAGAACCTGGCGGCATTATGCTCCAGGTTCTTTTTTTGCGGGTCAGCGCAGCACTGATGGTCCCTGGTACTGAATTATAAAGCCTGTTCATATTATGTAATAATCCATGGAGAAAGAGGTGTGTGAAAATGCTGGGGTTTTTACAGAAGATTGGTAAGTCTTTAATGCTGCCGATTGCAGTTATGCCTGCTGCTGCACTTTTGCTGAGGCTGGGACAGGATGACCTTTTAGGGATTCCATTTATATCTGCAGCTGGGAATGCTGTATTCGGACATTTGGCTCTCTTGTTTGCCATTGGAATTGCCATCGGTTTTTCTAAGGATGGCAGCGGGGCAGCTGCCCTTGCTGGAGCGGTGGGTTATTTTGTACTGACTGAAGGTGCCGCTGCCATAAACGAAACGGTCAATATGGGGGTTTTTGGCGGAATCATTTCCGGTATTATTGCAGGGCTATTATACAATAAATATCATGATATTAAGCTGCCGGAATGGCTTGGTTTCTTTGGGGGAAAACGGTTTGTGCCGATCATCACTTCACTCGTTATGATAGTCATTGCCTTTTTGTTCGGGTATGTGTGGCCGCCGGTACAGGCAGGCATTAACAGTGTCGGCGATTGGATAATCGGTGCAGGTGCAGCGGGTGTTGGGGTCTTCGGATTCCTGAACCGTCTATTAATTCCGGTTGGTCTCCATCATATACTGAACACACTTGTCTGGTTTGAATTTGGCGAGTTTACCAATGCAGCAGGGGATGTCATCAAAGGAGATTTATGGCGCTTCCTTGCAAAGGATCCCTCAGCTGGAATCTTTATGACAGGATTTTTTCCTATTATGATGTTTGGGCTTCCTGGTGCAGCACTGGCCATGGTTGCGGCTGCTAAGAAGGAAAGAAGGAAAGCAGTGGCAGGAGCGATGGCCGGACTCGCATTTACTTCCTTCCTGACCGGTATTACAGAGCCGATTGAATTCCTGTTTATGTTCTTATCGCCGGTTCTATATTTAATTCATGCTGCTTTGACAGGCCTGGCTATGTCCATTACCTATGTCCTGGATATTCATCATGGTTTCGGTTTCTCAGCAGGCGCCCTCGATTATATTCTTAACTTCGGTATTGCCCAGAAGCCGGTTCTGCTTGCTGGGATAGGTCTCCTATATGCCCTGCTGTATTTTGCGGTTTTCTATTTCCTGATAAAGAAACTGGATTTGAAAACACCTGGAAGGGAAGATGAGGTTGAAGGTGAATTTGAAGGAAATTCCTCTCTAAGGGGCAATTATGCTGAAGCAGCAGTTGCTTATCTGGAGGCATTGGGCGGTAGAGAAAACCTTGAAGAAATCGATAATTGTGTAACCCGCCTTCGTTTAAGGGTAAAAGATATGTCTCTTGTCGATGAAGGGGGATTAAAACAGCTGGGAGCAAAAGGAGTCATCAAACTCAGCAAAACCAGTTTGCAGGTCATTGTGGGAACCGATGTAGAATTCCTTTCAAATGAAATGAAGAAGAAACTATAAAATTGGCAATCTGGCTCTGATGAAGGGCCAGATTTTTTATTGAGAGGCAGTGATTGGACAAGTGCCAATTTTTGAATCGCAGGGTTATTTGTTTATGCATGTCCAACTTTGGAACATACCATAAAAGCGTAAGGGTATCCTTTATTTTGTAAGGAGGGACAAATGGAATGTTAGGACTCGGAGAATTTTTACTTGCAGTGATTTTACTTGTGGTATATCTGCTTGCAGGATTACTGGCTCCTTCTGCACAGCCAGGACTGCGTTCATTAATTTGCAGTGTTCTAAGGTGCGGAGTTTAATAATAGTTAAAATCCTGGGTGTTCCCAGGATTTTTTCATGATTCATAGATGATTGTCCATTTCAGTCTCATAAAAACTACATAGAATGTAAATTGAGAAACAAGGAAAGGACTGGTTGAGTTGGGAGAGAGTGATCAAAACAAAGATCAAGTGCAGGCTGTTAAGCAGATTGCAGAGGACTTGCTAAAAGAGGAAAAAAGCCAAGATCTTGGTTCAATCTTTAAGATTGCAAATAAATTATTAAGAGATGAGTCATTTATTGGCCTGGTTGAAGAGATTGGCAAAAATCCAGAGGGAATCTCCGAAGCTCCGACAGAAGGAGAATCAGCAGAGACTGGCGGCGAAATCGAAAAGGAACTGGCAGGATTAAAAAGGGAAGTACAAGCTTTAAAATCCGAACTTAATAAAATGAATATTACAGTGGCGGACCTGCAAAAGCAGAATGATTCTCTATTGGGTATGTATTTAAAAGTGATAAAAGCTGCAAATAAGGATTTTAAAAAAAGCATAGACATTATTTCAGCTTTCGGTAAGCTTAATAAATAGATTTATATAGCATTGCTGACAAAAGTGATGCTTTATTTTTTATGGTTTGGAAGCTTAATTAACTGCATAAAAATGGAATAGTATTAATTAAAAAATTTCGTATTCCGATAAAAAAGTATTGTGCTCTGCAGGAAAATCATTGATAATCTTTTAAAGATAGAGTGATACTCATCTATACATTTTTCTGATGAGGGGGAGTACATTGAAAATTCGTGTATCCGCTGTGCAGTATCATCTGCACACCATTCGTTCATTTGAAGAGTTTGCCAGCCAATGTGAGCATTATATTAAAACTGCCCAGGAGTTTGGGTCTGAGTTTGTTTTATTTCCTGAGTTTTTCACCACACAGCTTTTATCAATAGGAAGCGAGCAGGGAACAAGTCTGACCATTAACGAACTGCCTGGTTTTACTGAACAATATAAAAACCTATTTTCCAATTTTGCTAAACAAACAAACATGCATATAATCGGCGGTACACATGTTATTAACCGAGATGGACGCCTTTATAATGTGGCACATTTATTTTATCCGGATGGGCGGATTGAAGAACAGGCAAAACTGCATATCACGCCTACTGAAGTCCATGAGTGGAATATGTCACCTGGCGAAGGCCTTCGCGTATTCGATACAGATAAAGGCAGAATAGCCATTCTGACTTGCTATGACATAGAGTTTCCGGAAATCGTCCGTATGGCTAAAGCCCAGGGAGCAGATGTTATTTTCTGCCCTTCCTGTACAGACGACCGTCATGGGTTCCACCGTGTCCGCTATACAAGCCATGCAAGAGCGATTGAGAATCAGGTGTATGTTGTGGTTACAGGGACAATTGGCTCCCTGCCTACTGTCGATTTTATGCGTGCCAATTTCGGGCAGGCAGCCGTCATTACACCGAATGATATTCCATTTCCGCCTAAGGGGATTATGGTGGAAGGCGAGCTGAATGACGATATGATTGTGACTGCCGATCTTGACCTTAGCCTTTTATATGAAGTCCGTGAGCGCGGTTCGGTTACGACCTGGCGGGATCGCAGAACAGATTTGTATGTAGACTGGGAAAAAGAAAATATCGAAGGATAGCATATGGCATATCGAAGCGAATTTTTTGTGTTTGACGGGGATAAGCCGCTGCCGGCTGTAATCAGAAATTATACGAAAGAAGATTTCGATCAGTTAATAGACATTCAGGCAGAATGCTTTCCGCCGCCATTTCCTTCAGATTTATGGTGGAATCGTGAGCAGCTGGCAAATCATGTAGAACTCTTTCCGGAGGGTGCACTCTGTATTGAGGCTGATGGAGTATTGGCAGGGTCCTTAACCGGGCTGATTGTTGATTTTGATCCTTCACACCCACAGCATACATGGGAAGAAATAACTGACAGCGGCTATATACGCAATCATAAACCTCAAGGGAATACATTATATATTGTCGATATAAGTGTACGGCCTGGTTTCCGTAATCTAGGTCTTGGCAAACTTTTGATGCAGTCTATGTATCAGACTGTCATAAACTTAGGACTTGATCGATTGCTAGGTGGAGGACGGATGCCCGGCTATCATAAATGCGCCCATGAATTGTCCGCCGAAGACTATCTCCAGCAACTGATCGAGGGGAAAAAGAAGGATCCGGTCATTACATTTTTGCTGAGGTGCGGCAGGACACCTCTTTGTGTTGCAGAAAATTATTTAGAAGATGAAGAGTCCCTTAATTATGGCGCCTTGATGGAATGGAAGAATCCTTTTAAGGATATGCGTTTATAATTCGGCAAGAAGCCCTTTTTTTTAAGGGCTTTTTAATTTGAAGTTTAGCGGGCACACTGAAAAGGTAAAGGATATCATAATGATGTTCAAACCGAAATGAGGGATCCGTTCATGGTTGTAAAAAGAATAATTAAAGCTTTTATAGTAAAACAAGGTGCAACTATAGTAAAAAAGTATGTTGTTCCGGCAGTAAAAAGAAAGCTGAAGAACAGGAAATAGATTTATGCAGGCATCTTCCATTGGGAGGTGTTTTTTTTGGGACAAAAGAAATATATAATCCCTTGTAATCTAGTGATATAGGAGGGAGCATTATTTGTCTTATTATGTAGAAATAATAGGAAAAATTGTAGATATTCAAAATTCTGAATTTTCTTTAATATAGAAACTGCAGTATTTCGGGACGCTTAAATTCTAAAGTGTACCGATTACATAGGCAACACAAATAAGGAGGAATAAATTTGAAAAAGAAAATCCTGATTAAAACAGCATTAGCAGGGGCGCTTGTACTCTCAGCTGGAGGCACGACAGCTCTTGCGCATGACGAATTCAGCGGAGGTATAGAAAAAGGCGATAGTCTGGCCGGTGTTGAATTAGCGGTTCCTTTGCTTGAAGGCAGCAAGAATACAGGTAATCTTCAAGAAGTGGCTGCTGTTCCTCTAAAAGAAGTTAAAGAGGGGATACAAAATTCATCGGGTGATGTTTATGCGCATAAAGGCTTTGCTTATGTAGGCACACATACAAAAAATGGCGGAGAAGGTGGTGTCCGTGTATTTGATATGAAAGATCCCTCAAATCCAGTAGAAGTGTCGTCATTCGCTCACCTTCCAGGGACTTGGCAGGAAAAAGTGATTGTGAAAACGGTGAATACAAAGCATTTCAAAGGAGACTTAGCTGCAGTCAGCGTTCAAAAGGTCGACCGCACCAACCCTAATGCAAAGGGAGGATTTGTATTATATGATGTAACAAATCCAAGGGAACCGAAAGAGCTGGGTTTCTGGGAAGATACATCGGGTGCGAGAGGAACACATGAACTTTACCTGACAGTCCAGGGGAATAATGTTTATGTGCTGACTGCAAATTGCTATGCAGATCTATACTCTCATGGTGAGAAGATGGATGTTAATATTGTAGACGTTTCAAAACCATCGTCACCTGAAACCATTTATGAATTTAATCCGCGCAATTATATTCCTGAAGTAAGTGATGAGAATTATGACGGGTATAATTGGACTGATGAAGAAGGAGTTAAAAGGGCAGCATTCGCACATAGCGTCAAAACAGATGGAACCGGGAATACAGCCTTCCTCTCCTACTGGGATTTAGGAACAATCATGCTTGATATCAGTGATGCCAAAAATCCGGTTTACCTTGGCAGAACTGATTTTGCCAACGATGTTCAGGGAGCTGCCCATTCAATGGATTTAGCAAAAGGCGGGAATGTCCTTATTGAAACAAGGGAGGTATTCGGACCTACTAGAGAGGGCTTTGAGAGTGCCTATGGGTACACCATGATTTATGATATTAAAGATAAAACGAATCCAAAGCTGCTAAGTACCTTTAGAACGGATTTCACTGAGAAGATTCCTGGTGGTGCGACAGTTCACGATCCTAAGGTCCAGGGGAACACATTGTACCTCTCCCATTATGCTGGCGGAGTGAGGACAGTAGACATTACTGATCCATCTAATCCCGAGGAAATTGGTGTCTATATACCAAGCAAATCTAATATTTGGGGTGTATTCGTAGATCGCAATTATGTGCTTGCATCTGATATGGGTTCCGGCCTTAAAGTTCTGCAGAAGAACGGCAGCCACTAATAACTGAGATACGTGAGTTCTCTCCATGCTGTGATGAAGTATGATTTTTATACTGAAAGTAAATGAAAGAGATTCTCAGATCTCACTTGTTCTCATTATGTTAAAAATGAATCCGATAAAAACAGCTGAAAATTTCAGCTGTTTTTTCTATGTGCGCCCGGCATGGGTG
>NZ_NJQY01000024.1:0-67987 GCF_010628845.1 Bacillus sp. 22-7 | reverse complement strand
CACCCCCTCCTACTCGATTGTCTTTTTTTAGAATGCAAGGGCAAGTCAGCCAATATCATTAACTAAACGTTTAACTTTTTTCAGCAAGGGTACTGAAAACCAAGAAACTGATTCATTGAAAGGATGATAGATTTGCCGCCATCACTCAATATAAAGATAAATGGGATAGAAATGAAGGCAGAACAGGATCAAACCGTTTTGCAGTTATTAAATGACAGCTCGATCGAAATTCCTCAGGTCTGCTTCCATCCCAGCCTGGGAGCAATAGAAACCTGTGATACCTGCATTGTTTCCGTGAATGGAGAACTTGTGCGGTCTTGCTCCACAAAAATTAAAGATGGAGACGAAATCGATACGGTGGAACCTGATGTAAAACAGGCACAGACTATTGCCATGGATAAAATTCTCTTTAATCATGAGCTGTATTGTACGGTTTGTGACTATAACAACGGGGGATGTGAAGTACATAATACGGTTAAGGCGATGAAAATCAATCATCAAAGCATCCCGTTTGATCATAAGCCATATGAAAAAGATGAATCTCACCCATTTTACAGATATGACCCGGATCAGTGCATTCTTTGCGGCAGATGTGTGGAAGCCTGTCAGGATGTCCAGGTTACTGAAACCCTAACAATTGATTGGGAGAGACAGAGACCAAGAGTTATCTGGGATAATGATGTGCCCATTAACGAGTCCTCCTGTGTTTCCTGTGGACACTGCTCCACTGTTTGTCCGTGTAATGCCATGATGGAAAAGGGGATGGAAGGCGAAGCAGGGTTTCTGACTGGCATAGCCAAAAACACTCTTCGTCCAATGATTGAAATCACTAAAAATGTTGAAACAGGATATGGCTCCATCCTGGCAATATCCGATATGGAAGCTGCTATGCGGGAAGAGAAAATTAAAAAGACCAAAACCGTCTGCACATATTGCGGGGTCGGCTGCAGCTTTGATGTATGGACAAAAGGCCGCGAAATATTGAAGGTTGAGCCTCAGGCAGAAGCGCCCGCCAATGGCATTTCTACATGTGTAAAAGGGAAATTTGGCTGGGACTTTGTAAATAGTGAGGAACGTTTAACCAAACCGCTAATCAGGGAAGGCGATTCATTCCGTGAAGCAGAATGGGACGAAGCTCTGGACCTGATTGCCCGGAAATTTACAGAAATCAAAGAAAAGCATGGCCCGGATGCGCTAAGCTTTATTACTTCTTCTAAATGCACCAATGAAGAGTCGTATCTCATGCAGAAGCTTGGCAGGGCAGTGGCAGGGACGAACAATATTGATAATTGTTCAAGGTATTGCCAGACTCCAGCTACGGTAGGCTTATTCCGAACTGTTGGATATGGCGGTGATGCAGGGTCTATAGAAGATATTAAAAACTCCGAATTAGTGCTGATAATCGGCTCCAATACATCGGAATCCCACCCGGTTCTTTCCACCAGGGTGAAACGATCCCAGAAGCTTAACGGCCAGAAAGTAATCGTGGCTGACTTGAGGGAACACGAAATGGCACAGCGTTCGGATCTGTTTGTGCGTCCTAGAGCCGGTACTGATATGGTATGGCTTTCTGCCATTACGAAATACATTATCGATCAGGGCTGGGCGGATGAGAAGTTTCTTCAGGAAAAAGTAAACGGACTGGAGGAATTTGTATCAAATCTGGAGAAATATACGCTGGAATTTGCAGAAGAAACAACCGGTATCTCCAGAGACAATCTAATCAAAATGGCTGAAATGATTCATGAAGCCGAAAGTGTTTCTGCATTATGGGCAATGGGTGTCACGCAGCATCTAGGAGGCAGTGATGCAAGCACAGCCATTTCAAATCTCTTGCTAGTAACCGGCAATTACGCTAAGCCTGGTGCAGGTGCATATCCATTAAGGGGCCATAATAATGTACAGGGGGCAGGAGATTTCGGAAGCAGTCCTGATAATTTGCCTGGTTACCAAAAGGTGTCAGATCCTGATGTGAGAAGGAAGTTCGAAAATGCCTGGGGTGTAAAGCTTCCTGAAAAAGCCGGATTGAATAATCACGAGATGGTAGAGGGAGTTCATGAGGGGCAGCTGAAAGCAATGTATTTGAAGGGCGAAGATATGGGGCTTGTGGATTCCAACATCAATTATGTGCAGGCAGCATTTGAGAAGCTTGATTTCTTTGTCGTACAGGATATTTTTCTATCCCGTACTGCTGAGTTTGCAGATGTTGTTCTCCCGGCAAGCCCAAGTCTGGAAAAGGAAGGGACATTTACGAACACAGAAAGAAGAATCCAGCGTCTGTACAAGGCGTTTGAGCCCCTTGGAGATTCAAAGCCGGATTGGCAGATTATTACTGAAGTTGCGAATCGCCTAGGAGCAGGCTGGACGTATACACATCCAAGCGAAGTAATGGCCGAAGCAGCAAAGCTTATGCCTCTATACGCTGGCGTTACCTATGATAGATTGGAAGGATACAATAGTCTGCAATGGCCTGTCGCTGAGGACGGAACTGACACTCCACTCCTCTATACGGATGGCTTCCCGTTCCCGGATGGCAAGGCAAGACTTTATCCGGTAGATTGGACTCCTGCTCTTGAATTCCCGGCGGAATATGATATCCATGTCAATAATGGCCGTCTCCTGGAGCATTTCCATGAAGGGAATATGACATATAAGTCAAAAGGAATCAGCTCTAAAACACCGGAAGTGTTCCTTGAGGTATCACCGGAGCTGGCAAGGGAGCGAGGATTGAAAGACGGCACGCTTGTTCGACTGACTTCACCGTATGGCAATGTTAAAGTTAAATGCCATATAACCGACAGGGTAAAAGGAAAGGAAGTTTACCTTCCTATGAATGATAGAGGAGACGCGGCCATAAATTTATTAACAAGCAGCTATGCCGACAAGGATACTGATACACCGGCATATAAGGAAACAAAGGTAAAGCTTGAAATTCTGAGAGAAGAAGGCAGCAATCCACTTCCTAGAATTAATCACCGCTATGGCAATCCGCAGCCGCAAATAGGTGTAAATGTCCAAAAGAAATGGGCAAGGAAAGATTATATTTTCCCGGGAGAATTGGTGAAAAAGGAGCGGAAGCAGCATGGCTAAAGCGATTAATAACATCAAGCGTTTTGAATTGTCACCCGAGGATAAACGTAAAAAAGACCTTGAAGAAGTGGAGAATGCCCTCATAGAAAATAAGGAACCCATACTTGAGCTTCTGACAGCGGTCGGGCATATGCATGAACGGGGAGTCCTCTCATTATTGAATGGGCTATTTGGACAGGGAGATAAAGTTTTAAATGTCCTTGTTAAAGCATTAGATAAACCAGAAGCCACAAATACAATAAAAAACCTGCTCCTTATGGTTGGAACCCTCGGAACTATAAATGTCCAGCAGCTTGAACCCTTGCTGTTAAAATTAAATTCAGGTATTGCAAGAGTGGCTGATTATAAAGAAACCGACGAAAAAACAAGCTACTTTGATCTTGTCAGGGCATTGAAAGATCCGGAAGTCAATCGGGCAGTTACCCTCCTGATCACCTTTTTAAAAGGAATGGGCGAAGATACAAGCGCCATGGAAAGGAACACCCAGCTACCGGAAGATCAGAAAATACACAAAATGGAGAATAACGAAAGTGATGTTCCTCCAAACAAGAGAGAATGAAAGCAAGCCAGTGACCGCTACGGTCACTGGCTCTTTATTATATATAATAAAAATAGGTATATAGACTCAAATTTTTACATTATTATCTTATAAACCAAAAATATAGCAGAAATTTGTGGAAAAATGGAAAACCATGTACTAGAATTGCAATAAGGATAGATAAATAGGTATACCCAATACATACATCATTTGAGAAGGTATTAGAAAGAGGGTAATTAAGTGGGCATCATAAATGAAGGTAGTTTCATTGAAACAGTCCACATGAAAGGGTTGCAAATCTCCCTGATTGCTTCGGGGGATGGGACAGAGGTTATTTATCATAGGCTGGAGCCAGATGCAAGGTGGGGACTGGAACCGTTAGAAGGCGGCGGTGAAACGCTGGAATATCTTCATATGCTTTCCGGTGAACTGCTATTAAAAGATTCTAATGGAGAAAAAACGCTAAGACCCGGTGATTCGTTCCAAAGATGTCCTGTAACTGAACATCATATTTTTCAATCAATAGGTCAATCTGAATTTTTATATGTAACCTCTAATCCAGTATTTCATTACTATAGCAAAGTAACAAATGAATTAAGAGATTTGGTCATATCAATTGAAGAAAAAGATGGATATACAAGTGACCATTGCGATAGAATTACAAAAATGTCAATGCTCATGGCTGACGCGCTTGATTTAAATTCCCGGCAAATTTTAAAACTTAATCTTGCTGCATTCTTGCATGATATAGGAAAAGTAAAGGTGCCCGTTGAGATTCTTCAAAAACCGGGTAAATTAACCTCTGATGAGTGGGATTTAATGAAACAGCATTCGACGTTTGGACGCGAAATATTGCAAGAAACAGGTCTGCCGAGTTTAATAGAAGCAGGCGAAGTGGTAGAGCAGCATCATGAAAGATTTGATGGAACAGGATATCCCAAAGGACTTAAAGGGGATGAAATTGCAATCGAGGCTGCCATTATTTCTGTTGTAGACTCATTTGATGCAATGACTACTGATCGTGTTTATCAGAAAGGCAGAAGTGTACTTGAAGCAATAGATGAACTTATACAAAATCGGGGTACCATGTACAATCCAGAGATCGTTGATACATTTATTAAAATAAAAGAAAAATTAGTGAAAATTTAAAGGGGGAATAATAATGAAGAAAGCAGCAATTGTTCTATTAAGTTTGATGTTAGTACTTGTTTTCAACGCGAAGACGTCAGAGGCTGCATATTTACCTGAATATGATAAATATGTAGAAGTATCGTATCAAGAAGCTAGGTATATAGCTGATTTAATGGGGTTACAGGACTATGAATTAGGTGAAGAAACAGCAAGATTGTCATTTGAATTGCAGGAAGGATTAATTGCAAAGATCGAGAAAGTCCTCAGAACGGAAATTGACCATTATTATATCTGGTTAACCGTGGATGGCGAAACGGTTCTGGGTATAGATCCTCCACATCCAATGTTTTAAGAGAAGGCAAGTCAAAGAAAAGCTTTGACTTGCCTTTTTTTAAGGATTTCTAACACATATATACGCTTAATACATTTGCATATTCAAATTTTCAGCATAAATGTGAACTGAATTTAGATCCTTTTTAAATGATAAAGAGGGTGTCAGCCCCCTCTTTTTAATCTTCCTCCCCTGAAACGATCCTTTCAGAATGAGAATAAACATTAAAAGCCTGACCTCGAATAAAGCCAACCGCTGTAATATTTAGGTCTTCAGCCAGCTTGATGGCTAAATCAGTCGGTGCTGATTTTGATAGGATGATGCCAACTCCAATTTTGGCGGCTTTTAGCAGGACTTCCGAAGAGATTCTGCCGCTGAATGCAATGACTTTATCTCTTACAGAAATCCTGTTTTCAATGCAATAACCAAGGATTTTATCCAGTGCATTATGCCGGCCAATGTCTGTTCTGCTGACAATCATTTCATCTGCAGAAAATAAGGCGGCATTATGTACTCCTCCGGTTTCTTGAAAAATCAGGCTGCCATCCTGAAGCTGTTTCATAAAAGAGATGCACTGGCTGGGAGACAAGGTCAGCTTTGATGTAGAAGTTCTGGCTGTCCTGGCATCATTGTGAAAATAAAATTGCCTGCTCTTTCCGCAGCATGAACCAATAAACCGCTTGGAGTGGAATTCATGGCTTGCTGTAGAAGTTTGGGTATGCAGCTCTACATATGCAAAACCTTTGCTTTCATCTATTTGAATATCCTTGATTTCTTCAAATCTCCTGATAAAGCCTTCAGAAGCCAAAAAGCCGATTGTTAATTCCCGAATATTCTCTGGGCTGCAGACCATTGTTGCGAACTCTTCTCCATTTAGGTGAATGGTGAGAGGGTGTTCAGAAACAATTGAATCTTCTGCTTCCTGCAAAACTCCATTCTGAAATCTGACAATTTTTCTGCTGCTTTGAATATCCATTAATTTTCCCCCTAAAACCTTTCGACTAACAAAATATTAGCATAAAATTTCAGTTTACAAGAAATTTAGATTGTTTAGTTTGACAATAATTGTATTAATTGATTAACTTATTAAAGTGTATACAGACTTGTATAAATGAGATTATACATGAAATTAGAGTTTATGAGGGCTGGAATATGAACAAATATGAAGCTGAATTCAGTAACTTAGTGCGCTCCTTCCGGAAAAAACATATGGGCAAAGGACCAAGCAAGGTTAGGACCACGTTCTGCAAAAATTGGGCTATTTGTGAAATGGAAGGGAATTTATCTCCTGTAGAAAAGTTTATAGCGAGTGCAGACGAAGGGAAACAAATGCTTCGGGCTGCCAGAACAGAAATGGTCAAGGAAATGTATAAAAAGAATCGGCCGGAAGAAATGGAAGATTTTTTGCAGGCAAGGCTAATAGACCTTTTTGTGGACATTGATATAGAACGGGATTTTGGAATGTCAGTATTTGTATTCGATCAGGACATTCAAAGCAAGTTTATGGAATAAAAAGACTGAAATCTGGAAGATATATTCTGGATTCCAGTCTTTTTTATTTTTTTGGTATCCTTCTTACAACTCACGTTTGATATCTTCATATGTGTAAAATAAGGAATTATGTCACATAAGAATGGCGAAAAAAGGGGTTTAATGTCACGTTTGAAATATTTTTGTAATATTACTCTAACAAGTCTGTCAAATAAGGATGGTATAATCCTCCATGGAAAGACAAATTTACTAGAGACAAAACTGAAAAGATATACATAGATAAATAGTTTGATATACGGCTGTTTAATAGACCGAGTACATATTAGAAAGCAGGGTAATGACTTTGAAAAAAAGACTCCTCGTTTTAAATACGACAATTATTCTTGGGCTTGGAAGTGCTTTTTCAATCCCGGGAGTAAATGCTGAATCAATTAATAAGCTCGAGAATCAAAAAAGCCAAATCCAGCAGCAGCGTTCCAATTTGCAGGCTACATTGGCTGAAGCTGATAAGGAACTGGTAAGTGTACTTGAAGAAATTGCAGAGTTAAATGCTAAAATTACTAAAGTTGAAAAAGCAATTGAAGATAATAATAAATTAATAGCAGAAACGAAAACTAATATTACTGATACAAAAGCCGAAGTAGAAAAATTGAAGGAAGAAATGGCGATCATCGAGGATAGAATTGAAAAGAGAAGTGCTATACTGAAGCAGCGTGCACAATCTTTCCAGGAAAGCGGCGGATCGGTTGCATACCTGGATGTTCTTCTTGGTGCTTCCAGTTTCAGTGATTTCGTTGACCGTGTCGGAGCAGTAACTACATTTGTTCAGGCAGACAAACAATTACTGGAAGAACAGGAACAGGATAAAAAAGCTTTTGAAGAAAAGAAGGCTGCAGTAGAAGAAGAGCTTGCAGGATTAACAAGCATGATGACTGAGTTAAAGGGCATGCAGGCTACTATGGAAGAGCAAAAACAGCAAAATAGCTCATTAATCCAGCAGTTAAAAGAAAAGGAAAACTCTATTGCTGATAAAAAGGCAAAGCTGCAGAGTGAAGATGTTAAATACGCATCATTGATTGCTCAAATCGAACAAAGCATTGCGGCCCAGACAGCACCGGCAGCTCAATCTGTACCGGCAGCCCAGTCAGTGGCTTCAGCACCATCAGACTCAGCTGCAGTGAATAAGCAAAAACCTGCTGCCCAAAAAACAAAAGGTTCCAGCACGTCTGCTCCAAAGCCAAGCGTTAATGGCGGAAGCGCAATCAGCATTGTTACGACTGCAGGCAATAAATATATCGGTAATTCTGTTTATGTGTTTGGCGGCGGCAGAAATGCTTATGATATCGCAAATGGAAGATTTGATTGCTCAGGCTTTGTACACTGGTCATTCTCCCAGGCAGGAATCAGTGTCGGAGCTAGCACAGATTCTCTTAAATTTGCCGGACGCCAGGTTTCAGCAAGCGAGATGAGAGCGGGAGATCTTGTTTTCTTTGATACCTACAAAAGGGATGGCCATGTAGGCATTTACCTCGGCGGCGGTAAATTTATCGGTTCCCAAAGTTCTACGGGAGTTGCGATTGCAAATATGTCAAGCGGCTATTGGAAAACTAAGTTTAACGGCCGTGTTGTACGCATTATAGAATAGTGAAATGAACCTGACTTCCATGTGAAATTTGGAAGTCAGGTTTTTTTTTGATCCTATCTGAGTTAGAGGTAGAAACAGGTTCGGACTCAAGTTATCGAATTTGCAGCACCTGAGTCCGAAGTAGAACCAAGTTCAGACTTAAATTTCAAGATTTGACCTGTCAGAGTCAGAAGTTACTCTAAGTTCGGACTTAAATTTCAAGATTTGACCTGTCAGAGTCAGAAGTTACTCTAAGTTCGGACTCAGTTTACAAGATTTCCTCTATCTGAGTCAGAAGTTTCGCCAAGTTCGGACTCAGTCTCCTATATTCCCTCTAGTTGAGTCAGAAGTTTCGCCAAGTTCGGACTCAGTCTCCTATATTCCCTCTATTTGAGTCAGAAGTTACGCCAGGTTCGGACTCAGTTTACAAGATTTCCTCTATCTGAGTCAGAAGTTACTCAAAGTTCGGACTCAGTTTACAAGATTTCCTCCATCTGAGTCAGAAGTTACTCAAAGTTCGCACTCAATCTCCTATATTCCCTCTATTTGAGTCAGAAGCTACGCCAGGTTCGGCCCTCATCTCCTAAATTTCCTCCACATGAGTCCGAATTTGCCCCCCGCGCCCAAACAAAAACCCTATCCATAAAAAACTCGCAAATTTTTAATAAATTCAAAATATTTTATTGATTATTACAATTAAGCATGATTAAATAGTAAATAACAAACAACTTATCAGATATGTGATGTCTGCAAAGAAAGGGGGGCGTGAGGATGAATGTGAAAAAGATTTCAACACGCAAAATTTCTGAGATTGCTGCTGAGCAAATTGAAGATATGATTGCCAAAGGATCCTTTAAGCCTGGGGATAAGCTTCCTTCAGTAAGAGAGCTGTGCGAATTATTCGGCGTAGGACGGTCAGCTGTAAGAGACGCCCTAACCTCTTTGCAGGGCAAAGGAATTGTGCAGGTTAAACAGGGGGAAGGCACTTATATAACCAGGTTTGATTCTTCTAAGCTGTTTATCAATCCGCATTTGCATCCGGACATAAAAGACATCCAGGAGTTGTTCCAGGCAAGAAAAATGGTGGAAACAGGGCTTGCTGAAATGGCAGCTGCAAATCGGTCGGATAAGGATTTGGCAATGATGAAGACGCTGATTTCCGATGCAGCCATACATGGATGGGAGGAGGATTACCAGTTTCATATGGCGATTGCCCGTGCAGCAGGTAATGATATCCTTATCCAATTTGTGCAGTTCATTTCTGAAACATTAAAAAAGTCCATGATTGATTTTCACCATTACCTCGAAACACGGGCTGACATTGCGAGGAAAATTGAAGAGCAGCATTTGGAGATCTATTTGTCTATTAAAAATCAGCAGCCGGATCAGGCACATAAGAACATGGTTGACCATTTAGAATTGGTTGAGAAACTATTGCAGATGAGTATCCTTCAGGAGCAATGATGTTTTTTTAATTAATATTAGAAACACTGTTTGTTATTACGAAACAAAAGGCGGTGGATAGTTTGATTGCAGCAGAATCAATAAGTAAGTTAAAGGCTTCTTTAAGGGAAGACCAGATTAGTAAAAATGAATCTTCAAGCCCATTTGGCAATTCCGGAGAAATGGTTGTTTTTCCGGAAACAGAAGAGGAAATTGCAGCTGTACTTAAGCACTCAGATTCGAATGGTTTAACCATCAACATTATGGGCGGAGGCACAAAGCGGGGGTTCGGTGGCTTAACCGAAAAAACGGATATTCTTCTATCGCTTGATAAATATACAGGGATTGTGGAACACACGCCCGGTGATATGACGTTAACAGTAAAAGCCGGAACTCGCTTTAAAGATCTTCAGGATTATCTGGCACAGCATAATCAAAAAATATCACTCGATCCTTATTGGCCTGAAAATGCCACAATAGGCGGGATCATTGCAGCAAATGAAAGCGGACCCAAAAGATTGGGCTACGGTTCAGCCCGTGATGCAGTCATTGGTTTAAGGACTGTATACCCTGATGGAAAAGTAATCCGATCCGGTGGAAGAGTCGTAAAAAATGTGGCCGGCTATGATATGAATAAACTATTTATTGGTGCGATGGGCACACTTGGTGTCATTTCTGAGATCACCTTAAAGCTTCGCCCTATACCTAAGTGCGAGAGCCTGGTTCTTGTTTCGTTTCCACAAGGAAACCTGGAGGGAATTAAAGCTTTTGCAGTGAAGGTTTTGGACTCTATGATTGAACCTGTCTCACTTGAACTCCTGAATCCGGCACTTTCTGATAAGTTAGCCGGAATAAACGCCTACACTATAGCGATGGGTTTTGAAGATGTGGAAAGCTCTGTCCGCTATCAGGAAGAATTCGTGAGGAATATGCTGCCTGAAGATGCGGAATTGTTTATAAATCCAAAGGAAAAAGCCGATTTGTTTTGGCACCGGTTTTACAGGCACATCCCCAATGGATTGGATGGGGAATTGCCAATCCAAACCGAAGCAACCCTTAAAATTGGAACTGTAAATCTTGAAGCGTTGAACTTGTTAAAGGAAACGGAACTGCTGAAGGACCGATTTAATGTAAAGATCGAGTCGCATGGAGGACTTGGCCATGGATTGAGTCAAGTAACCATCAGAGGTGCAGAGTGTGATGTCTCCAATGCCGTCACACTGGTACGGCAGAGTGCTGAAAATGCAGGCGGATATGCAATTGTCAAACATCTTCCATTCCAGCTCCGGAGAAAAGTGGAGATATGGGGCAATAAACCGTCTTATTTCTTTTTGCTGCAGGGCATAAAAACAAAGGTTGATCCAAATAAAACATTAAATCCAAACAGATTTATAGGAGGGATTTAAATGAGCGTGCGGGAACTCGATTTAAAGCAAGAACCGCCATGTACTTCAGGATTGGGAAATTATTTATGGAGCGATCCGCCCGATGAAAAGAAATGGGCTGACTGTGTCCATTGCGGCATGTGTTTGGAATCTTGCCCGACATATGAACAGACAGGCCAGGAACAGCATTCTCCAAGGGGCCGGGTTCACTTAATTAAATCAGTCGCAGAAGGAAAGCTTCAAGTAAATGAGCAATTCATGGACCCGGTGTTTCAATGTCTGGATTGCCGCGCCTGTACAACTGCATGCCCGGCTGATGTCGATGTGGGCGGTTTGATTGAGGAAGCACGGGGCCAGATTCGTCAGGCAATGCCATTAACAGGTGTAAAAGGAGCCATCAGCAAATTTTTTCTTCATGATCTATTCCCGCACCAGAATCGCTTAAATACGCTCGGCAGCCTTCTGAGATTCTATCAAAAGAGTGGCATGCAAAAAGCTGTCCGGAAAACTAAATTAATCAATGTCATGCCGCAGCACCTAGTAGATATGGAATCCATCATGCCTGAAGTGAAAGAACCTGTTAAAAAGAAATATAAAGACGTAAAAGTAATAAAAGCAACAGGGGAGACAAAGCAGGAAGTTGCCATGCTGACCGGCTGTGTAATGGATGTCATGTTCAGTGATATTAATGAATCCACCATCAACGTACTGACCAGGAATGGAAATGATGTTGTCATTCCACAAAACCAGACTTGCTGCGGAGCCCTGCATGTTCACGCTGGAGACCGTGATATGGGCAGGAAGCTGGCAAAGCAGAATATGGAGGCATTCAAGGACTTTGATAAAGTGATCGTTAATGCTGCCGGGTGTGGGTGCATGATGAAGGAATACGCAGAATTATTTAAGGAAGACCCGGAAATGCATGCAAAAGCGGAAGAGTTTTCTGAAAAGGTAGAGGATATTTCAAAATTTCTTCATGAAACAGGCTATGAAAAGCCAAAGGCTGAGATGAACACTAGAATAACTTATCATGATGCCTGTCATTTAGCGCATGGACAGGGGATCCGGCAGCAGCCGCGCGATATTCTCCTTGATATTCCCGGTGTAGACATGGTTCATATGCCTAATTCAGACCGCTGCTGCGGAAGTGCAGGTATCTACAATATTACCAATCCTGAAATGGCCAATGCGGTCCTTGAAAGCAAAATGGAGAATGTTCCCGATGATGTGGAAATGATCTCGATGGGTAATCCCGGCTGTATGCTGCAGATGGCAATGGGAGTTCAAAAATACGGCAGAAACCAGAAAATCGTCCATACAGTCCAGCTTCTGGACTGGGCTTATCAAAAGGAAGACCGTATGCGGGAGGGAGAAGAGTGAAAGCAAAAGACCGGGTTAAATCAAAGGACAAACACATCTTAAATTTGGCTGATATCGTTGGCGGTGCCCGTTCCATTCTTTACCTGAAAGAAGATCTTGTTGCCTATGACTGTGACGGCTTTACGATTCATAAACATCTGCCGAAGGCCGTCGTTTTTCCTAAAAACACACAAGAAGTGGCGGAGATTGTTAAATATTGCTCTGAAAACGATCTTCCCTTCCTGGCAAGGGGAGCAGGGACAGGGCTAAGCGGCGGAGCCATACCGCTTAATGGAGAAATCATTATCAGTATGGTCAGGATGAAAAAGCTTATTAGCGTAGATCTGGAAAATCGCCGTGCCGTTGTAGAGCCTGGATTTGTCAATCTGAAACTCACCAATTCCATATCCGATAAAGGATATTATTACGCACCAGATCCATCAAGCCAATATTGCTGTACCATTGGGGGCAATGTGGCAGAAAATGCCGGCGGTGCACATTGTCTGAAATACGGAGTCACGACAAACCATATTCTTGGACTTGAAGTTGTCATGCCTAATGGCGAAATAGTGGAAATAGGTAAAGACGGTATTCCGGATGCTCCAGGATATGATTTGCTTGGTCTGATAACAGGTTCTGAAGGAACCCTTGGCATTGTAACAAAAATAACAGTGAGGGTTCTGAAAAATCCTGAAGGAAAACAGACCGTTCTTGCCTACTTTGATCGTGTTGATGATGGTAGCCAGGCTGTATCGGACATAATTTCTGCAGGTATAGTGCCGGCAGCCCTTGAAATGATGGATAAAACTGCGATTGAAGGGGTGGAAGCTGCTGCTTTTCCGGTAGGCCATCCTAAAGATATCGAAGCAGTGCTCCTGATTGAAGTGGATGGGATTGCTGCGGGAATTCAGGAACAGATTGACCAGATCCTCGAGGTATGCCGAAAGAGGAATGTCCGTGAAGTCCGGGCGGCCGGAAGTGAAGAGGAAAGAGCCAGATGGTGGGCGAACCGGAAGACCGGCTTTGGTGCAATGGGAGCCATTTCTCCTGATTATCTGGTACAGGATGGAGTTATTCCCCGAAGCAGGCTGCCTGAGGTTTTAAACAGAATCAATCAGATCAGCAGTGAATCGGGTTTGAGGATTGCGAATATATTTCATGCAGGAGACGGAAATCTTCACCCCCTTGTTCTTTTTGATGCACGGGTACCGGGAGAATCAGAGAAAGCGCTTGAAGCTGGAAGCCAATGTCTGAAGGTATGCGCGGATGTTGGAGGGACCATTACTGGAGAACATGGCGTCGGCATTGAGAAGCGGGAGGAAATGCGTTTTGTTTTCACAGAAGAGGAAATTGCTGCCCAGACAGAGATCCGGGAAGTCTTTAATCCCCATAATCTTTTAAATGCAGGAAAGCTGTTCCCATCGCCGGGCAGATGTGCGGAAGTTAAAAAAGAGATGAAGGCCCAGGCAATTTCATAAAAAATTGCCAGCCTTTCCTTGTGAAAGGCTGGCATTGAAATCAGAGAAGAATAAAATTGTGTGAAAATTATTGAAAATACTTTTGAAAACATGCTATTATTTTTTTAAGAGAAAGCCAGAAACGCCGTTTCGTAATAAGAAACAGCGGAAATCAAAAGCAATCGAAGGAGGAAATGATTAATGGAGAATTATATTAAAAGAGGAAGCCTGCAGGTTGCAAGTGAGCTCTATGAATTTATCAATTCCGAGGCTTTGCCGGGAAGCTTCGTTGATCAGGAGCAATTCTGGTCAGGTTTGGAAGCGCTTATAAATGATCTGACCCCTAAGAATAAAGCATTGCTTGCAAAGCGTGATGAAATTCAGCATAAGCTGAACACATGGCACAGGGAAAACAAGGATTTTGATTTTAATAGCTATAAGTCATTTTTGGAAGAGATCGGCTATCTTGAGCCAAAAGCCGAGGATTTTAAAATTACTACAGAAAATGTGGATGAAGAAGTAGCTGTGAAGGCCGGACCGCAATTGGTCGTTCCAGTTAATAACGGGAGATATGCGATCAATGCAGCAAATGCCCGGTGGGGAAGCTTGTACGATGCACTTTATGGAACCGATGCAATCAGTGAAGAAAATGGGGCAAATAGGGACGGCGGATATAATCCTGTAAGGGGAGAAAAGGTTATTGCATTTGCCAGGGAATTCCTTGACCAAACTGTTCCTCTCTCAAGCGGTTCGCATAAAGAGGCTGTACAGTACAAGGTTGATGAAGGGAAACTGGCAGTTGTGCTGGGCAATGGGGAAACTGTAAAACTAAGAGAAGAAGCAAAGTTTGCCGGATACCAGGGAGAGCAGAATCAGCCTTCTGCGGTACTCTTAAAGAATAATGGCCTTTATTTTGAGATTCAGTTTGACAGAAGCCACCCAATTGGAAAAACGGATGATGCCGGGGTGAAGGATGTTTTACTTGAAGCTGCAATTACCACAATTATGGACTGTGAGGATTCAGTAACAGCAGTTGATGCTGAAGACAAGGTCCTTGTATACCGCAACTGGCTCGGTTTAATGAAAGGTGACCTTTCCGCAGCCTTCACTAAGGGCTCTAAATCAATGACACGTAAATTGAATCCTGACCGTTCATATGTGTCTGCTGAAGGGAAGGAGTTTTCATTACCTGGACGCTCATTAATGTTTGTCAGGAATGTCGGACATTTAATGTCCATTAACGCTATTTTGGATGCAGAAGGAAATGAAGTGCAGGAAGGGATCCTCGATACGGTAGTTACTTCCCTGATCGGGAAGCATACATTGCTTGGAAATGGACCATACCAAAACACATCTGAGGGATCCATTTATATCGTTAAGCCAAAAATGCACGGTTCCAAAGAGGTTGCTTTTGCAAACGAGTTATTTGACCGGACGGAAGATCTGCTTGGACTGGAGCGGAACACACTGAAAATTGGTGTAATGGATGAGGAGCGTCGTACATCCTTGAATCTTGCAGCCTGCATCCGTGAAGTAAAGGAGCGCATTGTTTTCATAAACACCGGATTCCTTGACCGTACAGGGGATGAGATGCACACTTCCATGGAAGCTGGCCCGATGATCCGCAAGAATGATATGAAAGCAACAGCCTGGCTAAAAGGCTATGAAAAATCCAATGTCAATACAGGCCTTGAAGCAGGCTTCCAGGGACGTGCGCAAATTGGAAAAGGCATGTGGGCTATGCCTGATATGATGGCAGATATGATGGAGCAAAAGATCGGGCATTTGAACGCCGGCGCCAATACTGCCTGGGTACCGTCTCCAACTGCAGCCACCCTTCATGCATTGCATTACCATCAGGTAGAAGTTCAGAAGGTGCAAAACAAGCTGATGGAGGAAGTTACAGACCTTCGTGACGAAATTCTGCAGATACCGGTTGCAGAAAATCCGCAATGGACTCAAGAGGAGATCCAGGAAGAACTGGAAAACAACGCACAGGGTATCCTCGGATATGTGGTACGCTGGGTTGAGCAGGGCATCGGCTGTTCCAAAGTTCCTGATATCAATAATATTGGTTTAATGGAGGACCGTGCGACATTAAGGATTTCGAGCCAGCATGTTGCAAATTGGCTTCACCATGGCATCTGCACGAAGGAACAAGTGCTTGAGACACTTAAGAAAATGGCTAAGGTAGTAGATGAACAAAACAGTGGAGATACCGCATACCGCCCAATGGCAGCTGATTTCGATCAATCGGTTGCATTCCAGGCAGCATGTGACCTTGTTTTCGAAGGCTATGATCAGCCAAACGGCTATACAGAACCAATCCTGCACCGCCGCCGTCTTGAAGCGAAATCCAAGTATGCAGTAAAACAGTAATAGTGTAGAACAGGGCATGAATGTGCCCTGTTTTTCTAAGACTGATTTCGCAAGGTTTGTTCCTTTATATATATTGTTGCAGAGTTGATTGGAGCGGAAATCAACGGACAACATTGTTGGTGTTAAATACAACATTTTATACGAAAAGAGCCTTTTCTAGAGATCTGCAGGCTTAAAGTTACCGAGGGGAGAGGAAGAAAAATGAAGTTTACAAGATATGAAGTTAATGGAGCAGTACATGAAGGAGTATTAGAAGAGGGCATTTATAAAGAAATTAAAGGGGATATTTTTGGAGATTGGGAGTATACAGGCCAGAGCTTTTCGCAGAATGAAGCAAAGCAGCTTGCACCCCTGGTTCCTAATCAGATCATTGGAATTGGAGCCAACTATGTGTCCGAAAAATCGGATTTGCCTGAGACACTCCCTGAAATTCCTGTATTCTTCTTCAAGCCTGTATCTTCTGTTATTGGACCAGATGAGGATATTATCATTCCTGAAGGCATTGAAGAGGTGAAATTCGAATCAGAACTGGCTGTCGTCATTGGCAGAGAAGCAAAAAATATAGCAGAGTCAGATGTTCTTGATTATGTTTTCGGCTACACAGTGGGGAATGATGTTACTGCTCCGCAATTTTTCCATAATGATGGACATTGGACAATTGGCAAATCCTTTGACAGTTTTACTCCGCTGGGTCCCGTAATCGAAACTGAACTGGATCCGTTTGAAATAAAGGTTGAAGCAAAATTAAACGGCACAGAAAAGCAGAACAGCAGCACAGATCTCATGATTATTCCAATTCGTAAAATGATTTCATACCTGTCTAATGTCATGACACTGAAGCCGGGTGACGTAATCCTTACAGGAAGTCCTGTTGGAGCTGAGATGGTCAGGTCAGGTGATGTTATCGAATGTGAAATCAAAGAGATTGGAACACTGCGCAATAGATTTGCAGTGGCACGTGAAAGCGCAAAAACGGTATAATTCAAGTAAATTGAATTATGGCATTTGCACCTGGGGTGAATATTGTGGAAAGAGAAAATATGGTCAAGTCCGTCAGCAGGGCGCTGGATATAATTACATTGATCAGCCTGAAAAAAACCGGTCTTGGCGTAACGGAAATTGCCAATCAGATAGACATCAACAAAAGCTCTGTTTACCGTATTCTATCTACTCTGGTTCAGTACGGATATATAGAGCAGGACGCCGAAACCGGCAAGTACAAATTAGGGTATAAATTCCTAGAGATCAGTTCAAAGCTGCTTGAATCAATCGATTTGCGTGCAGAAGCAATGCCTTTTCTGCAGGAGCTTGAAAATGAAACAAATGAAGTCATTCATTTAGTCGTTTACGATCAGGGAGAGGTTGTGTACATCGAGAAGCTTGAGGGCAATGAAACATTAAGAATGCATTCGAAAGTCGGGAAACGCGCTCCCATGCATTGCACATCTGTCGGCAAGGCCATTCTGGCACACCTGCCTTCAAGCATTGTGTCCGATATTCTTGAAAGAAAAGGGATGCCGGTCCATACAGATAAAACCATAACGGATAAAGAAGAATTCATGAAAGAATTGGGTCAGGTAAGGCAAAAAGGATTTGCTCTTGATCTTGAAGAAAATGAATATGGAATTACGTGTGTTGCCGTTCCTATTTTTGACCACCTTGGCAAGGTTATTGCTGCAGTCAGTATTTCAGGCCCGACCATGAGAATGACAGCTGATCGGCTTGATGCATTAAAATCCAAAATGGTAAAGACAGGGCAAGGAATTTCAGCACGTCTTGGTCATGTAAGCCCAATCAATTAGTAATTAGCTCGATATATCTCGATAAAAAGATATATTGAGCTAATTTTTTTGTATATACATACAAATTTTTTTGTGTAAATACATAGATTAAATTTTCCAAATATTATTGAAATTGTGAAAAATGTTTGTATAATGTAAATAAGCCTAGTGCCATGTTGTATAACAAAACCATTATAGTTATATAACATGTTTTGCTATCCGCAACAAAGTGCAATCATTGTTCGCTATTACAAAACAAAGGGGGAAACGTAATTTGAGTACTGGAATGTTAGCTTTACTATCTTTATTGCCAATTATTGCAGTTGCAGTATTTCTTGTCGGATTGAGATGGCCGGCAAGTAAGGCGATGCCAATCTCATACCTTGTAGCAGTAGTTCTTGCTCTTTTTGTATGGAAAGTTTCAGGTGCAAAAGTTGCCGCTGCATCCATCAAT
Organism: Bacillus sp. 22-7; assembly: GCF_010628845.1. NCBI lineage: Bacteria > Bacillati > Bacillota > Bacilli > Caryophanales > Bacillaceae > Bacillus > Bacillus sp. 22-7. Next base: position 49,524 of record NZ_NJQY01000024.1, on the reverse strand, counting down.
GGCCTAGTTGTTGCCGGAACACTTCTTTATATTATTTTCGGCGCTATTCTGCTTCTAAATACCCTTCAGGAAAGCGGCGGTTTAAAAACCATTCGTCAGGGATTCACAGATATATCGCCTGACCGCCGAATACAAGTAATTATCATAGCCTGGCTGTTTGGTTCTTTCATTGAAGGAGCGTCCGGGTTTGGTACTCCAGCCGCTGTAGCAGTCCCGCTATTAGTGGGCCTTGGCTTTCCGGCTATGGCCGCAGTTATTGCCGGGATGGTCATTCAAAGTACACCGGTGTCATTCGGTGCTGTAGGGACACCGATGCTTGTCGGCGTTCAGACCGGTTTATCGGGCAATGCAAGCCTTACCGATAACCTGCTTGGGTTGGTAACTCAAATCGCAGGACAAGTAGCCATTCTCCACATGATTGCCGGCACATTGATTCCTTTATTTGTAGTAGCTTTAATGACAAGATTTTTCGGCAAAAATAAATCATTTACGGAAGGGATAAAAATCTGGAAGTTTGCACTATTTGCTGCATTTGCCATGACGATCCCTTATGTAATTGTAGCGAATGTCCTTGGACCTGAATTCCCATCAATGATCGGGGGATTAGCTGGTTTAGCAATTGTTGTTTTTGCAGCTAAAAAAGGCTTTCTTATGCCGCCAAAGGATCAGGTTTGGGATTTTGAAGAGAAATCCAAGTGGGATCCTGAATGGACTGGCAAGCTGGAAATCAAAGCTGTTGCCCATAAGAGCGGAAGCATGAGCATGATGCGTGCGTGGACTCCTTATGTTTTAGTTGGCCTATTCTTAGTATTGTCAAGGTTGAAATCGCTTCCATTTTTAGAGTTGCTTCAGGCGTGGACGGTCAAATTTGAAAACATTTTTGATTCCGGCATCACTTCAAGCTTCCAGCCGCTGTATTTGCCGGGAACGATTTTTATTCTTGTATCTGTTATCACTTATTTTATCCATGGAATGAATTCCAGTTCATACAAAAAAGCCTGGGCAGATTCGGGAAAGACAACTGTAGCTGCTTCAACAGCTTTAATTTTCACAGTTCCGATGGTACAGGTATTTATCAACACCGGCGGGGGAGAAGCGGGCTATAATCAGATGCCGATCGAGCTTGCGAACGGTGCTGCAGCTCTTGCTGGAGAATTCTGGCCGTTCTTTGCGACCTTCATCGGGGGTCTAGGAGCCTTTATTGCAGGAAGTAATACCGTCAGTAATATGATGTTTGCATTATTCCAATATGACGTCGGCTCACAGATCGGGGTGGATGCAACCTGGATTGTAGCCCTTCAGGCAGTCGGAGGAGCAGCTGGGAACATGATTTGTGTGCATAACGTCGTTGCTGCATCAGCTGTTGTGGGTCTTGTTGGAAAAGAAGGCACTGTCATCCGCAAAACGTTATTCCCATTCTTCTACTATGCCCTGCTGGCAGGATCTGTAGGTTACTCGATTGTCTGGTATTCGCAAAAAGGGATTTTCAATATCGGTTCCTTCATTGCAGTTGCCATCGCAGTCGCAGCTGTTTATATAATTGCAACAAATAACAGGCGTTCCAACATGATTTTGCCTCCGCCACCGGTGAATGTGAAATCTGCTAAATAAGAACACTTTTGACTGGTTTAGCCCTTTGGCTGAACCAGTTTTTTTCTTTTTATAAAAAGTTTAATTTCCCCCTTCTCTTTTCCAATTACTTGTAATATAATCTAACTGTGTCAACTGTACTAGGAATCATAGTACACTGCATACAGATGGGAGGGCAAGCATGTTTGAATTGGATGTAAGGAGCCGAAAACCTATATATGAACAGCTGGTTGAGCGGCTTAAAGAGCTGATCATCACAGAGGTCTTAACAGCAGATGAACAGCTGCCTTCCGTTCGAACGCTGGCCCAGCAGCTGACGATCAATCCTAATACCATTCAGAAGGCATATAGGGAGCTTGAGTCCCAGGGCTATATTTATTCCATAAAAGGGAAAGGCAGTTTTGTCAGTGCAGCGACACCCAATCTGAACAGCGAAAAAATAGAAAAAGTGAAAAATGAACTATCAAAGCTTTTATCAGAGGCTTTATACCTTGGAATCACAAAAAATGAATTATACAAGCTCATACAGGAAATAGAAGCAGCTATAGGGGGAGGGATAGAAGATGATCAAAATCCGTAATGTGCGAAAATCTTTCGAGGAGATGGATGCTGTCGAAAATGTCTGCATTGAAGTGAATAAAGGGTCCATATACGGCTTGCTTGGTTCCAATGGAGCCGGAAAAACAACACTTTTAAAGCTGTTGGCAGGCATCTATGCAGAGGATGAAGGAAGCATTGCCATTGACGGCCAGCCGGTGTTCGAGAACCCGCAAATGAAAGATAAGATCTTTTTTATTCAGGATCATCCCTATTTTCTGCCTCAATATACAGTTAAGCAGATGGCGCAATTTTATAAAAATATTTACAGCATGTGGGATGAAGAACGATTTGAAGAACTGGCTGCTATTTTTGAAATGGATATACATAAAAAGATTCATAGATTCTCCAAAGGCATTCAGAGGCAGGCTGCTTTTATCCTTGCTTTGTCTGCCAGGCCGGAAGTGTTAATTTTGGATGAGCCTATGGACGGGCTTGATCCCGTAATGAGGAAGAAAGTGAAAAGCCTGATGATCGATGAGGTTGCTGAAAGAGAAATGACAATTCTTATTTCCTCTCATAATCTGCGCGAAGTGGAAGACCTATGTGATTTTATAGGCATTATGCATAATGGGCGCATGATTCTGGAAAAAGATCTTGATGACCTTAAAACAGATACACATAAAATTCAGGTTGCCTTTAAAGGATCTGTACCAGCCATTTTCGATTCGCTGAAGATCCTTCATAAAGAAAAAAGAGGCAGCATTGTGATCTGCATTGTAAAGGGAGATGCAAAGGAAATATCGTCATATGTAGAACAATTTAAACCAGTGATTTTCGATATGCTTCCCCTGACATTAGAGGAGATTTTCATTTATGAAATGGGGGACATTGGATATGCAGTCCAAAACATCCTTGATTAAAAGCGAAATTTTAAAAACGATTTTCAGAAGTGTCGGCTGGGTCTCCATTGTGTATTTTCTCGGCCTGTTCTTTGCCATTCCTCTTGATATCATAATGAATTCTTCAGAGGAACAGCGGAAATTCCTGGACATTGACAATCTGTTTCAATACAACTTCCAGCTCCAATTTATTTTTAGTATATCAGTACCGGTGGCCTTGTCTGTGTTCTTATTCAGGTTTACACAGGTAAAGCAATATAGCGATTTAATGCACAGCCTCCCGGTTAAAAGGGAATCCATTTTCCATCAATATGCTTTAACAGGAATCATGCTATTAATTTTGCCGGTTTTACTCATTGCTTTGATTATCCTGGTTCTTTACCAGCCCATGAATTTGCAGGATTTTTATTCAATGGGGGAAATCCTCAATTGGGTGGGCATCACGCTTTTATTTAATATTGTAATTTACCTGACAGGTGTTTCTGTAGGAATGCTGTCGGGATTATCGGCGGTACAGGGTGTGTTAACGTATATTTTTCTCCTGCTCCCTGTAGGTCTGATCATTTTAGTTTCTATTAATTTGCCTTTCTATTTATTCGGTTTTCCAGGCCAATACTATATGACAAGCAAATTCGAAAAGTTCTCTCCCTTGATTGCATTTACTCAGATGAATATGCGCACACCGTCAAATGTGGAGACTGCTGTTTATCTCATACTTATTGTGTCCCTGTATTTTCTTGGCTTGCAGATCTATAAAAGGAGAAGAATGGAGGCAGTCTCCCACGCGCTTGTTTTTCCGATAACAAAGCCCATTTTTAAATTTGGTGTGACGTTTTGCACGATGCTTCTTGGGGGCGGTTATTTCGGTGAGATGCAGGGCGGCACGAGCTGGATTATCGCGGGATATGTTTTTGGAGCACTAATTGGATATGCGGCGGCCGAAATGGTTCTCCAGAAATCATGGCGAGTGACTATTCATGTAAAAGGATTGTTGGTCTATACAGCCATAATGGCGGCTTTCTTCCTCTTATTCCAATTTGACTTGACTCAGTATGAAAAAAGCATACCGCAGAGCAATGAAATTGAGCGGGTCCATTTCAGCGAGAGCTTTTACCTTTATAATGATATTGATCATGAGGAACCGCTATATTTAAAAGAATACGAGAATATTGATTTGGTCAGAAGGTTTCATGAAAAGCTTGTAAAGGATGAAAACAGACAGGCTCAGGTTTCAGGCCGCGGTTCCGTTTTTATTGTGTATGAACTGAAGAATGGTGAAAAGCTGGTCCGTGATTACAGCATTAACAAAAGGGAATATAAGCCATATCTTAAGCTGATTTATGAATCGGATGAATATAAAATGGCAACAAATGAAATCTATCAGGTACCAGAAGATGAAACTACTAAAATCACGATTACCCCATCAGGGCCAGTTACAAAGCGGGCGGTCATTACAGACAAAGAAGAACTTAAAGAAGCTGTTCAGATATTGACTGAGGAAGTGGATACTGCTTCATATGAGGAGCTTCAGGGAATTGATGAGCCATATGCTCATATTGAGATTTATTATAATGACAGCAAAAAAGCCTATATGACCTGGAATCCTTCTTATACGAGGTTTGAGGAATGGCTGAAAGAAAAGTCATTGCTGAATGATGCAAAAGTGAATAGCAATGATATTTCTTATGCACTGGCTGCAAAAGCGGAGGATATCGATATTAACTTTGCGGCAGGGTACTCTTATGAGGAAGTTTTTGAAAAGATGAGTGACAGTAAATCATCAATCAAAATTACAGATAAAGAACAAATAGAAAGCAGTTTGAGTAATTCAAATGGGTACATTGAAGAAGAATATATAATTGCATTCTATTTTGATGAACAAAGGACAATGGATATTAAGAGCTTTACTGAAAAAACAGTGCCTGAATTTATAAAGGAACGGCTTCAATAATACGGGAGAAATTTACAGGAGAGGGGGATTACAGTGATAAAACCTTCAATGGATATGAGGGAAATCTGCAGACTATACAATAAGCGGCTCTATCATATTGCTTACAGCATTACCCGGGATCATTATCTTGCGCAGGATGTTGTTCAGGAAACACTGATCAAGGCTTATAAAAAAATGGACAGCATAGATGATCAGGATAAGCTGGGAGCATGGTTATCATCAATTGCGACCAGAACTGCAATTGATTTTGTGCGAAAAGAAAGAAGGACTAATGAGAGGATACAGGATTCCGTTGATTTTGAAAACTGCATGGAAAGCAGGTACAGCGATACCGGGCAGGAAGCAGAGATTAATATGCTTCAGGAGCAGATATACGCATATGTGGATTCCCTCTCCTATGAACAGAAAAGGGTGTTCCTGCTTAAAACAAAGCATGGACTGAAGGAAAGAGAAATAGCGGACATTCTACATCTCAACCCAAACACTGTCAAAACAAAATTATATCGGGTCAGACAGCATCTGAGAGAAATCCTTGCTGACCGGAATTTGGCATAGAAAAACAGCTTCTGAAAAGGAGCTGTTTTTTTGTACAATAACAAGAATTGATAATTAATCAGCCATTCAGCAGGAAAATCACCTTTCCAAATGGAAATGACTTCATAGAAAACCTGATTAATAAAAGGAGGATCATTATGGAAGTGAAAGAATGCAGAGCCATAATCACAGGCGGTGCATCAGGGCTTGGAGAGGCGACAGTGAGAAAAATAGCCGGATGCGGAGGGAAGGTCCTAATTGCAGATTTGGCGGAAGACCGGGCAGCTCACCTTATCAGGGAACTGGGTGAAAATGTTCTTTTTATGAAAACGGATGTTACAAAAGAAGAAGACGTACAGAGGGCAGTGGCATTTGCTTCTGAACAATTTGGCAGCATCAATACTGCAGTTAACTGCGCCGGCATCGGAATTGCCGCGAAGCTTTTAGGCCGAAAAGGCGTCCATTCTCTGGACATGTTCCAAAAGGTCATAATGATAAATCTGGTCGGGACTTTTAATGTCATTCGTCTGGCTGCTGAACAAATGGCAAAGAATGATCCGAATGATCAAGGTGAAAGAGGTGTGATTATTAATACGGCTTCAGTCGCAGCCTTTGAAGGACAAATTGGCCAGGCAGCATATAGTGCATCCAAAGGCGGAGTGGTTGGCATGACCCTGCCGATCGCCAGAGAGCTGGCGGGTTATGGGATTCGTGTAATGACAATTGCCCCCGGGTTGTTTAACACTCCAATGTTTGAATCACTGCCTCAGGGGGCAAGGGATTCATTGGGGAAAATGGTGCCTTTTCCTTCAAGACTGGGTTATCCTGAGGAGTATGCCAGGCTGGCTGAAAGTATTTTAGTGAATCCGATGCTGAATGGAGAAACGATACGTCTGGATGGCGGCATCCGCATGCAGCCGAAGTAAATGAGGGTACCGTCCTTCTTACAAAGGCTGTTTTCGCAGGCTTTGTTGCTTTTTGTATATTATTTACTGAGTTGATTGGAGCGGAAGGTGCGAGATCCTCGAAAATGCTAACGCATTTTCTTCGTGCTGTGTTTCTAAGGGGAGCGTATTCAACGTCCAGCGGGAGTAGCTGGACAGGTGAGACCCCGCAGACGCGAAGCGTGGAGGAGGATCACCGCCTGCCCCGCGGTTCGCTGAGCATCCTGGAGCGGAAATCAACGGACAATATAATAGGCGAAAAAACAATTTATACAAAAAAAGCCTTTACGAAAAATATATAAATTTTAAAAAAATGAATTTTAAATGTTCTAAAAATATAAATAATTATTGTACAATTTAATTGTAAGCCTTTACAAAAGCGGTGGATATCACTTTGTGTTATGCCAAAAAAATTTTAGTTTCGGAGGTTCATATTATGGCTGCGTCATACCTGCAGGAAGAGCATGAAATTTTTAGAGAATCTCTGCGTAAGTTCTTAGAGAAAGAAGCCTATCCTAACTATGAAAAATGGGAAGAGGATAGAATCATACCCCGTGAATTTTGGCGCAAGATGGGGGAGCAGGGTTTTTTATGCCCTGATATAGACGAAAAGTATGGCGGAAGCAATGTCGATTGGGGCTTCTCAGTCATAATTAATGAAGAACTTGAACGGGTTGGGTCCGGCATGGTGGGAATTGGGCTCCACAATGATATCGTCGTCCCATACATTACTGCTTATGGAACCGATGAACAAAAGGAAAAGTGGCTGCCAAAGTGTGCAGCGGGTGATATCATTACGGCGATAGCCATGACTGAACCTGGAGCCGGCTCTGACTTAGCAGGCATCAGAACGACAGCAAGGCTTGATGGGGACCATTACATAGTGAATGGCGAAAAGACCTTTATTACCAACGGAATTCATTCCGATTTAATCATCATAGCCTGTAAAACAGATCCCCATGCCGTCCCACGGCATAAAGGCGTAAGCCTGCTTGCGGTCGAGAGGGGAACTGAGGGGTTTTCAAGAGGGAGGAAATTAAACAAGGTCGGTCTTCATTGTCAGGATACGGCAGAGTTAATTTTTGAAGATTGCAGAGTTCCGAAAGAAAACCTGATCGGCGAAGAAGGAAAAGGTTTTCTATATTTAATGGAAAAGCTGCAGCAGGAAAGGCTTGTCGTGGCAATTGCTGCCCAGGTGGCTGCAGAGGAAATGCTTAATTTAACAATAAATTATGTAAAGAATCGCGAGGCATTCGGAAAACCGGTCAGCCAGTTTCAGAACACTCAATTTAAAATTGCCGAAATGGCAACAGATATTGAAATGGGAAGGGTGTTCCTTAATCAACTGATCACAGAGCATATGGCAGGAATAAATGTAGTTACAAAGGTCTCCATGGCGAAATGGAAGCTGACAGAAAATGCCCGTAAAATTGCAGCTGAATGCATGCAGCTTCATGGCGGCTATGGCTATATGGAAGAATACGAGATTGCAAGGAGGTTCAGAGATATACCAGTCGCCAGCATATATGCAGGTACAAATGAAATCATGAAAACGATTATTGCGAAAAACATGGGTTTATAGGGAGGAGTATATATGCGTGAAGCTGTTATTGTCGAAGGGGTCAGAACACCAGTAGGAAGAAAAAACGGCTTACTAAAGGACATCAGGGCGGATGATTTGGCTGCAGAAGCGTTAAAGGCACTTGTGAAACGTGCAGGCCTGAAGCCGGAAATGATTGATGATGTCATTCTTGGCTGTGTCTCGCAAATAGGCGAGCAAACAGGGGATATTGCAAGGGTAGCTGCATTGATCGCAGGGTTTCCAATCGAAGTGCCAGGTACAACCATTGACCGCCAATGCGGATCCAGCCAGCAGGCTGTTCACTTTGCAGCTCAGGCTATTTTAGCAGGGGATATGGATATTGTGATCGCAGGAGGGGTCGAAAGCATGTCCCGTGTTCCTATCGTCTCCAGCTATCAGGGGGTCGGGTTCAGTGAAAAACTGACAGACAGACATGAAATCATCCACCAGGGCTTATCTGCTGAACGCATTGCTGAAAAATATGGATTTACAAGAGAAGAGCTTGACCGCTATTCATTTGAGAGTCATCAGAAGGCTTTAAATGCCCAGGCTGAAGGCCGGTTTGAGAGAGAGATTGAACCATTGGATGTGACAATGTCTGATGGACAGCTTTTGACGGTAGCAGAAGACGCTGGACCGAGAAAGGAAACCTCTCTGGAAGCATTGGCAAGCTTAAAAACTGTTTTTAAAGAGAATGGAGTGATTCATGCAGGAAATTCCAGTCAAATCAGCGATGGAGCAGCAGCACTACTTATTATGTCACGTGAAAAGGCAGAGGAGCTTGGAATGAAACCGAGGTTCAGAATACTGGCGCGTACAGCAGTGGGCTCCGATCCTGCTTTAATGCTGACTGGACCAATACCAGCAACAGAGAACGTGTTAAAGAAAGCTGGACTGGCTATAGAGGACATTGATGTGTTCGAAGTGAACGAAGCATTCGCTCCTGTACCGCTTGCCTGGCTGAAAGAAACAGGAGCAAATCCGGCAAAGCTTAATCCAAATGGGGGTGCCATTGCACTTGGCCATCCTTTAGGCGGAAGCGGTGCAAGGCTGATGGTCACCATGATGCATGAACTCGAAAGAACAGGGGGGCGCTATGGACTGCAGACCATGTGTGAAGGTCTTGGTATGGCGAATGCGACTATTATTGAACGATTAGATTGAAAAATGGGGAGGAATGAAAATGACTACTACTATAGGAAGAATTTTTGATCTCACGGCCGGAAAGTTTCCGGATAAAGAAGCTTTGTATGATGTCAGAAAAAATCTGCGTTTTACTTATAAGGAATGGAGTTTGGAGATCAATAAATTGGCCAATGCCTTAATAAATACAGGCGTCAGGAAGGGTGACAGGGTTTCAACCTGCCTTTTTAACACCGAGGAACTTGCTACAGCATTCTTTGCTTGTGCAAAAATCGGCGCCGTATTTAATCCGATCAACTTTAGGCTGATGTCAGAAGAAATTGCTTATATTCTCCAGGATGCAGAGCCAAAAGTAGTGTTATTTGAACAAATGCTGGAATCCGGCATCACCCCCATCGCTAAGCGTTTTCCGCATACAGAGTTCTGGTACATTGATGACAATGCTCCTCCATACGCTTCATCCTATCACGAAAAGGTGGATGCAGCATCGAATGATGAAATTGATATTGAGATAAATGAAAATGATTTGTACGCAATAATGTACACAAGCGGCACCACGGGAAGGCCAAAGGGTGTAGTCCACAGACACAGGGATATGGCTGAACAAAGTCTGATTGTTATAGGAGCGACAAAGCTTGAAAGCAATGACAACGGACTCGTGACTGCACCTATGTTCCACTGCGCAGAGCTTCACTGTGCCTTTTTGCCAAGGGTGCATGTGGGTGCTGCCAATACCATCCTGCATCACTTTGATGCAAAGGAAGTATTGCGGTTAATATCTGAAGAGAAAATTACAAAGTTTTTTGCAGCTCCGACCATGTGGAATATGCTGCTTCAGGAAAACTTAAGCCATTATAATCTGGAAAGCCTTAAGCTGGGATTGTATGGAGCGGCACCGATGGCTCCTGCTCTTGTTTATGCGTGCCGTGAAAAATTAGGCATCTCCCTGGTACAGGCATATGGAATGACCGAGATGGGTCCTGCGATTACGTTTTTATCGGAAGATGACCAAATCAGGAAGGCTGGGTCTGCAGGACAGGCCTGTTTAAACCATGAAATCAGGATTGTAAGGCCCAATGAGAATGGTCCATCAGATCCTGATGATGTGATGCCTTCTGGAGAAACGGGTGAAATCATCGTAAAAGGCCCATGCATGATGAGTGGTTATTTCAATCGGGACGCGGCAACCGATCATGCCATGCATGGAGGCTGGTATCACTCTGGTGACATCGGATATCTGGATGACGAAGGCTTTTTGTACGTCAAAGACAGAGTCGACGATATGATCATTAGCGGCGGAGAAAATATTTATCCCCGTGAAGTGGAGGATCTTTTATATACACATAAATGCGTACTGGATGTGGCAGTAATTGGCCAGCCTGATGACCGCTGGGGTGAAACCGTCACAGCTTTCGTTGTCAAAAAAGATCCGGCACTGTCTGAAGATGAACTCGATGAATTGTGCCGGAATAGTGATGAACTCGCCAATTATAAGCGTCCTAGAAAATATGTATTCTGTGAAGCTCTTCCAAGAAACGCGAGCGGCAAAATTCAAAAGTTCATGCTCCGAAAACAGCTGGAGGATCTGTTCGCTGAAGGAAAAATCTAGCCGGAAGAAGGGAATGCAAGATGTTAAAAGGCATAAGAGTGATTGATTTTTCCAACTATCTCCCTGGTCCGTTTGCTTCCCAGAGGCTTGCAGAGCTTGGTGCAGAAGTGATAAAAGTGGAACCGGAATCCGGTGACCCCGGAAGGCATCTCGATATCAAAATAGAGGGTACAGGTGCAGTGTTTGCCGCCAATAACCGCGGCAAAAAAAGCATTACACTTAACCTGAAGAGCGAAGAAGGAAGAAATGCTGCCCTTATGCTGATTTCAGAAAGTGATGCGGTGCTTGAAAGTTTTCGGCCTGGGGTAATGAAAAGGCTGGGCCTGGATTATGAGACTGTGAAAAAGCATAAACCGAATATCGTTTATTGCTCTCTTACAGGCTACGGTGAGAATGAAGACTATCAACATTTAGGAAGCCATGATTTAAATTATTTGGCCGTAAGCGGGGTCCTTGCCCAGCTGAAGGACCGCAGCGGCCGTCCTGTTCACCCGTCCAACACAATAGCGGACTTCATGGGAGGAATGGCAGCCAGTGAAAGGATACTGGCTGCCCTGCTTTCCAGCAAAATGTCCGGCCAAGGCGGGCATCACTGCATTTCCATTGCGGAAGTGATGGCTTCCACCATGGGGAACCATTTGCTGATTGAAAAAAAGACAGGATATCCTAAAGGACTTTCGGTATTGAACGGTAAAGTCGTTGCCTATTCTATTTACGAGACAAAGGATAGCCGGTTTGCTGCACTTGCCGCTCTGGAGCCGAAGTTCTGGATAAACTTCTGTAAGAGTGCAGGAAGAGAGGATTGGATTGATTATCATCTTTCCACTGCCTCTGCTGATAATCCTGTCTTTATGGAGATAACCGAATTCTTTAAAAGCAGGACATTAAAAGAGTGGACTGAATTTGGCCAAAGAACAGATTGCTGTCTGACTCCTGTATTGGAGGCCGGCGAATTGCAAGACTTTCCGCTATTTAATGGAATTTTAATTACTACCCAAAATTACCCTTTGGTAAAAATGCATGGCGGAATAGAATCAGCAATGGGGGGTCCTCCAAAATTAGGAGAACATAATGAGGAATTTCTAAGCAATATTGCAAAGAGAAATATTAAAATATGACCGTATGATTAAATAGTCCCTAATCATGAGGATGATTAGGGATTCTTCATTTATTATGCCTCAAAAATGGTGACACTGGCGAAATCCAGGCGAGTCACTCTTCCTTGAGGGAAAGGCGAAGGGCCGGATAGTACGAGACGGATCATATCTCCCTTCTCCAGCTCCTCGAGCAATAAAGTGGATGTTGCATAGTCAACGTCAAAATTATTGTTATTAAAAGAGGTTTGGGAGTTGATGAGAGTTCCGCCATTCCGCTGAAGCTCAAATTTCAACGGCAGATTCGCCTGTCCTGCAGCAGCAAATACTTGTACGCTGAACTGAAGAAAATAAAAGCCTCTTTCCTTAACTGTAATCGTATTGTTCATCGGGTCAAAGTGAAAATGGGATTTCCCTTTAGCGCTGTTTAGATTGACTGTGGATGGAATGGATGTGTTCTGGTCAAAAAATTGGGGAATGAAGTCATTGGTGATATAAATCTTACCCGGAGCTTTTGAATATTCTTTTTTACCCGAGCAGTAGTGGTCCTGGGAATAAAAAGATAACAAATGAATCACCTCCTACTATATTTAATGATGAGTTTTAAAATTGGTATAGGACAAGACCTAACACAATGGATTTTTGCCTTGGAATTTTCGAAAGGGAAGGATGCAGATGAGATTAAATGGTATAATGAAAGGGAATATATATTAAAATAATCTTTACAATTTTTGGAGTGTGATGGTCACTAGTGCGTTTTATTAAAACAATCCCCAATATGGTCACTTTGGGTAATTTATATTGCGGTTTTCTTTCAATCGGCATGGCTGCCAATGGAGAATTTAAAAATGCAGCCATATTAATTTTAATTGGCATGATGCTTGACAGCATGGACGGCAGGCTGGCCAGAATGCTGAAAGCGGATAGTACACTGGGAAAAGAACTTGATTCACTGGCAGATATTGTTACATTTGGTGTAGCCCCTTCATTTTTGGTCTTTTATACATACTTTTTTCAATTTGGAATTCTTGGATTAGCTGTTTCAGGCCTTTTTCCTTTATTTGGGGCATATCGGCTTGCCCGATTCAATATTAGTCCTCCAAAATCCTCTTTGAACTATTTTATTGGAGTTCCGATAACAGCAGCAGGCGGGATCATGGCCATACTGACCCTTTTTGGTGAGCATATACCCAATATCATTACAACGGTTGTATTCACCGCACTCTGCTTTCTTATGGTAAGCAGGATCCGAATTCCCAGCTTTAAAGAAGTTCCCCTTCCAAAATACGGAACAATTGTTACCGTTTTTCTGGGAAGTGTCCTTTACGTCATTTATAAGGGTTCATATGGGCCGTTTCCCGATTTGATTTATATTGCAATACCGCTTTACATTGCGTATTTGACATACCGATTCATAAAAGGCAAAAACAAAAAAGAAATTGATTAATTAAAAAAAAAAGGCCCCGATGGCCTTTTTTTATTTGTAAAATACTTTGTCGATATTATATTTTGCCTGAAGGGCATTGATGATATAAGTCTCATAAATCTCGCGCTCCATGCTGTCTTCCACGTAAATGACCGCAATTTTATGGACATCATCACGATGATTTTTTATAGGAGAAACATTGTCTTCAAAATGCTTTTTAACCCGCTGTCTTAATTTGCGGGCCTTTCCTACAAAGAGCAGATCTTCTTTCGCATCAAAAAACAGAATCATGCCGCCCTTGTCTCTTGGTATCTTATGGTAATCTGTGAAACCATAGACACTGCTAAGGTCACTTTCTGCTGCCTGTCCCGTTTGCCTGCTTCTTGTAATGACGAGATTAGGCTCTGGTATTTCAATTTTTATCAATATCATCACTTCCTATTCTAAAGATTAAGAGTAACATATACCTGCAAAGTAATCCACATTCAGAGAGGGAATTTGATTTATTTCTTTCGTCTGCGAAATATATTCCTTACTGCTCGCGGAGTGAACAATACTGCCGGATGTGCCTGCAGATGGAGCACTTTCATAAAGCAGTCATATGTATAGGGATCAAAGGAACAGGCGTTGACCACTTTTTTGACATACCATTGAAGAAGGGGCAGTCCCCAAGGTTTAGCTCCAGCTGTTTGGGAGAATCTGAAATCCTCAGTTAAAGCAATTAACCAGGGGATATCCACTATTTTGCTGATTTTTCTATGGAAATTATATGGATCCGCATCCGCTTCACCTGCACTAATAAGGATTTCCTGCAATGCCTTTGCTTCCTTTGCAGCAATGCTCATTCCCTGCGCAAATACCGGATCCATCCGGCAAAAAGCATCACCCATCACAAGCAGTCCTTTAGGAAAAGTCTTCAATTTTTCAAAATGAAATCGCCTCATGGAGGGAAAGCGGTATACCTTTATATCTGAAGCAGGTTCTCCATTTTTTATGCACTCAAAAATATGCTGCTTTTCCAGGTTTTTCGCTGCCTCGAGAAATTCATGGTGATCCTCCGGCGGGTTATTGGCACCATATCCAAAGAGGGTAATCATCCATTCATTGTTCTCGGTTGGAGAAATGGCTCCTCCAAAGGATTGAAGCGGGGGGTTCGGATAAACCAATAAACTTTTCCATTCAGGATCTAACTGGATTCTTCTGTAAATACGGTTTGCATAGAATAAGTTGATAGCCAGCTCTGTTTTCTTTGGCTGGCCCACCCCGATCTTTTTCAGACATTGAAATGCAAGGCTGCTGGCACCGGATGCATCAACTGTTAAATCTGCAGGATAAATAGCAGTACCTTCTGCCGTTTCAGCTTCAATACCCGTAATTCTGGAATCGTTTAAGATAAAACTTTTGGCCGTTGTTTTATTTAAAGTATGTATATTTTCAATCTGCTCTATTCTTTTGCGAAGGTGATATTCAAGAAATGGACGGCTTTGCTGAATAATAGAGCAGCCTGCGTTATATCTGATTTTCCAGCTTCCATGGTGGTGCCAGGCTATGTCATTGGCAAAATCGGCAGGCACCGAACCGCCTTTAATCATTTCAGCTCTCAGACCCGGGAAAAGGTCCTCAAGTATTTTCTCTCCGCTCTTCAGAAGAACATGACCCTGGGCTGCTTGTGGTACCCCTTTTCGCGGGCTGCCCTTCAGCTGCTCTCCATCTTTTTCGATTATCATGACCTTTTCGAAGGAGTCTGAAAGAACTCTCGCCGCCAGCATGCCGGCAATGCTCCCTCCGACCACAATGGCCGTTCTTTTTCTACTGTATTTTTTTTGATTTCCAAGCATTCAAAAATCCTCCATATGCTTCATTACATTTATAATAGTACCTTATGACTAATAAAGATATCGTTAATAGCAAATAGCAAGTCATAAATTGGTTTGTTTGCAAAGCTGTAAAAAATTATCGTCACATTTGTGAAATTATTCACAATTTAATTGCCGGCCAACATGTTTTGTTAGACAATGACGATGTAATTGATATTCCTAAATAACAATTGAGGTGACGGACATGTGTGAACAATGCAGCAGTGAAAACATGATGAAAGCAGCAGTTGTGCATAAATTTAAGGAAAGCCTGGAAATTGAAAATGTCAGAGTACCATCCGTTGGAAAAAATGATGTATTAGTAAAAATAAAAGCCTGTGGTGTATGCCATACTGATTTACACGCTGCACATGGTGACTGGCCAGTTAAACCGGCACTTCCTCTTATCCCGGGTCATGAAGGGGTAGGCGAAGTTGTAGAAGTGGGAGAAGGCATTACACATTTGAAGGCTGGTGACCGAGTCGGAGTGCCGTGGTTATATTCAGCCTGCGGACATTGTGAATACTGCTTAACCGGCCGTGAAACACTTTGCCATAATCAGCTGAACGCGGGATATTCCATTAATGGCGGATACGCAGAATATTGTCTTGCTGATGCCCGTTATGTGGTGAAGGTTCCGGATTCTCTTGGCTACGTTGAGGCAGCGCCAATTTTTTGTGCTGGTGTAACGACATATAAAGCACTGAAGGTAGGGGAAGCAAAGCCGGGAGAGTGGGTCGCTATTTATGGAATTGGAGGTCTTGGACATGTGGCAGTCCAATATGCAAAAGCAATGGGACTGAAGGTAGTGGCCGTCGATACATTTAACGAAAAGCTGGAGTTGGCAAAAGATTTAGGTGCAGATTTAACTGTTAATCCGAAAGTCGAGGATTCTGCTGTCTTCATACAGCGTGAAATTGGCGGGGTGCAAGCATCCATATGTACGGCAGTGTCTAAACACGCTTTCAGTGAAGCTTATCGTGCTGTCAAACGCGGAGGAAAGTGCGTAGCAGTGGGATTGCCGCCGGAAGTTATGGAAGTACCGATCTTTGATACAGTTCTAAACGGTGTCAGCATTGTCGGTTCTATTGTTGGAACAAGAAAGGATTTGCAGGAAGCTCTTCAATTTGCAGCAGACGGCAAAGTAAAAACAATAGTGGAAACGGCATCCCTTGAAGAAATTAATAGAATCTTTGATGATCTTGAAAAAGGGAAAATAAATGGACGTATCGTTATAAAATTTGAAGAATAATAGAATTGGCTTTAAAGCTGGGCATATTTGTGTCCGGCTTTTATTTATTGGCTCTGTTATAGCTTTTTGTAGTTTTTTAGCACCCTGTTGGTTGGAGAGGAAGGCACGAGATCCTCGAAAATGCATTCGCATTTTCTTCGTGCGATATTTACTCAAGGAAGCTTATTCAAAGTCCTGCGGGAGTGCGGATCAAAGGGAGACCCTGCAGGAGCAAATCGACGAGGAGTCTCCAGGACCGCCCGCGGAAAGGGAGTGCCTGCAGCGGAAATCAACAGGCAAATTTAACAGAGCCTATTTATAAACTCGGCCAGGCTAATATATCACCATCTTCATAGTGAAAAATACTTACACATAAGGATTTTGTCATATCAATATTTCCATTCACATAAAAATGAAAAATAGCTCAGGAGTGAAAAATATTTTAAATACTAAAAGGAGAAAATAAATATATAAAGAATATTTAAATTATTCATAATTTTGTAAAAAAATTTTGCCAATCGAAATATAGGGGGTTGGAAGATTGGGGATTTTGGAGATTAAGGATGCAACTTTAAGGTTTGGAGGTGTAACAGCTCTAGACCATGTCTCCTATGAAGTGCAGGAGGGGGAGATTTTTTCGCTGATTGGTCCAAATGGTGCAGGTAAAACTAGTATGCTGAATTGCATAAGCGGGCTGTACAAACCATCATCAGGATCGATTTATTTTAAGGGTGAAGATATAACCCGTTATAAACCTCACAAAAGAGCCAGTATGGGCATTGCCCGTGCATTCCAGAATATCGAGCTTTTCCCGCATTTGTCTGTTTTGGACAATCTGATGCTTGGCAGGCATGTGAGAATGAAAACCGGACTGCTTGCAGGAGGGTTCTATTGGGGGAAGGCGCAGAGAGAGGAAATTGAGCATCGGAAAAAAGTTGAGCAGGTGATCGACTTTCTTGAAATCGAGGATATCCGTAATACCCCCGTGGGAACTCTTTCATATGGACTGCAGAAAAGGGTCGAAACCGGCAGGGCTCTGGCACTGGAACCTGAAATTCTCCTTCTTGATGAGCCGATGGCAGGCATGAACAGTGAGGAAAAAGAGGACATGGCCAGATACATTATTGATATTCACGAAGAAATGAACACAACCATTATATTAATTGAACACGATATGGGGGTTGTAATGGACTTATCCGATCACATTGCAGTTCTCGATTTCGGGAAGCTGATTGGCTATGGGACACCGGAAGAGATTCAAAATAATCCTAAAGTCATAGAGGCCTATCTTGGAGAAGAGAATGCCGTATAAAAGATATACCGGCTAAAGTGATTTTCATATTTTTAGGAGGGGGGAGCGATTCTATGAGCATGACGTTTCCGCAGCTGCTGATTGAAAGGGCTTACAGGAATGGGTCACAAGTTGCTTTAAGAGAAAAGGAATTTGGAATTTGGAATGAAATCACTTACGAAGCGTTCCTGGATAAAGTAAAGAATTTCAGCCTGGGTTTGGCATCCTTGGGTCTGAAAAGAGAAGATAAGCTTGCTATTATTGGCGATAACAGGCCCGAATGGGTAATCAGTGAGCTTGCTGCGCAAAGTTTAGGCGGCATTTCAGTAGGAATTTATCAGGAATCCCTGTCTGCTGAACTAAGTTATATTATCGATAATTGTGACGCAACCATAATCGTTGCGGAGGACCAGGAGCAAGTGGATAAACTGCTGGAAATTAAAGAATCCATACCTAAAGTCAGAACA
This sequence comes from Bacillus sp. 22-7, assembly GCF_010628845.1. Lineage (NCBI taxonomy): Bacteria > Bacillati > Bacillota > Bacilli > Caryophanales > Bacillaceae > Bacillus > Bacillus sp. 22-7. Next base: position 31,367 of record NZ_NJQY01000024.1, on the reverse strand, counting down.
ATTATTTATTATGATTCACGCGGCATGAGGGGTTACCGGGAGGATTTTCTGCTGGAATTTAACGAAGTTCTGGAAATGGGACGAAGTTTTCACTCAGGGCAGCCTGGCTTATTTTCAGAGGAAGTTGATAAGGGGTCTGCAGATGACGTGGCGATTTTATCCTATACTTCAGGAACGACAGGCAATCCAAAAGGAACAATGCTTACTTACCGAAATCTGATCGATATGGCTAAAAATCTGTCAGACATTGATCCGCTGACAGATAAGGACGAATATGTTTCATACCTTCCGCTTGCCTGGATCGGGGAACAGATGATGACCCTTGCCATGGGCTTATATAATGGGATGACGATAAATTTCCCGGAAGAGCCGGCAACCGTTTTGGAAGACTTGCGTGAAATTGGACCACAGGTTATGTTTTCGCCTCCGAGAATCTATGAAGATATGGTATCGCGTTTTCAGGTCAGAATTCAGGACAGCGGCTGGCTGAAACGAAAGATTTATAACTGGTGCAAGCCGATCGGCGAGAAGGTAGCAAAGGCTCATTTTGAAAATAAACCGGTCAGCACGGGTACGAAGGCTCTTTATAAAATGGCTGATTATCTGATGTTCAGTGCCATCCGCGATCACTTTGGACTCTTGAAGATCAAGCGTGCTTATACGGGCGGCGCCCCTCTGGGACCTGATGTATTTGAATTTTTTCATAGCATAGGCGTTAATGTAAAAAGCATTTACGGGCAGACAGAGGTAGCCGGCATTTCTATTGTGCACAGGGATGGAGATATTAAGCTTGATAGTGTAGGCATTCCTATACCGGGGACTGAAGTGAAAATTTCTGAAGAAGGGGAAATTCTCATCAAAAGCTCCAGTGTCTGCAAGGGGTATTACAAAAATGAGAAAAGCACAAATGAAACTATTCAGGATGGGTGGCTGCATACCGGGGATGCAGGGAGGCTGGATGAAGGAGGGCATTTGTATATCATTGACCGGATTAAGGATGTTATTCGCCTTGATACAGGGGAAATGTTCTCTCCGCAATTTATTGAAAACAAGCTGAAGTTCAGTTCGTTCATACAGGAAGCGGTAGCTATCGGGAAGGACCGTCCATATGTGGTTGCCATGATTAATATCGATATGAAAAATGTAGGGCGCTGGGCAGAGAAAAATCAAATTAGCTATACCACTTATACCGATTTATCTTCCAAGCCGCAAGTGCTGGAGCTGATTGAAAAACAGGTGCATGAAATCAATCAGACTCTGCCTGAAAAGGCCCGGGTGAAAAAATTTGTTCTGCTTTATAAAGAACTGGATGCAGATGATGAAGAGCTTACAAGAACAAAGAAAGTCCGCAGGCAGTTTGTTGCTAAAAAATATCAGGCCTTAATTGATGGACTTTATACAGAAGACAAAAAAATACGTGTCAATGGCACCATCAAGTATCGTGATGGCATGGAACAAACCATCCAGACAACGCTTCAGGTGATTTTTATGGATGAAGGAGAGGGGGCAGCTTAATGACATTTTTCTTGCAAATGCTTGTAACAGGCATCGTGGTAGGAAGCGTTTATGCACTTGTCGCACTGGGTTTTGTGCTTATTTATAAATCCAGTGATGCTATCAACTTTGCACAGGGTGAGTTCCTTTTAATTGGAACATATGTCTGTTTAACGCTTATCACTGCCTACAACATTCCGTTTATAGCAGCCCTGTTAATTGCACTGATGTTCAGTGCTGTTTTAGGATTTGTCATTGAACGGATCGTTCTAAGGCCGTTTATTGGAGAGCCCGTCATATCCATGATTATGGCGACGATCGGATTATCGAGCGTTCTTGCCGGGATTGTCCATATTATTTGGGGCCATGAAACACGTGTATTTCCTAAGATTTTCTCTGAACAACCTGTTAACCTTGGTGAGATCGTCATTGCGCCGGTCTATTTATGGTCACTGTTAATCGTTGTGGTGATGCTTGTCATTTTCACCCTCTTTTTCAAATATTCCAAGCTCGGAATTGCGATGAGAGCAACCGCAGATGATCAGCAGGCGGCAATGTCAATGGGAATCAGCGTAAAAATGATTTTCGCAGTTGCCTGGGCGATTGCAGCCATTGTTTCAGCAGTTGGGGGAATCCTTCTCGGAAACATCAACGGTGTGAATGCATCCCTTTCAGCGATCGGCTTAAAGGTGCTTCCGGTTGCCATTCTTGGAGGACTCGACAGTATTCCCGGTGCCATCATCGGCGGGCTGATCATCGGTATTCTTGAGAGCCTGACCGGCGGGTATCTGGATCCTTTGGTTGGCGGGGGTCTGAAAGAGGTTATGCCGTTTGTCATCCTCGTATTTATCCTGATGTTCAAGCCATATGGCTTATTCGGAAAAAAAGAAATCGAGAGGGTGTAACCGATGAGAAATCCTTTTGTAATGGATTGTGGAGAGTTCCATGTGAATTATAAACAAGACATGGCGATCTGGAAGATCACCAGAGTAAGGATGCGCGTGTTCATTCTTCTGGCTGTATTTGCAGTCTTCCCAATGTTTGCATCCGATTATATCATTGGACTGGCTACACTTTGCGGAATTGCCGCTATTGGTGCGATTGGTCTGAACATCCTGACTGGCTTTACTGGACAGATTTCCATAGGGGTAGGCGCGTTTCTCGGGGTAGGCGGGTATACATCGGCTATTCTGACAGTAAAGCTGGGATTGAGCTTCTGGATTGCCATGCCGACAGCCGGTATAGTAACGGCGATTGTCGGTGGACTATTCGGGCTTCCATCCTTAAGGCTTAAAGGTTTATATTTGGCGATTGCCACCCTTGCAGCACAGGTAATCATTTTATTTGTTATTTCCCGCTGGGATGCGCTGACTGGCGGAACAGCCGGAATGGTCCTATCCAGGCCTGAACTTGGCAGTTTTGTCTTTTACAGTGAACGGAGCTATTACTACCTTATGTTTGTTGTGCTGGTTATTACGGCCCTCTTCACCCTGAACCTTTTCAGGTCGCGGGTCGGCAGGGCATTCATAGCAGTCCGTGACCGTGATGTGGCAGCAGAGGTTATGGGGATCGATTTGTTTAAATATAAAGTATTGGCATTTATTGTAAGTTCCTTCTTTGTTGGCATTGCCGGTGCTTTACTGGGCCATTATACAATGGTTGTCAGTCCTGAGCTTTACAGCATTACAGTGTCGATCGAATACTTAGCAATCATACTGGTCGGTGGTCTGGGAAGCGTATTCGGGTCAATTTACGGAGCTGTATTTATTACGTTGCTTCCAGTTGTACTAAGATCAGGGGTTGAAATGATGAGCGGGGTATTCCCTGACTTATCAGCTGTCTTAATCGGGATGAAAGAGGTAGTATTCGGCCTTGTGATTATCTTATTCCTGATCTATGAACCGCAGGGTCTCGCGAAAATATGGAAAAATATCAAAGACTATTTTAAGCTCTGGCCATTTTCCTATTAATTCCCGGGTAATAATATCTGAAAATTTTGAAAGTAAATCTTTCAAATTTTTATAAAAAAGAGGAAAAATGAGGGGGAACATTATGAAGAAGGTATGGAAGGGTTTATTGGCAGCAACATTAATGGCTGGAATGCTGGCAGGCTGTTCTGGAGGCAGCGAGGAAGCATCAGGTGACAAGAAAGGCGGCACAGTTAAAATTGGGGGTATCTTTGACCTTACGGGAGGTACCGGTGATGTTGGAACACCATATGCAGAGGGTGAAAAAGCATTTTTTGAATCCATTGCAGGCGAGGAGATTAACGGCTATAAGCTCGAATTAATTGGTGATGACTATGCTTATAAAATCCCGGAAGCCCAAAAGCTTTATCAGAAATTAAAATCAAAAGATAAAGTATCAGCCATTTTGGGATGGGGAACAGGGGACACTGAAGCCCTTCGCCAGCAGGTGGCAGCCGACAAGCTTCCATTCATCTCTGCTTCATACTCAGAGAACCTGAAAAATATTGACGAAAGCCCATATAACTTCCTGGCTGCGGCTTCTTACTCCGACCAGGCAAGATCCGTACTGAAATGGATAAAAGACAATCACACTGGCGGCACACCGACTGTAGCATTAATTTACAATGATACGGCCTTTGGAAAATCGCCAATTGAAGATGCCAAAAAATTTGCCAAGGAAAATGGCATTGAAATTGTAGATGAACAAATTGTTGATCTGAAAACACTTGATGCAACATCCCAATTGCTGAACATGGAAAAGAAAAACCCTGATTATGCAATTATTAACCAAACTTGGGGTGCAACAGCAACGATACTAAAAGATGCTAAAAAGCTTGGTTTGGATACACAATTCATCGGATTAAACTGGGCTACCGGAGAAGGCTTGCTTCCTATTGCAGGTGATGCGGCTGATGGATTTATCGGAGTCGTCACACATGCCTTCCCATATGAAGATCTGCCTGGAATGGTAGAAATCAAGAAGTTCGTAGAAAGCAAGGGTGAAAAGCTGGAAGACAAGAACCAGAAGTTTATCCAGGGATGGGTGTCAGCCAAAATCATGGTTGAAGGCATGAAGCTTGCTGAAGACCCGACTTCAGGCGAAGGCATCCGAGCCGGCCTGGAGAAGATTTCAAATCTTGACCTCGGCGGTTTAGCCGCTCCGGTTACTTTTTCACCTGACAATCATGCCGGTACAAACCAAGTTCGATTGGCAGAAGTGAAAAACGGCCAGTTTGAAGTGTTCACTGATTATATCGGCTACTAACAAAATGGGGGGCGAGGTTTTATACCCGCCTCCTGTTCACTTTTAAAGTCTTGGTACTTATGAATTAGCAAATAAACTCGAAACTTGGCAAATAAACCCGAAAATTGCAAACAAACGCTTGAATTTGCAAACAAATTTTTGTTTGTGGAAATAAACAGAGAAGACCACGAATAATTCAGGACATGACCTGGGAACGAAAAAAAGGGAAATAGCGGGGAGGAAAGATGCATGCTGACAATAAACAATGTCGAAGTGATGTACGACAAGGTCATCCTTGTATTAAAAGGGATGTCAATGGTGGTGCCAAAAGGGAAAATTGTCGCTTTGCTCGGCAGCAATGGCGCCGGGAAAACGACCACTCTTAAGGCGATATCCGGCCTTCTGAAAAGCGAAAACGGTGAGGTGACGGATGGATTTATCGAGCTTTATGGCGAGCGCATTGATGTAAGCGATGCTGAAACCATCGTAAAGAAAGGCATTTTTCAGTGCATGGAAGGAAGACGCGTGTTCAAGCATCTTTCTGTTGAAGATAACCTGATCGCAGGTGCACATACCAGGAAAGACCGGAAGAATATTAAAGGCGATATCCAAAAAGTCTATCATTACTTTCCGAAGCTTGAAATGCTGAAGCACAGACAGGCCGGATATCTGTCAGGCGGAGAGCAGCAGATGCTTGCCATTGGCAGGGGAATCATGGCAAAGCCAAAGGTGCTGCTTCTCGATGAACCTTCATTAGGACTTGCCCCTCTATTAGTAAAAGAGATCTTCGGGATTATTAAAAAAATCAATGAAGAAGAGGGAACCACTATACTGGTAGTGGAGCAAAATGCCAATGTTGCCTTATCGATTGCCGATTATGGATACATCATGGAAAACGGCCGGATTGTGATGGATGGAACGGTGGACCGGCTTCTTTCCAATCAGGATGTGCGTGAATTTTATCTTGGAATGGGTGATAAGGGCCGGAAAAGCTATAAAGATATTAAATCTTATAAAAGAAGAAAGAGGTGGCTATAGTGGAAAAACTGAAGGAAGTAATTTACCATGCATATAAAAATGCAAGCGGATTTAAAAAGCGCCTTGATGATGCCTGTATTTCTCCAGGTGACATACAAACTTTAAAAGACCTGGAGAAAATCCCAGTGCTTAAAAAAGATCGATTGCCGGAATTGCAATCTGCAGATCAGCCTTTTGGAGGCTTTGCAGCTGTAAAGCCTAATGAGATGGAACGAATTTTTATGTCGCCAGGTCCGATTTACGATCCGCAAGCGACAGGCAAAGATTTCTGGCGATTCTCAGAAGCTCTCAAGAAGGCAGGCTTTGGTGAAGAGGATATCGTACAAAATACATTTTCCTATCATCTCTCACCGGCAGGCTTTATGTTTGACTCCGCACTTCGTGAATTAGGAGCAACTGTCATCCCTGCCGGAACCGGGAATCGGGAGCTGCAGATTCAGATTATGAAGGATGTCAGGGTAACCGGCTACGTGGGAACCCCGAGCTTCTTTAGCCTTTTGCTGGATTCCCTTGAAGAAAAGGGATGGAAGGCGGGAAAAGATGTTGTCGTGAATAGAGCCTTCTTTACTGCTGAAATGCTGACGGACCAAATGCGGAAAAGATGTGAAGACAATGGTATTTCCGTATATGAAGGATATGGGACTGCAGATTGCGGGTGTCTTGCTTATGAGGACAAATCGGGGCCTGGTTTAAGAATTACAGATTCTGCCATTGTTCAAATCTGCGACCCGCAGACTGGATCGGAAGTTACAGATGGAGAAGGAGAAGTGGTTGTCACTTTATTTGATAAAAGCTACCCGCTTATCCGCTTTGGCACAGGCGACCTTTCCCGCTGGGTTAAAGGGTATGAGGGGAAAAGAATTGCAGGAGTGCTGGGGCGTGTCAGTGATGGGATAAAGGTAAAAGGAATGTTTGTAAGAGAAAAACAGCTTGCGCAGGTATTAAGTGAAGCAGGGTTTCCGGTATTCCAGGCTGTGGTAACAAATGAGCAGGGGCAGGACCAGATTAAAATTTTCATAGAATCGGAAGAAGGATTAAACTCTCAGCTTGCCTCAAAAATCCAGAATGTGATAAGGGTTAAGCCGATTCTTGAATTAACAGTGTCAGGCTCTATTAAAAATGATGAAAAGAAGCTGGTGGATAAGCGCAACTACGAATTAAAGAGGGTGTAGTCTAAGGGGGCTGATTGAATCGGCCTTCTTTTTTATGAGGATTTGAATTAGTTAACTTTGATTAACGCCGAAAAAGGAGTGAAGGAGAGGGAAATGGCAGCTAATCAGGGGGATTAACGCCTAAAATAGGGCGAGGAAGAGGAAAATGGAAGTTAATCAGCCGGATTAATGCCGAAAAAGAGATGGTGAAGCGAAAAATGGTAGTTAATCATTTGGATTAATGCCGAAAAAGAGATGAGGAAGCGAAAAATGGTAGTTAATCATATGGATTAACGCCGAAACAGAGTTGGTGAAGAGAAAAATGGAAGTTAATTGGTGAAGAGAAAATGGCAGATAATCATACGGAGTCTTCAGCGACTGCCAAAAATATCAGGTAAAAATCCTCAAAATAAATCACCAGTGGCGCCGCTAATAAAAATTAACGGCCGCCATCCTGATTCTCACACTCCACCACTAGAAACAATCCTTTATAAAAGGGAGTCACATTCGTTATCTTCATTCCTGAATCCCTTATAGCCTGAAGTGTGTCTCGGTTCAGGTGGCAGCCGTCGCATATCCTTTTCCATAGAGGGTTGAGGGCTTCCTGGGCAAATGCGAGAGCGGGCTGCTCCATTTTCACATGTTCAAAGAATAGTATTTTTGCCTGTGGCTTGCAGACTCGTTTGATCTCTGTGAGTGCTTGTTCAGGATTTGGGATTGTGCAGAACACCAGAGTGGCAACTGCCGAATCAAATGTATTGTCCGCAAATTCAAGTTCTTCAGCAGACTGCTGGTGAATGAGAATAGGAACTGAAGCCACATTTTTCCGGGAAAGTGAATTTTCAATCATCGCTGGATTCGGTTCAATGGCATCAACCCGGTCAGCCTTTTTATATAAGGGGAAGTTAATGCCTGTACCGGATCCAATCTCGAGAACACGGCCACAAGCCATAGTAAGGATCTCGCTTCTGATTCTCTGGAATTTTCTTTTCTCAAGAGGCTGCATGGCCAGATCATATAGCGAAGGGAATAAGCTGCTCAAAAATCTCACTCTTTTCTTAATAGCTGTTTATTCTATTTTACCCTTTTCCCAAAACGAAACAAGCCGGCACCTCGATTGGAGAGGCCAGCTTTTAATCAGGGCATGCTGTCGAACATCTCGTTCAGCTTCTCATATGTGTCAGGATATTTTGCCTCATATTGAAGATAGGCTGGAACAGGGTAACGCACACCCCCTTTGTGGGTTTGCTTTAATCCATCTGCAAATTCATCTGCCATGGAAAAAGGAAAGGTGAAAGCCATTTCGTGATCATGCGTCTGACCGAAAACCCGGTCTCCATAGCACGGGAGGATTACCTGCGGCTTACCGGTTTGTATGGTCTTTATAACAATATCGGCGCAATCTGCCCGGGCTGTAAAAGTGGAAGTAATTTCGCCGCCCGTGTGATAAAGTGCGCCCGCCACCATTCTCATCACTTGTGCTGAATTTCCATATACAGTGATTACATCAGGTTCAAATGCTGCTCTTCCCAGAGGAGCCATCAGCACTGTACCGGCTTCCTCTTTTGTAAACTTGGGTACGGCCGCTTCGGTTAAGGAGCCAAGATCACAAGTCTTGGTGTACATCCCATCTGTTAAGTTTCCCTCTGAGTAATAATCGAGTTCCTCTTCAAACCCGAAAGCAATCTTGGCAATTGGGCATGACAAGTCTTCTTTGCCCATGGCAATCGACCAGCCATATCTTCTTGACATTGTTACCCCCTGGCAGATGCTGAAAGTTTTGCTAAAGTCTCTTGCCGGCCGCTTGACCCTGTCAGGCATAGAATCTTCCTTTTTCATAACCCTAATGGCAAGCGGAAAGGTGTCAGGACGCACATACGTATGTATCGCAGTTTCCAGATCAGATAGCTTTTGAGTGTGAATGGCTCCCTGCATTAAAATCCCTCCTTAAGATATAATAAGTATTCTATAGATTATATGGATCAACCTGCATAGTTAGGCGTTTATTTTTTTGTAAATATCAGTTGACATGAAACCAAAAGGTTTTATATTATTTAAAATGAAACCAAAAGGTTTTATTTCAATTGCAAAGGAGTTCAATTAAATGGAAACAATTCAGGATATTAAACAAACCGTAATACTTAATGCGCCTATCGAAAAAGTCTGGAAGAAAGTTTCTACATCAGAAGGAATCGAAGCGTGGTTTATGCCAAATGATTTTAAGGCTGAACTTGGCTATGAATTTCATATTCAGTCCCCATTTGGCCCGTCTCCTTGTAAGGTGACAGAATTGGATGAGCCAAACCGGCTATCTTTTAGATGGGATACGGATGGATGGTTTGTATCATTCATTTTAAAAGATTTGAGCGGCAAAACTGAATTTACGCTTATACATGGCGGATGGAAACAGCCTGATGAATTGGTTGAGAAAGCTGGACAAGAGAGTGCAGTAATCCGTGAAAGAATGTCTCAGGGATGGACTGGTATTCTCGCGAAGCTTGGCAAGGCTGTTGAGGAATAATGGGTGCTTCTGCCAGGAAACATGATGTGTTTCAGGCAATCGCCGACCCTACGAGAAGAGAGGTTTTAAGGCTGCTGGCTGAAAAAGAGCGCCCGATCTCAGAGATAAGCGCGCATTTCCCCATAAGCCGTACCGCCATATCGAAACATCTCCATATTCTCTCAGAAGCCCAATTAGTAAAAGGGGAAAAGGCGGGGAGAGAAAGAATTTACCATCTCCAGCCTCAGCCGCTGACTGAATTGAAGCAATGGCTGTCCTTTTATGAGCAATTCTGGAACAATAAGCTGCAAAAACTTAAATATCTAGTTGAAGAAGATGAATGATTTTCTGGAAAAAGAGCTTCCGCAGCTCTTTTTTCTTTTGAACGAAAATGAGGTCTTTCTTATAAAAGATATAATATAATAATATTTGTGTTTACTATTTTGTGAAGGAGTCTCAAGGATGTATCAGACGTTTACTATACAGGAGAAGATCAGGCAAATAACAATCATGTTAATTCCTATATTAATCACGCAGTTTGGCATGTTTGCGATGGTCTTTTTTAATACAATAATGTCAGGGAGATATAATGCTTCCGATCTTGCTGGCGTAGCGATTGGCTCCTCCATTTGGAATCCTGTCTTTACCGGGCTTAGCGGAATATTAATGGCTGTATCCCCAATTGCGGCTCAAGCGATTGGAGAAAAAAAGAACAAAGAAGTTTCATCTATTGTAAAAAATGGAATCTTATTGGGTTTCATCATTGCCTTTGCAGTCATTCTATTGGGTTCAGTTTTGCTTGACCCTCTGCTTAATAACATGAATCTGCCTGATGATGTGGAAGCAACAGCCCGTGGCTATCTTGTAGGACTCAGCTTTGGAATCATTCCTTTATTCATATTTAATGTTTTAAGATCTTTCATCTATGCACTCGGCAAAACGAGAGTTGTAATGGTGATTTTGTTTTGTTCGCTTCCAATTAATTTCTTTCTGAATTATGTCCTGATATTTGGCTATTGGGGATTTCCTGAATTGGGAGGAGCAGGAGGAGGGTATGCAACTTCTATTACTTATTGGTTCATCCTTGTCATGACTGCTTTTATTATAAAAAGGAAGGAGCCTTTTTCAGGCTATACGATATTCAGCGGTCTTAATGATTTTTCATGGGATAAATGCAAAGAAATCTTAAAGATTGGTGTACCCATGGGATTGTCCATCTTTTTTGAAACAAGTATGTTTGCTGTGGTGACCATCTTAATCAGTAAGTTTAATGTAACAACTATTGCTGCATATCAGTCTGCATTAAACATAGTTTCCTTCCTGTATATGATCCCAATCAGCATTTCCATGGCACAAACGGTGTTAGTCGGATTTGAAGTGGGGGCTGGCAGGTATAAGGATGCAAAATCATACAGCTGGCTGGGCATCTATCTGTCTATTTTAATTGCGCTGTTCACAGGCCTCCTGGTTGTATTTTTCCGCTATGAGGTTGCAGGCTTTTACTCTACTGATCAAGCGGTTATTGCCCTGACTGCCCATTTCCTGATTTATGCGCTGTTTTTCCAGATTTCCGATGCCATCCAGGCTACTGCACAAGCGGCTTTAAGAGGATATAAAGATGTGAATATATCTTTTGTTATCACACTGGTTTCTTATTGGCTGATCTGTCTGCCTGCTGGTTATGTTCTTGCACACTATACAGACCTTGGCGCAACTGGTTACTGGCTTGGCCTTACGTTTGGGCTTCTTGCTGCAGGTGTTTGTCTTTCAATCAGGCTCTTTTATATCCAGAAGAGAAAATTTATCATCGAAGAAATCAGGGAAGCAGGCTAAAGCCGTCTATCCGCTTATTGCGGCATGGGCGGTTTTTTTTGTTGACTTTTTTTTTGACATATTCCTGACATATTGCACCGTTATAGTAAAGTCGAGGTTAAGGATGCTTGGCCTTCAAAATGATCAGGAGGTATAGTAATGAAAAAAACAATCATTGGTTTTAGCCTTGCAGGTTTATTACTTGCAGGGGGATATGCAACAACATCTTTTGCAGCAGATACAGAAGCTTATGCAGAAAAAGGCGAGTTAAGCTGGAAATTTAAAAGCAGGGGGTTTGGCCATCATGGCAGGGGGGGTACCAATGACTCTGAATCTATCCTTCAAAGGGCTGGAGAGCTCGGCATTCAAACAGAAGGAAAAGATGCCGAAACTTTAATTGGGGAAATCCGGGAAGCTGAAATTCTGAAAGAAGCGAAGGAGCTTGGGATAAAAACGGATGGAAAAGACACTGAAGACCTTATGGAGGAAGTAATGCTTGCTAAGCTGAAAAAGGAAGCTGCAGAATTGGGCATCAAGACAGAAGGAAAAGATGCAGAAGCTCTCCATGAAGAAATCGGTTCAGCAAAACTGAAAGAGGAGGCCAATGAACTGGGAGTGACGACTGAAAACAAAGATTTGGAGACCTTAAAGAAGGAGATTCAGACAGCTTCTTTGAACAAGCAGGCAAAAGAGCTTGGAATTTCTCCTGATGGCAAAGACCTGCAGACTCTAAAACAAGAGATATTCACAGCATCCGTAAAAAAAGAGGCTGAAAAGCTTGGAATCTCCATAGAAGGCAAAGATATCAGGGAAGCTGCACAAGAGGTCTTTTCCGTGAAGGTCAAAAAAGAGGCGAAGGAACTGGGCATATCAATAGATGGGAAATTCATTCAGCAAATTGCTCAAGAGGTTAGGGAGAAAAAAGTGGCTAATCTCGCTAAGGACTTAGGTATTTCCACAAAGGATAAATCAACAGCAGATCTTCTGGCAGAAATAGAAGAGAAGGACAGTGCTAAATTACAGGACGTTCTCGGAGAAACTTTTATGGGGATTAAAGGATTTGGCAAAAAGGAAATGAAAGGCAATCATGGGCATGGAAAAGATAGCAGCATGGAACAGCGGGCATCTAAAGAAGATCCAGCTGATATAAGTACAGATTCAGGCTCTATGTAATAAGTTTTAAAAAATCCCCGTGTACAAATCCGGGGATTTTTCTGTATAGTTAATTTATTGGAGGAAGGTAAAAATGAAAAAAATCCTTATAGCAGAAGATGAATTAGCTATTTCTAAGGTTTTAAGCGCCTATTTGCAGCGAGAAGGATTTGAAGTTTTAACAGTATATGACGGCACCAATGCCCTTGAGCAATTTTTCAGTCACTCCCCTCACCTTGTGATCCTGGATATTATGATGCCAGGCATGGATGGATGGAGTGTTCTTGAAAAAATTCGTGAAAAAAGCGCATGTCCTGTCATCATGCTTACAGCGCTGGGGGATATTGATTACAAATTGAAGGGCTTGAATACAGGTGCAGATGACTATATTTCAAAGCCTTTTATCGGGGATGAGGTTATCGCACGTGTGAATGCCGTATTAAGGCGATCAGCAAATGTGTACACGGATGAACATATAAAACAATATGGAAGCTTAACGATAAATTTTGATGCTCATACCATTTTCCTGAATGGCAAGGAAGTAAGTTTGACTCCGCGAGATTTATCTTTGATTTTGTTTTTGGCTGAAAGGCCTAACAGAACTTTCACCAGGGATCAGTTGATTGAACATGTCTGGGGGATGGATTATGACGGAAGCGACCGTGCTGTCGATCTGGCCGTAAAGAGGGTACGGCAGGCATTAACGGACTGGCCCGAAACTGAAGGTGAAATCAGGACTCTCAGAGGAATGGGGTACCAATTCCATGTTTATGAAAAATAACAAAAGAACATCCCTGCTCCGCTATTGGACAACCCGCTATCTTTTTACACTTGTCATCGGCCTTATCATACTGGCAGCGGGATCTATGTGGTGGATCAGGCAGACAACACTTGAAAACCGGCTGAATTTGCTGCAGTATGTTGCTGTTGAAACAGCAGATCGTGTCGTTCAGCAGGACGGAAGCATTGAATTTGATCCATTTTTTAACAGAATGCTGGAGGAAAGAGCGAAGCTGCTGGAATTTAAGTTTGATCCCCAGGTTTTCATAAGTGATTTAAATGGCCAGGTATTATATAAAAAATCTGGACGTATGCAAAGAAATAACCAGGCTGGTCCCAATCTCGGAACTCTGCCTGCAGATATGCTTGAAAATCAAAAGAACGTCCAAAAATTGAATACACAGGGTGGGCAAGCGGTTTATGCGGTCAAGTCGGAGATATCATTCGATAATAACCAGGTGGGATGGGTCGTTGTGATCCAAAGCGCAGATGATTTGACGAACGTAAATCAGGAATATTCCCTGTTATTTATCATGCTCACAGGATTGGGTCTTCTCGGATGGAGTGTCATTTATTTTCTATCCAGGAAAATTTCGAGGCCCATTCAGGAAGTAGCTCAAGCTGCCTCGAAAGTCAGCGAAGGAGACTATAAAATCGACCTCAAAGCCAGGGCTAATGAGGAAGAGATTCATAATTTAATCATTTCGTTTAAAGAAATGGCAGAGCGGCTAATGCACCTTGAAAAACTAAGGGCAGAATTGCTGGCTGGGGTCACACACGATTTAAAAACACCTGTCACATCTATAAGCGGTCTAATTCAGGCAGTGCGTGATGATGTTGTAAGCGGTGAAGAAAAAGAGGAGTTTCTTGATATTTCCCTAAAAGAAGTCAGCCGTTTGCAGAAAATGATTGAGGATTTACTCGATTTTAATTCACTTTCGGCTGGTGCCTTTTCAATTAGGCCTGAAAACTGTGATATGAATAAGCTCGTTAATGATATTGTGAGGCAATGGGCTTTAGCACAGAAAGGCAATTTTCACTATAGTGTGGAAGTGCCCGCTGAAACCATATGCAGATCAACAGACCCGTACCGTCTGCAGCAGGTTATGATTAATTTATTGAATAATGCTTATCATGCCATTGATGAAGATGGCAGCATTACTGTTATTTTAAGTGAAAGATATATTGAGGTACATGATAATGGATCGGGAATAGCCGAAGAGGAGCAGCCTTATATTTTTGAGCGTTTTTACAGGGGTGAACAGAAGAAGCTTAAAGTAAGAGGGCTTGGCTTGGGGCTTCCATTCAGCAAACTGCTGGCTAATGCTCTGAACGCAAATTTATTTTTAAAAGAAAGTTCGGCAAAAGGCACTGCATTTGCGATTAAGTGGAATGAAGAAGGGTAGGTATAAGCGGGGAGGATTTGCATGCCTATTCTTTTTTGGGGGTGAATAAAAACGGTGCATGCGAAAAATTAGATAGATTTTGTCTGTTTCGAAGCATTTTCAGCAGCTATGCTATATGGATTTTATTATCTTCGATAAGGTTTTCCCACCAGCACATACATTTTTGACTCCGAACTAACCTCGAGGATAGAATATTATTGTTCTTTAAATAGATGACTAGACAGCAATGATTTATTAGATAAGGAGGACATTTATGGAGACTAATTCTTCTAAGTATGAAATAAATGTGAATGGATCTCTGTTTGATTGGGATCTGGATAATGCAACGTTTAAATTCGAAAATGACGAAGTGGTAGTGTTTTGGGTAAACACAGCTTTTAAGACTCTCCTGGACTCCATTGAGGAAATCTCTGGTGAAAAGTCAGCCGAGCTTGTTCTTGAAACCGCTGGCTACAGGACAGGAAAAATTGTCAGCAAATTTTATTTGGAATCGAATAAAGAAAAAGAAGACATTATTAATCATTTACCCAATATGTATTTAACTGCCGGATGGGGAAAAACAGATATTGCATCCTTTAGCCTCGATGAAAAGAAGGCGATCATTCGTGTTAAAAATGGGTGGGAGTATAAGATTAATGTGGAACAAAAAAAAGAAGCAGAAGGCACTTTTTTGCCTGGACATTGGGCAGGGGTGCTCAGCGGCCTGTTTGAAACAAATATATGGTATAAAGTGAAACAAAGCCAGGTTAAGGGGGATCATTATTCCGAATACGAATTTTTTGAGTCCGACATTACGCCCTCCCAGAATATCAGTGCCTTGATTAAAGAGCAGAATCAAAGCGCCCAGAAAAAGCTGGAAAAGGAAATTGCTGAGCAGACCAAAGTAATGTCTGAAATTATTAAAGAGATATCTTCTCCTATAATTCCAGTGATCGATTCCATTCTGGTCATTCCTTTAGTGGGAAGATATGAAGAGCTGAGGGCGGAGGAACTGCTGAACAGAACATTACTGAATCTTCCCCGGTATAAAGCAGAGTATTTAATATTGGACTTAACTGCTTTAAAGGGTGTTGATCAATATACTTTAGATTTTCTGCAGAAATTCGTAAAAGCAGCTTCCCTATTGGGCACAAACTGCATTTTTGTCGGGATTTCACCCGAACTTAGCCTGCAAATCATCGAGAGCGGAAACAAGGAAACACAAATTCCATGTTTTTCAGTTCTGCAGCAGGGAATCACCCACGCGTTAGATCAGGTAGGATTACAAATTTCTCCAAAAAAATAAAGAGTAAAAACCAGCATTTAGGGCTTATGCTGGTTTTTTACTGCATATTAATGTAACTAGCCTTTGACAACATTACCTTCGGCTGGTATCGGATGAGCTTTTAACATTCTAGCAAAATGGAGTAAATTATAGGCCATTATTTTGGCATGCTCTCTTGTGAAGTCATTGTCATAGCCCTTTGCTTCAATAAAGGATGGTCCGGGGCCAGCCTCACCAACCCAATAGGTGTCAACGTTTGGAGGGATGGTGAATCCCATATGGGAAAGTGAATATAACACGGAGCGGGAAACTTGTTTGGCTCCATCTTCATTGCCGGTCACCACAACACCGCCAACCTTGTTGTAAAAAATATACTGTCCTTTTTCATTTGTCAGACTGCTTCCTCCATATAATCTTTCGATTACTTTTGTGGTGATGCTGCTCTGCTCGCCAAGCCAGATGGGAGAACCAACGATAAGGATATCTGCCTCTTCAACCTTCTTAAAAATATCCGGCCATTCATCCTCCTGATCTACAGCTTCAGAAGTAATACCGGAACCAATTTTAAAGTCTGCAGCTGTAACAACCTCTGTTTTCACTTCCGTTTTATCAAAAAATTTAACAACCTCATCTATAAGTGCACCGGTATTGGAAGGTTCACTGCTTTTTTTTAGTGTACAGTTTAAAACTAAAGCCTTAATTGACATGTTTCATACAACTCCCTTTCTATTATTCACTACTCTTAATTCCCTGTGCTCAGGAGCAAAAACAATCTAAATGAAGGAAATGTGATAAATTCAACGAATTACATAATTTTGTGCGAGATTGGAGGGACTGAAATGATCTATGAAATGACGGTTCAATTCCGGGTGCTGGATATGAAAGAGGGACTGTTGTGGTATGAAACATTGCTTAATAAAAAACCTGATCTCATTCCGCATGAAGGATTTGCAGAATGGGAACTCATCACAGGGTGCTGGCTACAGATAGCTGTGGGTTCACCCAGTATAGGAAGCGGTCCAATTAGGCTTGGGGTGCCTGATCTTGAGCAGGAACGTGAAAGACTAATCACAGAATTAAAAATAACACCATTTGAAATCCATACGAGAAAAGAAGTCCCTGTTAAGTGGGCTACATTTGCTGATCCATGGGGAAATAGAATTGGATATTTTGAATATATCGATAAGCATGAGAAAGAAATCCAAATAAAAAAGGTAAACAAAGAAGACTGGGGGAGATGACTGCTATGGATCATCGTTATACAGAAAGAGAAGGTTATTTTGGAAGCTTGACATAAAAAGGAGGACATAATGAAGATACGAAAAATGAACCATTCAGAGCCCCCTCCAATGAATCTGCTATTATTGGCAGATCCTTCAATTGAATTTATTAAAGATTATGTAAATCGAGGGGAAACATATTTTGCTGAAATAAACGGAGAAGTAGTCGGCGTTTATATCCTTCTAGCCACAAGACCAGGAACTTGTGAGATTATTAATATTGCCGTTAGTGAAAAATATCAGGGTGAGGGCATCGGCAGAAAACTTCTTGAGCATGCAATAGAGCTTGCGTTTCAAGGTGAATATAAGACCCTTGAAATTGGAACGGGGAATTCAAGTATTGGCCAGCTGGCTTTTTACCAAAAATGCGGTTTTAGAATCACAGGGGTCGACAGAGATTTTTTTGTGAGGCATTACAAAGAAGATATCATTGAAAATGGAATCCATTGCCGGGATATGATCAGGCTGTCTATGGATTTGCAATGAAATTGCCCCAAATGATTAGGAACAGCAGTGAAAAGGGCAGACTAAAAGCTGATTTCATGAATGTTATGCTGTAATATGTTACGTTAAAGTTAGAACAGTCAGAAAAGGAGTGTTTGGTTTTGCGTGAAAAGGAAGTTTTAAAGGAAGAAATCCTGAATGCCTATCAATTCAGGCATGCGACAAAGGAATTTGATCCAAATAAAGAAATCCCCGAGGAAGATTTCCGATTTATATTGGAGACAGGCCGACTTTCACCAAGTTCATTTGGTTTTGAACCATGGCGTTTTGTGGTTGTTCAGAACCAGGAGCTCCGTGAGAAAATTAAGAATGCCTCCTGGGGAGCATACGGGAAACTGCCTGAAGCTAGCCACTTTGTTTTAATCCTGGCAAGAACGAAAAAAGATACAAAATATGATTCCCGCTATCTGCAGGATCATTTTAGAAATACCCTGGGCATGCCGGAAGAAATGATGGACAAATATCTGCAGCGGATTGAGGAATTCCAGAAGTCCGATTTTGATCTGCTGGAAGGAGATCGCCCACTCTTTGATTGGGCCTGCAAGCAAAGCTACATTGCACTTGGGAATATGATGACCGCCGCTGCACAAATTGGTATAGATTCCTGTCCCATTGAGGGGTTTGACATTGAAAAAATGAATAAGCTCCTGAATGAGGAAGGCTTGCTTGAAGAAGGAAGCTTCGGACTGTCGGTAATGTGTGCCTTTGGATACAGAGTGAAAGACCCAAGACCAAAAGCGCGCAGACCATTCGATGATATTGTAAAGTGGATTGATTAGGAAAAGAGCATTGGCTCTTTTCCTTTTTTTATTGTTTAAAAAAGGAAATTGGTATTATAGCTAGAAAAACTAATAAGAAAAGCTCCTAATTTAGAAAGGATTTTATATATGAAGATAACGAAAGAAAAATTTCAGAACACAAGCAGATGGGTAAAAAGAAATGCAAGACCGCTTGAATCTGCTTTATGGTCGTACCATTTTGAGGATCGTAATGATGAAGGGGTAATAAAATGTGTAGAAGCGTTTCAGAATGAAGACGGGGGATTTGGCCATGGCATTGAACCTGATTTCTGGTCACCTTACTCGTCACCGATGGCTTCCTGGGCTGCCGGTCAAATCTTAATGGAAATTGAAGCAAAACCCGAGTTGAAAGTTGTACAAAAACTAGTAAATTATCTAGAACACAGCTATATCCATGAGAATAAAATGTGGCCATCTGTGATGACTTCAAACAATGAGTACCCACATGCTCCTTGGTGGCATTGGACAGAGAATATCCAGGATAATTGGGCTTATAATCCAAGTGCAGAGCTTGCAGGGTTCTTATTGCATTGGTCGCCACCTGGAAGCAGTGCTGCTGAAATAGGATGGAAAACCGTAAAGAATGCAATTGCATATTTAATGGAAGTTGATGAAATGGATAGACATGAAATAAACAATTTTCAGCAGTTGGTAAAGCTAATGTCGAAGCAGGAATCTGAATTTGATTCAAGACTTAATTACCCGCTCAAGGAGACGGCTGAAAAAGTGAATGCTCTTGCTTACAAAGCTGCCGGGAAGAATAAATCAGAATGGGCAGAAGGCTATGTAGCCACTCCCTTGGATTTCGCTGAGCAGCCAGAAGATTCACTTTCTATGAGATTTGGAACGTCAATAGATGATAATCTTGATTTCTATATTGAGCAGCTCTCAAATGAAGGAACTTGGGACATTCCCTGGAGCTGGGGACAATATGAAAATGAATTCCAGGTTGCAAGCAATCATTGGAAAGGAATACTTGCTGTTAAGCGGTACAAAATATTGGATTCTTTTGGAAGGCTTGACGTTAAATAAATGAGGTGAAAAATTATGAATCTAGTGATGAAAAGTGACTTAGCTGAGAGATTGGACAAGTCAGAGACAAGTGTGCTGCTCTCCAGATTGACGGCAATTAAAAATCGGGATGGAAACCCAATGGGCGTGGAAATTAAAAGGATTGGCGGGACAACCGCTTTCGCTGCCAGGAATATTCCGGGTCCATCCTTCAATCTTGTAAAAGGATTTAACGCAGCAGATGCCGAAGCTCTGGATCAAATTATTGATTTCTATCAGGGAAAAAGAATTCCCATACGATTGGAGATTACACCTTCAAACGGATCCTCAGATTTACTGAGGATCCTTCATCAAAAAGGGTTCTATCAATGTGATTTCCATACCACTTTGTTTGCGGAACCTTCAGATCTTGTGGACATTCCCATTAATGCCGATATTGATATACGCAGGATGCAAAGAAGCGACTTTGATCTTTTCGGTGAGCTATATACAAAGGGGTTTGGAATGCCTGGATTCCTTAGCCAAGGAATAGCTGAAAATAATGAGGTTCTTTATGACAATAGAAACTGGTCCTTTTATCTTGCCTTTGTAAACAATGAACCAGCTGGAATAGGTGTTATTTATATCATAGAAAAGGCAGCGAATCTTGCGGCTGCGGCTGTTTTGCCTGCTTTCAGAAACAGAGGGGTCCACAGCGCGCTTATTCAAGCCCGAATCTATCAGGCGATTACACAAAATTCAGAGCTTGTGACAGGTCAGGCAAGGTTTGGTTCGGCAAGCCAGAATAATATGGAAAAAGCAGGTTTGAAAATTGGATATACAAAAGCAATCTGGGTAAGGGAATAAAACTATGCATAAAGGCAGGATGGTGCCAAATGGAGCTTAAAATACATACCAGGAAAGCAGCTATCGGGGATATTCCCCAGCTTGCAAGCTTAATGGGGGATCTGGGCTATCCGGTGTCGAAAGAGCTGATGGAAAAGAGGCTTAATAACATCGGTGCACATCCTGATTATTATTCATTAGTGGCTTGTCTAGAAGATAAAGTAATTGGAATGGCTGGATTCCATACAGGTCTTTTATATAATACTGACGGCATTCATATCCGAGTTATTGCTTACAGAGGGATGGGTGCAGGTAAGAAGCTGATGCAGGCTGTTGAAAATTTTGCAGAACAATTGGGGGCTGCCGGAATTGTACTAAATAGCGGAAACAGGACTGAACGCGAAGACGCTCATCAATTTTATATTAGTTTAGGCTATCAGGCAAAGAGTACTGGGTTTGTGAAAACCCTTCATTAGAAAGCGGAATCCATATTAAGTATTTATTGGAGCCGTCTTATAATGAAGTGAAGGAATAGGAAAACCAGGCTGTTTAAGCAGCCTGGCTTTTATCAAGAAGCTTTTACATCCATCTGTTTTGCCGAATCCGGCTGTTGCCTGTCAGTTTTGCTTAGAAGGATGCCCAGTGCAGTACCTGCTGCAGCTGGTACAACCCATTCCATTCCAACCGATGCGAAAGGCAAAACTTCCCTAAGGGATTGAAGGGCTCCGAGATTAAAGCCAAAGGTGCTTAAACCTCCCAGCGCTGCAAATACTATAGTGAATAATAGCGCACTCCCGTAAACTTTTCGCGGATTTCGGAAAAAGCCATTAAAGAAGCTCAGCGTAATCAGCACAATGGTTAAAGGATAAGCTGTTACCAGGAAAGGAACAGATACTTTGAGAATTTGATTTAACCCAAGATTTGATAAGGTAAAACCAATCAAGGTTACGGCACTGATGACTAATTTATAGCTTACCTTTGGCAGCAGCTTTGAGAAATATTGTCCGCAGGCTGATGTTAAGCCTACTACAGTCGTAAAACAGGCAAGAGTGAAAATTGCACCTATGAATGTCGTTCCAGCTCTTCCGAATAACAGGGTAGCGGCAGATGATAAAATGGCTGTCCCGTTTTCAAAAGTGCCGTTCGCAGCTATTTTAGCTCCTAATAAACCAAGGGAAATATAAACGGCTGCCAGCAGCACACCAGCTATTACTGCAGCTCTTAGTGTATAGAGGGATAATTGCTTTTCGTCATGTACACCTTTTTTCTGGATGGCAGTAAGAATGACAATTCCAAAGGCAAGGGCGGCAAGGGCATCCATTGTGTTATAGCCTTCAAGGAAACCCTTAAAGAATGCGCCGCTGTCATAACCGCCAGATGGAGCCAGCTGCTTTGTGTCGAAATTCATGATTGCAGCTGTACAAAGGATAACAACCGACAGCAGCAGAACAGGAGTAAGCCAGCGGCCTATAAACCTTTCCATTTTGGCCGGATTTAAACTGACAACATATACAAGCAAGAAAAAGACTGCGGAATACGTAAACAATATTAGTGATAGGTTCCATGAATCATTAATAAATGGCATGACACCCATCTCGAAAGCAACACCTGCATTTCTGGGAATAGCCAGGAAAGGACCAATGGATAGGTAGATGATAACCATAAATAAAGTGCCGAAAAGAGGATGAACCCGGCTGGCAATCGCTTCAATTCCACCCTTTGCCATGGAGATGGAAAGCAGTACAATAAATGGCAAGCCTACAGCAGTCAGAATAAAACCTGTAATCGCAAGCCAAAAGGAGGTACCTGATAAAGCACCAAGGTAGGGAGGGAATATTAAATTACCTGCTCCAAAAAACATTGAGAATAACATGAGACCGATAAAAAAGTTGTCAAATTTCTTCATAAGCTGCTCAAACTCCTTTTTTTAAAAATAAAAAGACCCGTCCCCAGAAAGGGACGAGTCTATACTCGCGATACCACCCTAATTCCGCAGTTCAAAAAACTGCAGCACTCAGCTGCGTACAATCATACGCGTTCCATTGTAACGGCGGAAAACCCGTCAAAGCTTACTGTATTTCAGCTTTGCATCTCAGAGATGATCTTCGGATCAGGTACTGGACACCGGATTTCACCATATGCCGGCTCTCTTTGGAACAGCATTCCTGTCTTACTCTTCTCTTCAGCGATTTATTATTTGAAAATAATTTATCAGATAAGTTTAGATTAGTCAATATTTTTTGTTAATTAAAATAACTTTTCGCGGTAAAAGCGTTAAAGCAGACGGTTACTGAGTGTATATTTTCTATAATTACCGAGAAAAGTAAATTCTTGTTTAACAGAGCAAGAAAAAGAGGTAGATAATAAATACACCAATGGAGAGTTAGGATATCATTATTAAAAATGGAAAAAATATGTTTTGAGATTGGAAAGACTAGGAGACATTCATGATAAGAATACAAGCTGTTAACAAGAAAAATGAACTGAAACAGGATATTACTTTAGAGAGGCTGAAAGCTGAGTGGGAAAGCTATAAGTGGTTTTGGGTTGATTTTGATCAGCCAACCGAGGAGGAAACTGCTGAACTCGACAAGACTTTTCACTTTCACCCCCTGGCAATAGAGGATTGTGTTGTCAAACTCCAGCGCCCCAAAATGGACTATTATGAAGACTATAGTTTTTTTGTCACCCATAGCCTAAATCATATTAACGAAGATAAACAGGAAATTAACTTTTTTATTGGCTCAAATTACATAGTATCCTACCATCATGAACTCTCCAGGGAAATGAATGATGTTTGGGAAAGGCTTAGCTTAAGTAAGAAGATTAGTAAATGGGACCCTTACCTGGTCATGTACCACATCATTGATAAAATAGTGGATAATTACTTTCCTATCGTTTATCAGCTGGAAGATCGTTTGAGTCTCATTGAAGATAACCCAAATGATGAAACGATGGAAGAATTATTGGAGAAGTTATTTGATATCCGCCATCATTTATTGCAGATAAGATATACTGTGATTCCGATGCGGGATTTAATATACCGTGTCATTAATTCCCATAGGCTTAAAGGTTTAAAGGAAAGATACGAATACTTTGCTGATATTCATGACCACTTATTGAAATTGACTGAAATGATTGATGGAAACAGGGAATTGACGAACGATATCCGTGACAGTTATTTATCGATCAACTCCCATCAGACGAATCGGGTAATGAGAGTCCTTACCGTGATAACAACCATTTTCATGCCCTTAACTTTTATAGCGGGCATATATGGGATGAATTTTGAAAACATGCCGGAATTATCGTGGAAATATGGATATTTTGAAACACTGTTATTAATGTTTATTATTGCCTTAGGCATGTTTTGGTGGTTTATGAAGAAGGGCTGGTTCAGATAAAGCGTTAAAGGCAGAATGCATTTAATGTGCATCTGCCTTTTATTGGTGTGAGCCACTGAAATTTTTAGCGGAAAGCCATGAGTTCGAAAGGTGTGCCATAATATTATTCCTTTATAATCTGATACAGTTTTAACATATCATTTCTGCCGAAGATTTTCGGCACAGGATACAAGGGATTGGCTTCCTTTAAGGCACGTTCAGCCATTACGGGAATGTCACTGTCTATTATTCCACTCACCTTTTGGGGGATCCCCATTTTATGGTTGAGGGATTTTATGCTGCTTATAAAGCTCTTTGAATTTTCTTCAGCTGAAGCTCCCGGATCACCTTTGCCCGCCGCCATTGCGAGTTCATCTAGGGGTTCCCAGACTGCCTCGCCGTAATGCTCCAGTACATATGGAAGAATGATAGCATTAGCCAAACCATGAGGAACAGAGTAAAATCCTCCCAGCGTATGGGCGATAGCATGAACATTGCCTACATAGGACCTGGTAAAAGCCAGTCCTGCCAGATAAGCAGCTTTTTGCATACGGGCTCTTGCCTCCAGATTTTCGCCATTCTGATATGTTTCGTAAAGATTATCATAAATCAGCCGGACTGCATCTATGCTCAACTTTCTCGTCTCTGCTGTACTGCTTCTCCCAATGTAGGCTTCGATGGCATGGGTGAGTGCATCCATACCGGTTGCAGCCGTTATATGAGGAGGCAATTTTATCGTAATCAAGGGATCTAAAACTGCATAATGCGGAATTAGACAAAGATCAATAATGGCGTATTTCTCATGTGAACGGCTGTCGGTAATGACCGCTGCAACAGTGGCCTCACTTCCTGTACCTGCTGTAGTCGGGACTGCAAAAAGGGGAGGTAGCTTTTTTCTCACTTTAAATTGGCCTTTCATTTGCGGGATGCTTTTCTCAGGCCTCACAACTCTTGCACCAACGCCTTTAGCACAATCCATCGGTGAACCCCCGCCAAAGGCAAGAATACCCTGGCAATTATTCTTCATGTATTCTTCAAGTGCTTCTTCAATATTAGTAATTGTCGGATTTGGAACCGTTTTATCATAAATATAAAATTCAATATTCCACTTCTGTAAATTTAATAGCAAACCATCCATCAGCCCAAGAGAAGTGATGCCGCTGTCTGTTACAATCAAAATTCTGCTTATGCCTGTTTTCTTAATAATATCGGGAAGTTTGTCCAGGCTATTAGCGCCTTCTAAAAGTTCCGGTTCCCGCCAGGGTAAAAGAGGCGATACCAGCTTGAAGGTTTTCTGGTACATTCGGCAGTATGCATTGTACATTTCCTTACCTCCAAATATTCGTCTGAAAATTCTAATATTATAATTAATATATACCTTTATGTTTTAGGTGATGTCAATATGCTCAATCAAAATATTCCAGTTTCTGCTTCAATCCGTAAGATTGACAGCAACGTGAGTATATTTTATAATTATCTTGGATTCGAGATAAATTAATTCGAGGCATTCAGTTGTTTTTCTGATTGAGAAAGAAATTTTATCTTGAAGTGAAAATATTTGATTTAAAATGAGTTTCATAGATTGAATTTTGGTTACATTAATGAGAAAGAGGTGTGATAGTGAACAAAGCCATAAGTGGAATTCATCATATCAGTGCGATCGTCGGCCACCCTCAGGAGAATATCGATTTTTATGCAGGTGTTTTAGGATTGAGGATGGTCAAGCAGACTGTGAATTTTGATGATCCCGGCACCTACCACCTGTATTTTGGCAATAATGAAGGGAAGCCGGGGACAATCATTACATTTTTCCCATGGGCAAATGCCTTCCAGGGAGAGATTGGGGATGGCCAGGTCGGCGTCACCTCCTATGCGATTCCCAGGGGTGCTCTTGAATTCTGGAAAGACAGATTTAAGAAATTTAAAATTTCTTACACAATGGAAAAAAGATTTAGTGAAGAATCAATAAGATTTCAGGATCCTCACGGTCTCGTATTGGAAATGGTGGAAAGAGATGAGGGTGAGACGAATATTTGGACATTTGGAGGAATTACTCCTGATGTTGCAGTAAAGGGCTTTGCAGGGGCGACTCTTTATTCATCCCAGCCGGAACAGACAGCACATCTGCTTGAAAGTGTTATGGGTCTTGAACGCATTGGGGAAGAAGGAGAAATAATCCGGTTCCAATCCTCAGCCCCAATCGGCAATGTCATAGACCTGAAAAAGACTTCCGGCAAGCGAGGCCGGATGGGTGTCGGCACTGTCCATCATATCGCCTGGCGGGCTGAAGATGATCAGGATCAATTGGAGTGGCGGGAATATGTGAGGTCAAATGGCTATGGGGTAACACCAGTCAGGGACCGGAATTATTTTAATGCCATTTATTTTCGGGAGCACGGGGAAATTCTTTTTGAAATTGCAACTGACCTGCCAGGATTTGCACATGACGAATCACCCGGTGAAATGGGGGAGAAGCTGATGCTTCCTGAACAATATGAGAATATGAGAGATCGCATCGAGCGAAAATTAATCCCTATTGAAGTCAGGGAACTGGAATAAAGTGAAACTTCAATCAGTGGGGGTTTTCCTTATCCCCCACTGATTGTAAGTTGAGGCCCACAGGAAGTGGGTCACAAAGACGTTGCCATAGGATGTGGCGTTGTTAGTCTTTGTCCTTCTTTCGGGCCTTTACGGGCAGTTTGACCCCCATATCCTCCTTTGATTCCTTTGAGTCTTGAAGTGGGGGTCATACTGCCCGTTAGACTGCGATAAAACAAAGAGAGGAAGATACGATGAAACATATTTTTCAAAAAGGAAAAGATCCTTCCAAGCCTGTATTATTGCTGCTTCACGGAACGGGAGGTACAGAAACTGACCTGCTTCCGCTTGCAGGTCATATTGATCCGGAGGCTTCTGTTCTAAGTGTGCGCGGTAATGTACTGGAGAATGGGATGCCAAGATTTTTCCGCAGGCTGGCAGAAGGTGTCTTTGATGAAGAAGATCTGCTTTTTCGCACAAAAGAATTAAACGGCTTTTTAGATGAAGCCGCACAGAAATACGGTTTTGAACGAGACAACATTGTGGCAATCGGCTATTCAAATGGAGCTAATATTGCAGGAAGCTTATTATTTCATCATGAAAACGCCTTAAAAGCAGCGATTCTGCATCACCCAATGGTTCCAAGGCGTGGTGCTGAATTGCCCGATCTCAGCGAAACATCAGTATTTATCGCGGCCGGGACCAATGATCCGATTTGTCCTGCAGAAGAATCCACTGATTTACAGTCATTATTGGAAAGTGCAGGAGCGAAAGTCGAGCTTCACTGGGAAAGTTTTGGCCATCAATTAACCATGGGTGAAGTTCAGGCTGCAGCCCGCTGGTATAAACAAATATAAAAAAGTTAATCTAATGAATTATAAGGGAAGAGAATGAAAGAATAGGGAGTGCTATCATGGGTATCCTATCAAGGTTATTTGGAAATTCACCTAAAAAGGAGACGATTAATATGGAAAATGTAAAATTAGCCGTTGTTTTTTACAGCATGGGCGGAACAAACTATCAATTGTCTAAATGGGCGGAGGAAGGCGGCAAAGAAGCTGGTGCGGAAGTTAAAGTTTTTAAGGTTCCGGAACTGGCGCCGCAATCTGCTATTGAAGGCAATCCGGCATGGAAAGCAACTGTCGAGGCTACAAAGGATGTGCCTGAAATTAAAGCGGATGATCTTGAATGGGCAGATGCCATCATATTCAGTGTGCCTACCCGTTTCGGCAATATGCCTTCGCAAATGAAGCAGTTCCTTGATACAACTGGCGGCCTTTGGGCAAAAGGAAAGCTTGCGAATAAAGCAGTCAGTGCGATGACATCAGCCCAAAATCCACATGGCGGGCAGGAAGCAACGATTCTTTCTCTTTACACCACGATGTATCATTGGGGAGCGATTGTAGCTGCTCCGGGTTACACCGATCCGGTTCTTTTCGGAGCAGGCGGCAATCCATATGGAACAAGCGTAACGGTTGATCAGGATGGAAAAATGATTGAGGATGTAAAAGAAGCTGTTAAGTATCAGGCAAAAAGGACTGTCACTGTTGCTGAGTGGATTAAAAAGGGAAATCAATAATATAGTTGGAGCAATTGTTTTCAATTGCTCCCTTTACATATAAAGGGGAGAAATGGCGGATGCAGAATGAAATAATAACAAAGCGGGAGATTGCCTCCATCAGGAAAGTAAAATTACAGAAACATAGCCCTATTCATGCAGCAGGTCCTGTAATAGAACCGGGAAATTGGGAAAAGTATGACCCCTTTCTGCTGATGATGGAAGATAAGTTTCAAAAGGGAGCGTTTGACGTTCATCCCCATCGCGGGATTGAGACGGTAACTTATGTCATTGAAGGGGCCATTGAGCACTATGACAGCCATTCCGGTGAGGGCGGTGTGTTAGGTCCTGGTGATGTTCAATGGATGACAGCAGGGAGCGGTGTCGTTCATAATGAAGTGCCATCTGAAGGAATTACTGCCCATTCGCTGCAGCTGTGGATCAATCTTCCACGGGAAAAGAAAATGACAGCACCAAGATACCAAAACCTTAAAGGCAGTGAAGTACCTGTCCGGGAGGAAGAGGGTGCAGTTTTTAAAGTCTTCTCCGGTTCCTCTAGAGGAGTTGTATCACCAACCTTAAATCATGTGCCTGTCACAATGGTTGAAGTAAGGATGGAAAAAGGGGCTGCAGCTTCACAGGAACTGCCTGGCAGCTACAAAGGCTTTATTTATATTATAGAGGGCAGCGGTATTTTTGGAGAAAATAAAGTTCACGGGGCCAATGGCCAGGCCCTTGAATTGGGGGATGGCGGGAACGGTGAAAGCGAAATAGCCGTTAAAGCCGAAGAGCCATTGCGTTTTCTGCTATATGCAGGTGAGCCGGTCAAAGAACAGGTTGTGGCCCGTGGACCGTTTGTCATGAATACGGAAGAAGAAATACGGACCGCTTATAAGGAATATATGAATGGTACCTTTCTAAAATAAGATACGGGTCAGGAGCAGTCTAAGGCTGCTCTTTTTTGATGCGAGCCATGGCTGGCAATCAAAAAAGGAGACATTCTGCATAGTATAAATTACCAGGTTACTTCAATGATAAAATACTATATTTTTTAATTAACTATATTCATTGAGGGTGAACCTATGGAGCCGAGTTCCATCCCTGCAGATCCGTTCATAAAACGCAGGAGAAATAAAGTTTATTTATCCATAAATAAGAAATTTGTCATAAGTCACCTGATTTCTCTATTATGGATGGCTTTTTCTATATATCTATCATTGCCCTGGCTGAAGGATCTATCAGACATTGTCACACTCCCGATCAGCATTCTTATTATTGGGGGTATTGCCTATGTACCGGGCTATATGAATGCCTTTCTGTTGATGAGCCTGCTTTTGGACAGGCAGCCATCTTTTAAGAATCCGGATCCTGATAAGGAAGTGACATTGCTGGTAGCCGCCTTCAATGAAGAAAAAACAATCTTTCAAACGTTAAGCTATGTGGCAGGCCAGGACTATCATGGGAAGATTAAGGTCATCGTTATAGACAATCGTTCTACAGACAATACTCACCTTGAAATAGTAAGAGCACAAAAAGAGCTTAACCTTGCGATTGATATTTTGAAGGAACCAAAGACCGGGAAATTCCATGCATTAAATAAAGGCCTTCAGCATGTGACAACAGAATATGTTATCACACTTGATGCAGATACCCTGCTGCACCCTTCAGCTGTCCGCTTTTTAGTATCACGCATGGAAAGCAGTCCTGAAGAGGTGTGTGCGGTGGCGGGCTCGATGCTTGTACGCAATAGCCGGGAAAACCTTTTGACGAAAACACAGGAGTGGGACTATTACCTGGGTATAGCCTCAATAAAAAGACTGCAGGGGTTATATCAGGGAACACTGGTTGCACAGGGGGCTTTCAGTTTATACAAAACTGACTCCGTCCGCCAGGTAAATGGCTGGCCAGATGCCATTGGCGAAGATATTGTATTGACTTGGAGGCTGCTTCAGAAGGAATGGAAAGTATATTTTGAGCCGCTGGCTGCAGCTTTTACAGATGTTCCTTCTACGTTATCCCACTTTGCAAAGCAAAGATCAAGGTGGGCAAGGGGAATGATTGAAGGCCTGAATGAAATCAAGCCATGGAATCAGCCGCAAATATACACAAAATATTTAACAGGTGTTAACCTGGTTATGCCATATCTGGATATGGTGTATACTTTTTTCTGGATTCCCGGATTAATGCTTGCGTTCTTCGGCTACTTCTGGATAGTTGGCCCGATGACCTTGTTTGTGCTGCCGCTTACCATGTTAAGCTACGGAATCTTATACATGTATCAAAAGCATTATGTGTTTAAAAATCTGAATCTGAAAGTCAGAAAGAATATTTTAGGATTCTTTACGTTTATCCTGTTCTATCAAATGATCATGTCACCCATATCTGTATGGGGGTACCTTCAGGAACTTTTCAAATCAAAACGAGTCTGGGAATGATCCTTCGCTGTTTAAAGGGCGAAGGTTTTTGTTTTTTTATGCACATTTTCCTCAATCCTTCTTATAATATTGAAGAAAAAATAATCGAATAGTCCTTTTTTATTGCTTTTGGTTTGGGTTGGAGATAAAATGTTTACCAAAGTAAACTTTTTAAGTTAGGCGCATATACTTATAGTAATTTGGCATATATATTTTTTTAACGCAAAAGTTGCCCTGGAGAAACTTTTTGGCAATAGAGAAAAAGGAGAGAGTGAAATGTCGCAGGAAGTATTATTTGCATTAGGTCTTACTTTGTTTGCCGGCTTAGCGACAGGTATTGGCAGTTTAATGGCTTTTTTTACTTCTAGAACGAATACTAAGTTTTTATCATTGGCACTTGGCTTTTCCGCAGGAGTGATGATTTATGTCTCCATGATTGAAATCTTTGTAAAAGCCAAAGATGCCCTTGTAGGAGCATTAGGTCAAGTAAGCGGAAACTGGGCAACTGTTGGAGGTTTTTTTGGGGGGATCCTCCTTATTGCAATAATTGACCGGTTTATTCCTAAAAAGGATAATCCCCATGAAGTGAGGACAGTTGAAGAAATGAATGATTCCGGAAACACCGTCAAGGATCCGGCACTCTTAAAAATGGGGACCTTCGCGGCATTGGCGATTGCGATTCATAACTTCCCGGAAGGAATTGCAACATTTACTTCTGCACTCCAGGATCCTTCGCTTGGAATCGCCATTGCGGCGGCCATTGCCATTCATAATATACCAGAGGGGATTGCTGTCTCAGTTCCTGTCTATTATGCCACAGGAAGCAAGAAGAAGGCTTTTAAACTCTCATTTTTATCAGGGCTGTCAGAGCCGGTTGGCGCATTAGTGGCCTACTTGATTTTAATGCCATATTTAAACGATGTCATGTTTGGTGTCATTTTTGCCGCAGTTGCCGGAATAATGGTGTTCATTTCACTTGATGAATTATTGCCGGCTGCCAAGAAGTATGATGAAGCTCATACTTCCATTTATGGTCTTGTGGCAGGGATGGCCGTCATGGCGCTCAGTCTGCTGCTGTTTATATAACAAAGAAGCAGTCTCCCGCACTGGTGCATGTGTGAGGGAGACTGCTTTTTTTAAAAGATAAGAAAGTATATAATTTTTGAACGCCGATTACTGTCTAGCTCCACAAGGAACGCTTCGACAGCATCATCATCGCACGGCTAAAAGCGTTAGCTTTTAGG
>NZ_NJQY01000023.1:0-96331 GCF_010628845.1 Bacillus sp. 22-7 | reverse complement strand
TCGGACACAAAAAGAGAAAATTGGCGCTCCAGAGTCAGAACCCAACCCAGCTTCGGACACAAAAAGAATAATTCCGTGCCCCAGAGTCCGAACCGCCAGCTCCCCAAACCTCCGCTAATAAAAACAAAAAAACAGACCTCCTCCCAGAGGTCTGCCCGGTTATTTTTTCTGCCTGACAGGTATCGTTTCCCTGCGCAGCATTTTCAATAGCGATATGCACATAAAAATCAGGATAATGGTGAATGGAAGCGCCGATACCAGCGAGGCTGTCTGCAGGCCCTCGAGTCCGCTGCTTAACAGCAGGACTGCGGCAATGGCTCCCATTAGCAAGCCCCAGACAATCCGCGGGAAAAGCGGAGGGTTCAGGGTGCCGTTAGCGGTCATAACGCCCAGGATATACGTTGCGGAGTCAGCTGATGTAATTAAGAATGTTAAAATCAGCAGAATGGACAGCACTGAAACCAAAAAGCTGAAAGGCAATTGGTTATAGGTCTGGAATAACGCAGAAGTCACATCATTGTTAACGGCCTCTGCAATCTGTGTGCCGCCGAATAAATCAAAGTGCAGCGCTGTGCCGCCAAATACGGCAATCCACACAAGTGCGATTAATGGAGGAACAATCAGGACGCCGACAACAAATTCGCGGATCGTTCTCCCCCGGGAAACACGGGCAATAAAGGCTCCGACAAAAGGGGACCAGGCAATGGCCCATGCCCAGTAAAAAATCGTCCAGTCGCGGATCCATGTGCCTCCCTTGTAGGGGGTCAAGCGCAGGCTTAACTTAATAAAACTTGAGATATAGTCGCCGATTCCAAGTGTAAAAGTATTTAAAATAAACACAGTCGGACCGGTAACCAGTACAAAAATCATCAAAGCCAGTGCCAGTCCGAGATTGATGTTGCTCAAGTATTTGATTCCTTTATCAAGGCCTGTCGAGGAGGACAGCAGAAACAAAGAAGTCATTACCGCAATAATCAGAATTTGAGTCATAGTGCTCTGCTCTATGCCGAATACTGCGTCAAGCCCGCCGTTAATCTGCAGAATGCCCAGTCCAAGCGAGGTCGCCACCCCCATGACTGTGGCAATAACAGCCAGGATATCAATGACCTTTTTCAGCAGGACAGGATCTTTTTTCTTGCTGAACAAAGGAGTTAAAGTGGTAGAGATCAGTCCGTTTTCTCTCCTTCTGAATTGGAAATACCCCATGGACAGTCCCACGATCGTAAACACTGACCATTGGCTGACTCCCCAGTGGAAAAACGAGTAGCCCATCGCCTCGCGGGCCGCTTCTGCTGTTAAAGGATCCATGCCTTCCCTTGGCGGAGTGAAATAATGGCTCATAGGCTCGGCAATTCCCCAGAAAACCAATCCAATCCCAAACCCTGCACTGAATAACATCCCAATCCATGTGAAAAATGGATAATCCGCTTTATCTTCATCATTCCCCAGCTTGAGGCGGCCATATTTGCTGATAGCCAGAAAGATACAGAATAAGACAAAAAACAAGACCGAAATTAAGTAAAACCAGCCAAATGCGTATGTAGTAAAATTGAAAGCTTTTGTTGCAGCACTGGCGAACAGATCAGGAGCCAGGGCCCCAAGTAATACTAAGAATGTTATAACTACGGCTGAAACCCAAAATACACTGTTTATACTGCCGGATTTATCATTCAATAAAATCCCCCCTAAATATGTGAATCACATTTGTATTTTGGCCTTCTTTTCTGTCTAATCATTCAATGGGATTTGTAAAATGCAGGTAAAATGGGATTAAATAGAAGAGGAATAGCTGTCCGAAAACGGAGAAAGCAACAAATCTCTACCATACCTTACCCTTAACATGATGACATAAACCCATTTTGATGTAAAAAGGAGTGCTCATATGGATATCCAATTATTAACCGAGCTTTTTGAAGAAAACCGGGACACAGAAAAAGCGATTCCCATGCAAAACTATATGAAAAACCGCTTTTCCTTCCTGGGAATCAAGGCACCTGAAAGAAGAGCCCTGTTAAAGGAATACTTCAATCAAACAGGCCTGCTGAAGCAGGCGTTTAATCCGGCATTTGTGGAGGCCTTATGGGACATGGAGGAGCGTGAATACCAGGCTGCCGCCCTTGACTACATAGGGAAATTCACCAGGAAACTGGACAAGAGCCATCTGGCATTAGTCGAAAAGCTGATTACATCAAAATCCTGGTGGGATACTGTTGACATGCTTGCCGCCCATGCAGTGGGCGCCATCGCGGCCAAAAACCCGGAAATCATCCCCGGAAAAATAGAGGGATGGGCGACCAGCGAAAACATGTGGCTCCACAGAACTGCTATTCTATTTCAGCTGAAATACAAAGCCAGCACAGACGAAGAGCTGCTATACCGCTTCATCCTCCTAAACAATGACAGTAAAGAATTCTTCATCCAAAAAGCTATCGGCTGGGCTCTCAGGGAATACTCGAAAACAAATCCAGAGTCAGTAAAAAAGTTTATTGAATCAAACACACTTGCAAAATTGAGCATCAGGGAAGGGAGCAAGTATGTAGGCTAAGAAGAGCAATTATTTAAAATAACCCTAAGAACATGATAGAATGGCAAATAAGTTTTTCAGAAAAATACTACAGCCAGAAGGTGAATCTAATGATCAAATGCATTGCCAGTGATATGGACGGAACGCTTTTAACCGCCACACAGAAAATAACGCCTGAAAATTTAGAAGCTATTAAAGCCGCACAGGAAAAAGGAGTTGAAGTGGTCATCGCGACAGGGCGCTCCTACTTCGAAGCAAGCTTCGTCCTCGATGAAGCCGGCATTTCCTGCCCGATAATTTGCGCAAATGGGGCAGAAGTAAGAGCCTCAGATGGGAAGGTCGTGTCCTCCAGCCCGCTCGATAAGGTCCTGGCCAAAAAAGCAGCCTATATCCTTGTTCAGAACAATGTTTATTTCGAGGTATACACCAACCAGGGTACATATACCATTGATGAAGACCGCGGTGTGTCCATTATTGTCGACATCTTTTTAAGCGGAAATCCGGAAGCGGATATTGATGAAGTGACCAAAGCGGCGGAAGAGCGCTTTACAAAAGGGCTTGTTCATAAAGTGAACAGCTATGATGAGCTTTTCAACAGTGACGAGCATCAAATTTACAAGCTGCTGGCCTTCTCGTTTGAACCGGATTTTCTCGTCTCCGCGAAAGAAGATCTGCTGAAGCTTGAAGGCATGGCCGTAAGTTCATCAGGGGATGAGAATCTGGAGCTGACAAGTGTAAACGCCCAAAAGGGAATTGCCCTTGAAGCTTTTGTAAAAGAAAAAGGAATCTCGCTTTTGGAAACCATGGCCATTGGCGATAATTATAATGATTTGTCCATGTTCAAACGCGCAGGAAGATCGGTTGCCATGGGAAATGCCGACGACATCATTAAAGCACAGTGTGATGCGGTAACATCCGCAAATGAAGACAGCGGTGTTGCCAAGGCAATCTGGGAAGTCCTGAAGTAGAATTTCAAGGGAGGCTGAAGGCTGGATGAAAAAGGTGTTAGGTTTAGGGCTGCTCGTTTTGGGCCTGCTGGCCGGGTGTTCTAGTGCAGGAGAGAATGATAACGGGAAGCAAATCGAGGATCAGGAGGCCAGCCTTCCTGCCGGTGCAGAGCCGGAAATACTGGCAGATGAGCTCGATATTCCCTGGTCCATTGCCAAAACGGGCGAAACCTTTTACATGACCGAAAGACAAGGAAGCATTGTGAAGGTCGAGGACGGCAAGAAAGAACGCCAGAAGGTGGAGCTTGCAAAAAAGCTTTCTACCGCCTCTGAAGCAGGCTTGCTGGGCTTTGTGCCGGCACCAGATTTTCCACAATCAAACGAAGCGTACGCCTATTACACCTATGAAAACACCACAGGACAGTTTAACCGAATTGTCATTCTCAAGCATCAGGATGGAACCTGGAAAGAGGACAAGCTTTTGCTTGATAAAATCCCAAGCGGTCAGTACCATCATGGCGGCCGGCTTGAAATAGGCCCTGATGGAAAGCTTTATGCGACTGCAGGAGATGCTGCGACCGATCCGGAAATTGCCCAGAATGTGAATTCCCTCGGAGGAAAGATCCTAAGAATGAATCTGGACGGCAGCGTACCTGCTGATAATCCGTTCAGCGGATCTTATGTCTATAGCTACGGCCACCGCAATCCGCAGGGACTTGCATGGGCGGAGGATGGGACTTTGTATGAAAGTGAACACGGCCCATCAGCCAATGACGAAATCAATAGGATCCTTCCAGGAAAAAATTACGGCTGGCCCGTCATAAAAGGCACCGAGAAGAAAGAAGGCATGGAATCGCCGCTGTTTACCTCCGGTGATGACGAAACCTGGGCTCCGTCCGGGATGGCCTATTATAAGGGCAAGCTTTACACCGCCGCCTTAAGAGGCAGTGCTGTTCTGGAGTTTGATCTGGAAACGAAGAATGTCAGGAAGATTGTGTCTAATTTAGGCAGAATCCGCGATGTCTTCATTGAAGGGGATGTGCTTTATTTTATCAGCAACAATACAGACGGACGAGGCAATCCGCTTGAGAAGGATGACAAGCTTTATAAAATTCAGCTTTCGGAA
The DNA here is from genome assembly GCF_010628845.1 of Bacillus sp. 22-7. Taxonomy (NCBI): domain Bacteria; kingdom Bacillati; phylum Bacillota; class Bacilli; order Caryophanales; family Bacillaceae; genus Bacillus; species Bacillus sp. 22-7. Next base: position 91,734 of record NZ_NJQY01000023.1, on the reverse strand, counting down.
ATATAAGAAGCCTGGCAGCAGTGCCAGGCTTCAGTTTTTAGCTGAAAGTCCATGCATGATGAATTGAATGGTCAGCTCGATTTCTTTTTCATCATCCCAGTCGGCTTCAGGCAAAATTAAATACCTCGCGATAAGAAAGCCGAATATCGACGTAAAAGTCATTCGGACGGCACTGTAGGGAGGGATATCAATAATTTGCCCTTTTTTCTGATAGTATTCAGCCAAACTGGCAAAACGATCGAATACCTTCATGGCAATATGCTCTTTAAACTGTTCCTTGAGTTCGGGGTGGAACGGAATTTCCTGGATCAGGATCTTGATAAGAGGCATATTGTTTTTAAGGAACTCGATCCGGTTTTCCATCATGGCTCTTAAAAAATCTTCAAAGTGTTCATATTCATGATTGATGACTTTATATAAATCTTTAATAACGAACGGAGCAATCAGCTTTGCCATCATCGGCGAAACGATCCCCATCAGCAAATCCTTTTTGGTTTTATAGTGCCTGAAGATGGTTCCTTCGGCTACTCCTGCCTTCTTGGCGATTTCGCTTGTCGAAGTGGCGGCATAGCCCTTTTCAGAAAACGATTCAATCGCAGCCATGATAATTTTCTTCTGCTTCTCCGTAAGCTTTTCTTCTTCCTGAAATAACTCTTCTAAAATGGAATCCTGCTCTGGCATGGTAAACTCCTTTATACGTGCAAAATCTATAGCTTTATTATAAAGGAATGAAATTATAAAAAGAAATTTTATATTTTCCGGTACCTTCTTAAAGCAGCGATATTCAGAACCATAAAGAGCAGGGAGAAAGCGAGCAGCATCAGCAGATCTTTATAAATCATATCCCATCCAAAGCCTCTTACCATTACATTTCGTAATGCTTCAGCCGCGTAATATAAAGGTGTGAAGGGGCCGACCCAGCTGAGCCACTCTGAAATGGTCTCAAGATTGAACAGCCCCGAGAAAAAGATCTGCGGAACCACAATAAGCGGAATGAATTGAATCATCTGCAGCTCATTGTTGGCAAACGAAGACAGCAGGATTCCCAGAGTCAATGCTGTCAGCGAAAGGAGCAGTGTGATCAGAAGGACATAGCCAAAAGAGCCTTCCATCAGCATGCCGAGTACATAGATCGCATACCAGGCGATAATGGCAGCCTGGATCATCGTGAAAATTCCAAATCCCATGATATATCCCGTAACAATTTCCCATTTCCTGAGCGGACTGGTCAAAAGCCGTTCGAGTGTTCCGGTGGTCCGTTCCCTTAAAAAAGATACGCCGGCAATCAGGAATACAAAGAAAAAGACAAAGAATCCAAGCAGCACCGGCCCGAAATAATCAAACTGCCCCATGTCCTCTGAGCCGAATAAATAATCGGCTTTTACTTCCTGATTCCCGCCATTTGGCTGCAGTGGCTTCAATGCACCCTGAACCCATCTCATCACAGCTCCGTTTACACTTGGGTCACTGCCTTCGAGAACCACTGACGGCGGCATTTGATCAAACACCAGATACGCATCCAGTTTCTTGGCTGATAAGTCCTTTTTCGCGAGCTTCTCTGTTTCATAGTGTTCGAGTTTAGCATGTTCCAGGTTAAGCTGAGTCTCTATTTTTTCAGGCAGATCCACGAGGCCGACTTTTGGTGTATATTCATCTCCGTTAAACACAAGATGAAGCATGCTCATGACCAGGATCGGAGCAAGGATCAACAGAGCCATCGTCCGTTTATCTCTTACAATCTGGCGCAGTATTCGAATAACCAGTGCTGTAATCCTCATATTAAGCACCTCCATATGCCAGAAAGGCATCTTCAATAGTGGCCGCGCCTGCTTGCTGCATTAATTCTTCGGGTGTCCCGGCTGCAATGAGCTGTCCGTCTCTAATCATGCCCAGCCTGTCGCACTTTCCTGCTTCATCCATGACATGAGTGGTCACCAGGATGGTGGTCCCTTTCTCCTTCAGGCTTTTAAAAGATTCCCAGATGCTTTTTCTGAGGACGGGATCAATTCCAACAGTAGGTTCATCGAGAATGAGGAGACCGGGACTATGCAGAAGGGAAATGGCAAGGGAAAGTCTTCTCTTCATACCCCCTGAATAGTCGGAAACCATTTTATGAATGTGGTCTGTTAATGAAACCAATTCCATAACCTCATCCATCCGCTGCCTTTTTTCCTTGCCGCTTAACCCATACAGCGCTGCAAAGAAATCCAGATTTTCCTTTGCTGTTAAGTCGGTGTACAGAGCATCGGATTGGGCCATGTAGCCGATTCGTTTGATCAGGTCCAGTCTGGGCATTTTTTCGCTGAAAATATAATTTTCACCCTGTGCGGGCTCCTCCAGGCCTGCCAGCTGTTTAACAAGCGTCGTCTTTCCTGCTCCGGATGGGCCGAGCAGGCCGAAAATCTCACCTTCATAAATTTCAAGACTGATGTCTTTTAGAACTTGCTGCTTTCCGTAATTTTTAGATACATGTTGAATGGAAACGATTGGACTATTCATTTGTTCACTCCTTTTTAAAAAGTGAGTAATCACTCACTATAATCATAAATGAACCACTAACTATTTGTAAAGTGAGTAATCACTCATTTTGTTTAAACGTGCTAATATTCTGCATGAGATGATCGTTTTGTGAGTTAAGTCACTTCATCCCAATCCGTACTTAGCTAGAATATTTCTTAAGAATGGTAAAAGCGGGGGATGGGAATGGAATATGAAAAGCAGGATCATAGGCCGTTAATCAACGAATTTTTAGGCAAGATTGAGATTTTTAAAGAGCTCCCCATTGAATCTCTAGAGCGGATCGATAATCGAATTATTAAGAAAGCTTATTTAAAAGGCGAAAGAATTATGTCTGAATATGAGGTTGCCAAAGGAGTTTACTTTGTGCACTCCGGAATTGTGAAGCTGACGAAGCAGGATGAACATGGAAATGAACTGATTGTCTGCATTAAGAAAAAGGGCGAGATTTTTGCTGAAGCCAACCTCTTTAACCAGGAGGGCCATACGTATCCTGCGACAGGTACAATGGTGCAGGATGGTGAGATCTATTTTCTGAATACTGATGAACTGGAGCAGGAGCTTCTGTATTCACCGGAAATGGCCGTACAGATTATCCGCTATATGAGTGAATCTCTGCGTGATATGACCTCCATTATGAGGGATATTGCGCTGCTTGATGTGTATACGAAAACAGTCCGGACTTTGGAAAGGCTCGCGGAGAAGTTCGGCGCCAACTACTGCAACCGGATGCACCTTGAGCTCCCCATAACCGTCCAGGAATTCTCCACCCTTGTTGGGACGTCCCGGGAAAGTGTCAGCCGTGTTTTTTCCAGGCTGAAAAAGGAAGGAATCATCGAAATTACAGGCAGGAAAATCGTTATTGTGGACTGGTGTAAATTTTGCTCCCTTTACCGCCAGAAGCTGTAGGGAACCGTCTTTACTCCAGCCTGCTTTTTTGTTATATAATAGAGTCATAGACTTATGATTCTGAGGTGCAAAGCATGGCTGATTTTCGTTCGAGTGAGATTATCAATAAACCTGTACATGAAGTATTTGATTATATGATTAAGATGGAAAATGTCCCTGAGCTTATGCCGTTTGTCGTGAAAGTGGAAAAACAGACCGAGGGTGAGACCGGTAAAGGAACAAAGTTTGTTGAAACACGCATGGTCAGAGGGAAAAAGATCAGCGCGGATGTTGAAATCATTGATTTTGAACAGGACAGAACCTATACCACCCGCAGCAATGCCAATGGACTGATCACAGAATATAAATATGATTTTCATGAAATAGAAGAAGGAACCCAGGTGGAGATGGAAGCAACCGTCAAAACCAGCGGGCTCGTAGCCAGATTGACGAAGCGTTTCATCGTGAATATTGTGAAGCGGGAAGACGGAAGCCAGCTTCAGTATTTGAAGGAAATGATGGAGAAGTAATAAAAAGGGAGCGAGAGGCTCCCTTTTTATATTTTATAAGTCCAAAAGCGCTCTTTATACATTCTTGCCAGTACTTCCGGATCCTGATTTTTAATGCTTTCTTCCATGTTTGCTGCCATCAGCTGTGTCTGGGAGGCATGAGCCTTAATGGCTGCGATCTTCCGGTCGATAACCGCACTTACATCATTGACCACATCGGCCTGGCCGATTTCTTCCTCACAGTTATTGGAGAATGCCACACAGTGAACCTTCGGACGCTTGTCAGCAGGCAGCTCTTTTACCGCACGGATGACGGCGGCTCCTGTCGCGTCATGGTCGGGGTGCACAGCGTATCCCGGGTAGAACGTAATAATGAGGGAAGGGTTCGTCTCGCCGATGATGGCTCCAAGCCTATTCGCAAGCATTTCCTCATCTTCAAATTCGACGGTTTTATCCCGGTACCCCAGCATTCTTAAATCCTGAATGCCCAGAACCCTGGCTGCTTCCTCCAGCTCTTCTTTGCGGATTTTCGGCAGGGTTTCTCTGGTGGCGAAAGGGGGATTTCCCATATTGCGCCCCATTTCTCCAAGCGTCAGGCATGCGTACGTGACAGGTGTGCCATTATCGATATGTAAGGAAATCGTTCCTGATACGCCAAATGCTTCATCATCCGGATGAGGGAAGATGACGAGTACATGTCTTTCCTTTTCCATCATGGTCGTGCTCCTTTCATTTCATGTCCTTTATTCAAAAGGAGTTTCACTAATTTGCAGGGCGACTGCCAGCTTGCCGCTGAAATCATGGCCGGCTAAAAGGAGCCTGTTTTCTTCATCCACTTCAAAGTGGGTAATTCCTTCAGCATACACCCAGCCAAAATTCATTTTCAATCCAACCCGGTAAGGGCCCTTGCCGGTGACCTTTCCATGTTCATAAACCAATTGGGCATTGCGGATGTAGGCGCCTGAAGAAAAGAAGGTTTCATCAAAATGGGAAGCGTATGCCCCATTCGTTGTTTCCAGGTGAATAAAGACCTCTTTCCCGGCAAGGCGGTCGATCTCCTTTTGCACTTGTTCCATTACTGCTGGTTCCATTTTTTTAGTCCCCCTTTCATATTATCTTTCTGTTTATCTTACTAAAAAAAGGAATGAAAAGCGAAAAAGTAATCTCATCGTGGACCGCTAAATTAATATTGCGAGAATTTATTTTTATCTGCTAAACCGCCCATAGCCAAAAGAACAGAGCCCGCCCGGACTCTGTTCCCTCATTTTTATTCTGATTCAGTACGGCCTGCGCCATATTTGCGGTATGCACCCGGCATGGTCGGGCCAACATACTCATTTAGTTGGAAGCCATGGTTGATGGCCGCAGTAATGAAGTCCTTTGCGGTTTGAACCGCTTCTTTAACAGACTTGCCTTTTGCCATTTCTGCTGTGATGGCAGAAGAGTAGGTGCAGCCTGCACCATGAGTGTAAGTCGTTTCAACGCGTTCGCTCTCATAAAGAGTGAACTCTTGTCCATCATAGAGAAGGTCGACGGCTTTTTCGTGCTGAAGCTTGCTGCCGCCCTTGATTAATACATACTTCGCGCCAAGTTCATGAATTTTAACAGCCGCTTCTTTCATGTCTTCAACTGTTTTAATCGGACCTGTTTTAGCCAGCTGCCATGCTTCAAACAGGTTTGGTGTGACAACTGTTGCAAGCGGGACAAGCAAATCTCTTAATGCTTCGTTCAATTCAGGATGAATCGGCTCATCTTCGCCCTTGCAGACCATGACCGGGTCGATGACAACGTGATCCAGGCTATTTTCCTTAATGGTCTTTGCGGCAATCTTAATCACTTCTTCAGAACCGAGCATGCCTGTTTTCATTGCATCGATTCCTGTCGAGATAATCGTTTCGATCTGTGTTTCCAGAATATCTGTAGAAATCGGGAACACGTTGTGGCTCCAGTTATTTTTAGGATCCATCGTCACGATCGTAGTCAGCGCAGTCATTCCGTAAACGCCAAGCTCCTGGAATGTCTTAAGGTCAGCCTGGATGCCGGCGCCGCCGCTCGTATCCGAACCTGCAATGGTCATTACTTTTTTCATTGTCATATGCCTAATTCCTCCTTGCTGATATCTTTTACTAATTATAACAATAATTGAAAAAGGGAAAAACTATAACGGACCGATTAGATGATTTCTCAGCATTAAGGTGTCCGCTATTGTTTTCAAAAATACAAAAGAGATCAATGAAACAAAAAAGGAGCTATTCCTCAAAGAAGAATAACTCCAGGTCAGTGTTTTAATTTACAACTTCTACATCGCTTTTCTTCACGAATCCCAGACGATGATTGTAAAAAATCTGATAGTATTCATCATTCCCCTTTACAACCTTATTTGTAGCCGGGTCATTATAATACTTCGCATGATAGTAATCGGACTGAATTGGTGCTGTTGCTGTATAGATTTGGCCAGCCGGCATCTGGTATAGAACCTGTGCTTTTCCTCTTGCCCATTCCGCAATTCCGGCCTCTTCGTAAGCTGCGTCGTCAGGATAGGCGGCACCATATACAGGTATGGAATCAAGCCCTTCTTTTGGCGTGATGAGGGTCCCGCTGCCTGGGACGCTATTTTTATTGTTCGGATTATAGAACCAGGCTTTTTGGCCGGCGTAGTAAATAGCTGTCCAATCGCCTTCCTGCCCGGCTTTATAGAAACTCTGTCCCATCGCAGCTTTATTGCCCCAGTCATTAATATTTCTTGTGCTGGTGCCGCCAGGATGAAGCAGGGGATCACTGACCAATGGTGCCTCAAAGCTGGGTTCGCTGTATAAATGAATCAGGCTTGAAGACTCAGGTTCCTGTTTAATTCCTCTATACGTAAAGTCTGGCTGATTTGTATTGAAATTTGGGCGGATTGTGACGATATTACTGTCTTTGTCTCCGCTGCTTGGATTAATGGAAGCTCCAAGAAGGTCGAAAAAGTGTCCCCAATCCCAATAAGCGCCCGGATCCCAGTGCATGCTCCTATGTTTTGCTGTTGTTAAGCCAGGTATCTCATCATGGCCGATAATGTGCTGTCTGTCCAAAGGAATGTTAAATCGGTCTGAAAGGTATCTTACAAGTTTTGCGGTAGAGCGATACATTTGCTCACTGTACCAGTCAGCGCCTTCTGCAGCATATCCTTCATGCTCCAATCCGATCGAATGCATATTAAAATACCAGTTTCCTGCATGCCATGGCACATCTTCAGGACGTACCATCTGGGTGATTTTTCCGGTCTCTGAATCTATGACATAGTGTGCACTAACGTAGGACGGATTCTGGAAGTGGCTGATGGCGGATTCAGCCGTGCCCTCAATATCATGAATAATAATATAGCGAATATCTAAATCGTCCTTTGGCCGATTGGCGATATCGTAGTTGCCGTAATTACTTGTGCTGCTCGAAAATTGCTTATAAGCAGCAGGAATGAAAGTGCAATCAAGGCCATTTGGACAGTCGGTATTTGTGTATTTGGTGTTGCGAAGAGGGATAGTGCCAGCTGTAGTCTTATTTGGTGTAATTTCCTTGGCGTTTAATACGACTCTTTGTCCATCAAGGTTTTTTCTGGCAGCACCTTGCTGAATGGTCTCAAAGACTTGATCTGCAAAGTCCTTAGCGATGACTTCCTGATCTGTTCCGCTGTATTTAACGACGGCACCGTACCAGTCTGCTTCATCGGAAGGAAGTTCCCCTGTCGTTTGGCGTGCAAACTCTGCTAAAAGAGCTGCCCCGCCCCGGATATTTTGTTCAGGGTCTTTTTTTAAGGCTTCCGGATCTTCATTTAGAAGATTTGCGGCTGTTTTAAGCATGCTATTTTCATTATCCAAAGCCGCAATGATTCCGTCGTCATGCTTGCCCCTGGCGCTCATGTCGGCTGGCAAGTCTGCAAGATTCATAATGCCATAGCCTCCGACCTCACTATGGCCTTCATGGTGCTCCCAGCGTGACTGGTTATAAGCGACGGCGAGAAGGACAGATTCAGGTACTCCAAATTCCTTCGCCGCTGTTTCAAAAGCCTTTTGCAGGTGGTGCGCTTCATTGCTGTTTTCTGTTGAGGCTGCAGAAGTTGCGCTTGGTGTAAAGTCAGCGGGGATAGCCAAGAGGCTTGCGGTTAAGGAGAACGTTAAAATGGCTGATGATAGCTTTTTAAATCCCAATGTATTCCCTCCCGTATATAGAAATATAGGGAGTTCTTTCTAATAACTGAAGGGTTATACCTGCACAATACATGTCAAATGATTCCATCGGTTTATAGGTTTTTCTAAAAAAAGGTAATTGGTAGCAGAATAGAGATAAGAAGAAAGTAGGAGGGATCCAAAGCGATCCGCACAACCGGCAGGCCTTTATCAAAGAAACCCATTGGATTAGATGGTAAAATAAAACCACAAGGATAGAATGTCGCTGTTCCACATCACACAAAGTCAGGTGAAGAATATGAGTACAACAGGCATTATTTTGGCAGGAGGGCATTCGAGCCGTATGGGGGAGAATAAGGCTCTGCTAAAAATACAGGGAAAAACAGTGATTGAACGTATTGCAGATTCATTGGCTTCTTATACATCCCAGGTGATCGTCGTTGCGAATAAACAGGATGAATACCGGTTTCTTGGGCTTCCGATAGTCAGTGACAAATGGATAGAAAAAGGTCCGCTTGCAGGAATTCAAGCAGGTCTGTCAGCGTCATCAACCCAAAAAAATCTGATTGTTGCCTGTGATATGCCTTTCCTATCTGTGAATTTAGGAAGAATTCTTCTAGAAGAATTAAACAGCCGTCAGGCCGCTGTACCGGAAATGGAAGGCCGCCTTCATCCTCTGTTTGCAGCTTACCGAAAAGATGCTAAAGAAGCCGCTGAACAAGCTCTGATGAATAATCAATTAAGAATCCGTGAATTTTTAAATGAAATAGACACTGCCATATTAAGAGATGAAGAACTGAAGAAGAGAGGTTTTCTAGCCAAGGATGCCTATTTTTTTAATATGAATCATCCGGATGAGTATCGGCAGGCACTAAAAATGGCAGCTGAAGAGGAAGGAAAATCAAATTAAACAATCAGCCATTTCACTTCCGGCACAGGATATGTCAAAATGAAACAAATAAGGCTAGAAGAGTTTTTTTCTATAAATGAGGTGATTCCATGAATTTTGAGATTTCAAAAGAACCAATCGATATTCAAAGTGTGATCGATAAAGTGGTGCAGCGGGAAGCAGGAGCGATTACGACCTTCATCGGAACCGTCCGCGAGCTGACTCACGGCAAAAAAACACTGTACTTAATCTATGAAGCATACGAAGCCATGGCTGTGAAAAAACTGGAGCAGATTGGAACCGAGATAAAAGAACGCTGGAACGGGGCAGAAGTGGCGATTACCCACCGCACAGGCAGGCTGGATATTACCGATGTAGCGGTGGTCATTGCCGTTTCTACTCCACACCGTGCCGATGCTTATGAAGCCAACCGTTATGCGATTGAAAGAATTAAAGAAATTGTGCCGATCTGGAAGAAGGAACATTGGGAAGACGGCGAAGAGTGGATCGGCAATCAGCTGGAAACAGTGGCATATCCAAAAGGGAAACCGGAGGCGGAGGATTTAAATGAATAAAATTATGTTTTTTGCCCATTTGCGGGACCGTGTTGGAGAAGAGTCTGTAACAAGAGATGTCAGCGGCAAAACCATCGCTGAGCTGAAACAGCTGCTTGAGGAAGAATTCGGGCTGAAGCTTGATTCAGTCATGGCAGCCGTGAATGAAGAATTTGCTTCAGAAGAAGAAGTCATTCAGAACGGAGATACGGTTGCTTTTATCCCTCCAGTCAGCGGCGGGTGATGCAGCTTTTATCGCAGTCTAACGGGCAGTAAGACCACCACTTCAATACTCAGAGGAATCAAAGGAGAAGAAGTGGGGTCAAACTGCCCAATCTAGCTGCGGCTCCTAGGGGCTCGAGGTCATAAGCCAATCAGCTGATGGGAAGAAAATCGTTTCCCGCCATCTGCTCGTCTTATGCTTGTCACCCCTGGGCAAGTCGCCTCGCTTTATAATGTAAAGGCCCGATTAGTTTAACTAACAATCATTGGGGGATGAGGGAAACCCCCCACTGATTGAAGTTTCACTATATAGAGAGGAGTGACCCTATTGTCTGAAAGGTATTCACGCCAGACCCTGTTTGCGCCGATTGGAAAAGAGGGGCAGGAAAAAATCCGCTCTAAGCATGTGCTGATTATCGGTGCCGGCGCACTTGGCTCGGGAAATGCGGAATTGATGGCGCGTTCCGGGGCCGGCAAACTGACGATCATTGACCGTGATTATGTCGAGGAAAGCAATCTGCAGCGCCAGCAGCTTTTTGCAGAAAGCGATGCAGCGGAAAAAATGCCGAAAGCGGCCGCTGCCGAAAAGCGGCTGAAACAGATTAATAGCGAGGTTGAGATCCGCTCGATTATTGGCGATGCTACTCCGGAAAAGCTGGAGGAGCTTGCTGAAGGGGTGGATCTGATTCTCGATTCAACTGACAACTTTGAAACCAGAATGACCATTAATGATATCTCCCAGAAATATACTATTCCGTGGATTTATGGAGCCTGTGTCGGCAGCTTTGGCATGAGCATGACCATCCTTCCAGGGAAAACGCCATGCATGAATTGCTTATTGAAAAAAATCCCGATCCAGGGGATGACCTGTGACACCGGCGGGATTATTGCGCCTGCTGTGCAAATGGCCGTCGCCCATCAGGCGGCAGAGGCACTGAAAATTCTGGCTGAGGACTGGGAAGCAGTAAGGACCGCCATGGTCAGCTTTGATTTATGGCGAAACCAGTACACAAGCATGAAGGTGTCAAAAGCGAAGGATGAAGGCTGCTTATCCTGCGGAAAAGAACGAACTTATCCTTACCTGCAGCCGGAAAACATGATGAAATCCACCGTTCTCTGCGGAAGGGACACTGTTCAGATCCGCCCTCCGAAAGAACTGGAAATCGAGTTCACGGAAATCGCCCGTCAGCTGAAATCAATCGGCTATCAGGTGAAAGGCAATCCATATCTGCTTTCCGTCGACATGGAGGAGCAGCGGATGGTTCTTTTCAAAGACGGACGCGCCCTGATCCATGGTACAAAGGATTTAGCGCATGCGAAGTCCATTTACCAGCGGATTATGGGGTAAGGTGAAGCTTCAATCAGTGAGGTTGAACCAAAACTAGTGCTTATTGATCATATATGACCCTCTGTCTTTTCTGTAAAATAAATACAAAACGACAGAAGAGGTTAACGATGATTACATTTATGTATTTTTTCGGCTATTTATTTGATCAGCTGCTGGTTAATTTTATTGGGTTCATTATGATTCTATACAGTTTTATCATGCCGGTTACGCCATTGTATAAAAACAAGCGTCCTGCCGATTTGATTGTTCATATCAGCCGAATCCTTTTCGCTATCATTCTCCCTTTCCTGAATTTCTTCTACTTTTTATTCAATAGCGGAGATTGGGCAACAGGGAACGGCATAATAGCGCCGGAGCATTTTTATACGTTCATCTGGATTCAGGCAGGGTTGATTGTATTGCCTGAAATCGTATTTTTCATCCTGTCAAAAGTCAATATAACCAGAGTATGGTGGTATGTACTGTACCCGGTTCTGCTTATAGGGTTATGGATTTGGATGTTTTAAGGGCACAAAAAAGCGATGAACAAGTTCATCGCTTTTTTATATTACTGCCTAGCTCCAGCGCCTGCCACCTCGAGGTGTCGGGGGTGAGCAAGGCGCCTCCGCTTTTCTAATTATTTTGCTTCATCTGTACCCACAATAACTAACTTGCCTTCATCCAATACTTTTTCATATTGTTCTGCTTCTACGGTTGTTAACCCAACAGATTCAAATTTAGAACGAAGCTCATCTCCGCGCTTTTTGAAGACATTTCCGACAGAATCGAATAAGCCCTGTTCCTTCATGCCGACTTCGCCTGTATCTGTCGCATCAGAAAGGTGCTCGGAGCGATCCTTGTCGTGTGCGAAAATATAGATGTTGTCCTTATTGAATCCCTGGCTTTGCAGCATTCCAATTGCATCAGTAGCTTGTACACCATTTTCAACAACTTCAATTTTATACATATATAACATCCTCCTTAAAAGTTTTATATTTAAGGGCAGCTCTTCCTGCCCGTTCTATTTATTACATATCCACTCAGAGATTTTTTAAACATGTAGGCAAGAATGATAGATTATGGCATGATAGCCAATGGGTATGAGAATAACAGTTCAAATAAGAGGAGGGAGAGTTGGCAAATGAAGCGTATCTTAAGAAATGACTGGCAGGAGATTTTGGCAGAGGAATTCGAGAAACCCTATTACCTTCATCTTCGTGAATTTTTGAAAAAAGAATATGAGGAGCAGATCATTTACCCGAAGCAGGAGGATATTTTCAATGCGCTCCAATATACAGCTTATAAAGACGTAAAGGCAGTGATATTGGGGCAGGATCCTTATCACGGGCCGGGACAGGCACATGGATTAAGCTTTTCGGTTCAGCCTGATGTAAAGCTGCCTCCTTCACTGAAAAATATATTCAAAGAAATGCAGGATGATCTTGGCTTCAGTGTGCCAAATAATGGCTATCTATTAAAATGGGCCCAGGAAGGGGTACTGCTCCTGAATACCGTTCTGACCGTCCGCAAAGGGCAGGCGCATTCGCATAAGGGGCAAGGGTGGGAAACGTTCACCGACACGGTTATCCAAAAATTGAATGAGCGGGAACAGCCCGTTATTTTTATATTATGGGGAAAACCGGCACAGGAAAAAGAAGTGCTGATTGATGCTACCAAACACTTTATTATAAAATCACCGCATCCCAGCCCATTTTCGGCCAGAAAAGGGTTCTTTGGGAGCAGGCCATTTTCAAGGACGAATGAAATCTTACAGAAACTTGGGGAGGAGCCAATTGACTGGCAGATTCCTAATCTCTGATTCTTTTCGCCATGTTTCACGTGAAACATACCGTTTTATGCAAGAAGTGCTCGAAATATGCTCTGTGTACAAAGGAGAAAAACAAATGAGTTCACAGAAGATCGATTGTTTTAAGTGCAAATATTTCTATGTGACCTGGGACCGGAATCATCCAAAAGGCTGCAGGGCCTTTCAGTTTAAAACAAGGCAGATGCCCTCTCTCGAAGTTTTCAGGGCATCCGGCCATCCCTGTTTGCGTTTTGAAAAGAAAACCTGATAAACTTGAAATGCTAGTCATTCTGGCCGTTTTTAGGCAGGCAGTTTCCCTCCCCGAGTGCCGGGGATGGACAAGGGCTGCTTTTTTATAGAAAGAGGTGTAGAGGGTGAATATCTCTGTTCAGAAGCTATTAGGGAAGATGGAAAAGGAATTGCTGGAAGCAAAAAGCAGCTCTTCCGACGCCAGAATCAGAGAAAGAGTGCAGGCGATCAAGTCGTTATGCGAGCTGGTTTTGGATGAGTCGGATGCAGGAAGTGTAGCTGCTGTTTCGTCTATTAGCCATACATACAATGCGCCGCCAGCAGCTCAGCCGGCGAATCTGCAGCCAAAGAAAATGCAGATGGATGATGAGGCGAATGGCGATTCATTGTTTGATTTTTAAAAAAGAGATAAGAGGTGCAGGGGACTATGAAGCTATTTATTATCATTGGGGCTATTAATGCCTTTTTATCAGTCGCTTTAGGGGCTTTCGGAGCTCATGGACTTGAAGGAAGAGTGGAGCCGAAGTATTTAGAAACATGGCAAACAGGTGTAACCTACCAGATGTTCCATGCAACAGGCCTTTTGATCATTGGCGTTCTGCTTGGCAAGCTGCCGGCAACATCTTTATTATCCTGGTCAGGCTGGCTGATGGTGATCGGCATCATCCTGTTCTCAGGAAGCTTATATGTGCTGACTTTAACCAAAATCAGCGTGCTTGGTGCCATCACTCCGCTTGGCGGAGTCTCATTCCTTGCGGCCTGGGTCCTGCTGATTATTGCGGCAGTAAAATATCTATAAAAGGAAGGAGCTTTGACTTGGGGTCAAAGCTCCTTTTTCTTGCGGAAGATGGCTGAATTTTTAGCCTTCAGAAGCAAAGCCTTTCCTGTTACCTTGGCGAATACTGCGACAATCCCTGTCCTCCGCCGCCAAATGGGTATTCATATTCGATTTCTTCATCAAACGTCACATAGTCTAAGTAAATCATCGGAAGAAGGATACGCTGCCCTGTTTGAGGATCGCTCAGAATCAGGTGATCCCGCCCGGCAGCCTCAATGAGGCCTTTGAATATTTTGGCGTTCCATTCCGTATTGTTCTCAAATGTGGCATATACTGTCGCAAGTTTCCCTTTGTTCAGGCGAAGAATGTTTTCGATATAGGATTGTTCAAGCGGAAGCATTCCCGGAATAGATGGAGCAGCTGCCATGCCGCCCATGCCGCCGCCAGCGCCTGCACCTGCACCTGGAAACATTCCCCCTGAGCTCGCATTTGGCATGGCTCCGCCTGTTTGTGCCGGCTGAAACTGCGGCTGGGCCTGAAAGTTCTGCGGCATTTGCGTGCCGTCACTATAACGCTGCTGGTAACCATAATAAGGGTATTGACCATAATTTGATTGACTCAATTTAGTCCCTCCTAAGTATTAAAATCAGCATTTTCTATCCGCGTATTTGAGAGTAGACTGTCGGACAGTCCTGCGGGTTGAATTTAAAATAGAAACTCACTATTTCATTACTATGAAGGGGCATGTTTTTTTATAACCGGAAGAAAAAGAAAAACTCCCAGCCGAAGCCGGGAGCTTTACTTATTAAATGTGAAGGAACTTTTCTACTTTGTCCTCTTCCAGGATGTTTCCAACAAAGAAAGAGCCGAATTCGCCGTAGCGTGCACTTACTTCATCAAAGCGCATTTCATAAACAAGCTTTTTAAATTGAAGGACATCGTCAGAGAATAGGGTAACGCCCCATTCGTAATCATCGAAGCCAACAGAGCCTGTGATGATCTGTTTTACCTTTCCGGCATACTGGCGGCCGATCATGCCATGGCTGCGCATCATATTGCGGCGGTCTTCCATCGGAAGCATATACCAGTTGTCATTGCCCTGGCGGCGCTTGTCCATCGGATAGAAGCAGACATGCTTCGCTTTTGGCAATTCAGGATAAAGGCGTGCCAGGATCTGCGGATTCTGGTATGGATCTTCTCCTGCAGGCAGGTAGTTGCTCAGCTCGACAACAGACACATATGAATGAACCGGAATCGTGAATTCAGCTAATTTTGATTTGTTGAATTCGTTTTCAATTTCATTCAGCTCTTCCATAGTAGGCCTTAAGATCATCATCATAAAATCAGCTTTTTGGCCGACAATTGTATAAAGGGCATGACTGCCGTTTTTCTCGCTTTGTGTTGTGTTCCACTTGTCCACTAGGGCCATAAATTCGTGGATCGCTGCCTGGCGCTCTTCGCTGGGTACCATTTTCCAAGTTGTCCAATCAACTGTGCGGAAGTCATGTAAACAATACCAGCCATCAAGCGTTACTGCTGCTTCACTCATTATAATCACTCCTAATATGTACTGAAATTCTCATCCCTACTATACCATAGTTTCTCCAATTAACATGTGTACAAAACTTGAAATGTTGGAATTCCTCATGGTGACAGGTACCTATACCAGCTCGCCTAAATGGTGAAGGTGCCTGTCTCCGCAAAACCCCGTTTACAAAGAGGGCATTATGGATATCTTAAAAAAGGTATGAAGCTGCGGCAGCAGAAGGATATTTATTATTGGAAATTTACCGAAAACAAAAACATTTTATTTGTAAACGCTAACAGCGGGTGAACTCCTTGAAATTCTTAGGATGAAGAGTATTCTAAGGGAGTATATAGGAGAATTTCTATTAATTTGAACGGAAAAATTATGGCCGTAGGAGGAATTAGCATGAGTGACTTATTCACAGTATTGAAAGAAAAAGTAACAGGGCAGAATTTACGAATCGTTTTTCCGGAAGGACAGGATGAGCGCATTTTAGCGGCTGCCGGCAGATTGGCTGCAGAAAAAATCATCACTCCAATCCTGATTGGAAACATCGCGGAAATTGAAGCGAAAGCAAAAGACATGGATATCAGCCTGGATTCAGCTGAAATTTATGACCCAAACAACTTTTTAATGATGGATGAGCTTGTGGCTGCATTTATTGAAAGACGCAAAGGCAAAGCGACAGAAGAAGATGCGCGCAGAATCCTTCTGGATGAAAACTATTTCGGAACCATGCTCGTCTATGCGAATAAAGCAGACGGCCTGGTGAGCGGTGCAGCGCATTCTACAGCTGATACAGTGCGCCCGGCACTGCAAATTATTAAAACGAAAGAAGGCGTGCGCAAAACATCGGGTGTCTTTATCATGGTCCGTGATGATGAGAAATATGTTTTTGCCGATTGTGCCATCAACATCTCGCCTGACAGCCAGGATCTGGCGGAAATTGCGATTGAAAGCGCGAAGACAGCCAGAATGTTCGATATCGAACCGCGTGTAGCAATGCTGAGCTTCTCTACAAAGGGCTCTGCCAAGTCTCCTGAAACGGAAAAGGTTTCGGCAGCACTTGAAGCAGCTAAAGTTCGTGATCCGCTATTGATTATCGATGGGGAATTCCAATTTGATGCAGCATTTGTTCCATCAGTAGCAGAGAAAAAAGCTCCGGATTCACCAATCCAGGGTGATGCGAATGTATTTGTTTTCCCTAGCCTGGAAGCCGGCAACATCGGCTACAAAATTGCCCAGCGCCTTGGAAACTTCGAGGCAGTGGGACCAATTCTTCAAGGCTTGAACCGCCCGGTTAATGACCTGTCCCGCGGCTGCAACGAGGAAGATGTCTATAAGCTTGCTTTAATTACAGCAGCACAGGCTTTAAATCAATAATACAGCATTTTAGAAGCCGGTCCCTTGTGACTGGCTTTTTTGCTATAATGTATCTGGATATGGCCATTGGCCGATATAAAGCGATCATTAACCGATAAAGCTGCAGTTAGGCCATCAATCTAAAGGATATTGCGATTAAATAGATAAATTCTGCCGATTAACTCCAAATATCGGCAAAAGGGGATCAAATAAAGATGAATTCGCAACAAGATTTGCTTTTTCAGGAAGAATGGCGGGTCATTGACCAGTCTGCTGCGGGAATCCACTTAAATGCCCTGCACTCATTTGGAATGGATGATACGCTCTGTGCTTCTGTCGGAGCCGGCGGGGCGCCTGCCACTGCGAGGACATGGGTGCATCATAATACGATCGTGCTTGGCATACAGGATACGAAGCTTCCTTTCTTGAATGAGGGCATAAATTTTTTAAAAAGCCAAGGCTATGAAGTGATCGTCCGAAACTCCGGCGGCCTGGCTGTTGTCCTGGATCAGGGAGTCCTGAATATTTCGCTGATATTTCCTGAAAGGGAGAAGGGAATTGATATAAACCGCGGATATGATGCGATGTGGGTGCTCATCCAGGAGATGTTTTCTGATTTTAATATAGAAATAGACGCGCGTGAAATTGTCGGCTCCTATTGCCCGGGAAGCTATGATTTAAGCATCGGGGGACAGAAGTTTGCAGGCATTTCGCAGAGGCGTCTCCGCAATGGCGTGGCTGTTCAGATTTACCTGTGTGTGGATGGCAGCGGAAGTGAGCGGGCCGATCTGATTGGCAAATTCTATTCTCTTGCTAAAAAAGAAGAACAGACGAAATTCGAATACCCTGAAATTCAGCCGGCTGTCATGGCTTCACTGTCGGAATTGCTGGGGACAGAGCTGACGGTTCAGGATGTGATGCTCCGCTTTCTCCAGTCCTTGAAAAAGAAATCCGGCCGCCTTTATGCAGGGCAGCTGACAAATGAGGAGGCAGGCCTGTTTGAGGGCTATTCCCGCCGTGTTATGGAGCGGAATGAGAAAGTGCTTGGCAGCGAATAAATAAAAGAAGAGCCGCAGTCGTTATCGATCTGCGGCCCTCCTTGAAAGGAATTGCTGCCATTTTCTCCTGCTCCCTATGCCGGGAAGAGTTTTGAACTTTGATAACTGTCTAGCTCCAGCGCCTACCCCCTCGAGGTCATAAGCCAATCCTCCCAGCAAGGCAAAGAACGCCTTACCGTGATGCTCGTCTTATGCTTGTCGGGGGTGAGCAAGGCGCTTCCGCTTTTCTATTCCGCGACTCTCTCCAAATTGCCGTTGCGGTCCATTTTGAACTTGGATGCCGGCCTTTCTTCTTCATCAAACAGAACAAAATTGCGGGCTCTGTTCATGATTTTCATCAGTGTCTCGTAATCTTCCTGAATGGTTACCGTATTCTGCTCCAGCTTGCCGATTTTGCTCTCAAGCTCTTCATTTTGGCTTCTGAGATCCGCATTTTCGCGCTTCAATCTTTCATTCTCATTCTTTAGTATATCAACCTGTATCCCAGAATGATTCAATGTTTGCAAGTATGCGATAACGGTATCCATATCCAGCTGTGCGGGTGCCGTGTAAACCGGCTCTGAATAGGTGTAGGATGGAACCGTTTCTGTCTGCACAGTCGCTTCATCCTCTGTGCGTTCCTCGTAAAAGTCTGCCGGTGACGGCGGTACGATCGCATTTGTCTGAACTGGCGCTGCTGAGACCTCCTGCATCGTCGGAACCGGCGGAGAGTATAAGAGTTTCTTCTTGCCGCCCTGATCCTTTCCTAGCATTCTTTGTCTCTGCTTGCGCTGTTTTTTGGCCAGCCCAAGCGCTTTTTCATATTGATGCCTCACCACAGCGTTCCAGCGGAATCCGCATGCTGCTGAGGTGCGGTTCAGCTTGTCTCCAACTTCCTCAAAAGCGTTTAACTGTGTGCTGCCTTCCCTCACATGCCGCAAAACGGTCTCTGCGAGCAATAAATCGTTTTCATCTGTCCAAGCGTCCTGACGTATTTTCATATAACCTCAACTCCCTAAATGATTACTTTTTGCTGTTGCCTTAGTTAAAGGATGGACAAACCTGGCAGATTTTATACAAAGGTGATTAAAAGGATAGTAGATTATTTTAAAAAATTTTATTTTCGCTAGATACGTATGGCAGTTTTGTGAAGTTTACTAAGATTCACCACCCAAGTTAATGATTACAGCTTGCAATGAAGGTCGATTAGTTTTAAAATAGCCTGTAGCAGTTGGGCAGGGCAGTCCTTTACTTTGAATAGGAATGCCGTGCAGCGGACATGCTTTAACGAAGAAGATAAGGCGCAGAAAGCGCAGGGATATATAAAAGATTGACCGCAGAAAGGGTTGTACGAAGATGGCAAACGAATTCCGTGTTTGCGACGATTGTCAGGCAGTAAATCTGAAGACATTGGTACCGCGATTAAAAGAAATAGATCCAGAAGCAAAAATTGATGTCGGCTGCCAGTCCTATTGCGGACCAGGCCGCAAAAAAACATTTGCTTTCGTCAATAACCGTCCCCTTGCCGCACTGACGGAAGAGGAATTGATGGAGAAAATCAATAAAAAGCTGAAAAAATAAAGATCACCCTGACTCCTGTCCTGCGGTGATTTTATTTTTTGCCTGAGTTTATGATTTAACCCTGATTGGTAAATAGACTTAGGAGGCAATATTGTTTTTAGAAAAGTCGAAAAATATTTCTTGGCCAGATGATTGATGTATCGCGGTTTCTGTCGAACAGCCATGAAAAACGGTGAATTTTGTGATGAATTGACACTATAATCGGGATATAATAAGTATACGCCAGAAATTGGGAACAACAGGTTCGGCGTGCGTGGAAACAGGAAAAGCGGAGGGTACGGAATGGCATATTCAGCGGAAAAGTTAAATGAGGAAAAAGTATTCAAAGACCCCGTTCATCGGTACATACACGTCAGGGACAGAGTCATCTGGGATTTAATCGGGACAAAAGAGTTTCAGCGTCTCAGAAGAATTAAGCAGCTCGGGACAACTTATTTAACCTTCCATGGTGCTGAGCATAGCCGCTTTAATCACTCGCTCGGAGTTTACGAGATTGTGCGCCGCATTTCCGATGATGTCTTTTTGGGAAGGCCGGAATGGGATGAAGAAGATCGCATCCTGACTTTATGCGCGGCACTTCTCCACGATTTGGGGCACGGTCCGTTCTCGCACTCTTTTGAAAAAGTATTCGACCTGGATCATGAACATTATACGAGGGCGATCATTCTCGGAGACACCGAGGTCCATCATGTGCTTACAAGGGTAAGTGCCGATTTTCCGCAGAAAGTGGCGGATGTGATTGCCAAAACATCTAAAAATAAGCTGGTCGTCAGCCTGATTTCCAGCCAGATTGATGCGGACCGGATGGATTATCTGCAGCGGGACGCTTATTTTACTGGTGTCAGCTATGGACATTTTGATATGGAGCGGATCCTGCGTGTCATGAGGCCGCGGGAAGATCAGGTCGTGATTAAGCAGAGCGGGATGCATGCCGTTGAGGATTACATAATGAGCCGCTACCAGATGTACTGGCAGGTGTATTTTCACCCGGTTACCCGGAGTGCAGAGGTCATCCTGACGAAAATCCTGCATCGCGCGAAAGATCTGCATGAACAGAAATACAAGTTTAAATATGATCCGATCCATTTTTATTCTTTATTCAATGGGGAGATCACTCTTGAGGATTATATAAAGCTTGATGAAGCTATTATTCTTTATTATTTTCAGATGTGGCAGGAAGAAGAAGATCCGATTCTTAAGGATCTCTGCTGCCGCTTTATGGACAGGAATTTATATAAATACGTGGAATTCGACCCGGCGAAAGAATACAAGAAGCTGGCCGAGCTGTCGGCATTATTTAAAAAGGCAGGCATGGATCCTGAATATTACCTGGTCGTCGATTCTTCATCTGATTTGCCTTATGACTTTTACCGTCCGGGGGAGGAAGAAGAAAGATTGCCGATTCATCTGCTGCTGAAAAATGGGGATATCCGCGAGCTTTCCCGTGAATCAGAGATCGTAGATGCTATTTCCGGGAAACGCCGAACCGATCATAAGCTGTACTTTCCGGCTGATTTTATTGCAGACGACAGTAAAAAGCCAAACATTAAAAAGCAGATTAAAATGCTGCTGGAAATTGACTAAAACATAGATACGGGAAAAAACGGAGTAGGAGATGAAGAGCTTTGTTAAAGGATCACGCCAAACTAATGCACGCCATTGCAGTCTCTGAAGAAATCGTGGGACGGAAAAAGCTGCAGAAAATGATTTATATCGCCAAGAACATCGCCTTTCCCTTTCAGGAAAGATTTCAATTTCACTTTTACGGGCCATATTCGGAAGAATTGACACTAAGGGTCGAAGAGCTTTGCAACATGGGATTTTTAAACGAAGTAAAGGAAAAAAAGGGCGGTTACTATCAGTATCGCTATACGCTTACTGAAACCGGCAAGGAATTTTTAGGCATCAACGCAGTCGATATGCCGAGCCTCCAGGACTGCCTGCTCGATATGAACGGCCAAAATGCCAGATTCCTTGAACTCGTCTCAACGGTCCTATATTTCAATGACCTGCCAAAAGAAGAAGTGAAAGAAAAAGTCTTTACCCTGAAAAGCAAACAGCGCTACACGGATGAAGAAGTGGAACAGGCATATCAATATATTGAAAGCTTAAGAGAAAAAGCCGGGCTGCATTAAGTGCCCGGCTTTGTTTTTTACTGAAAAAGTCTTACCGCACATAAATTGTTTTATGCGCGCTGAAATTGGGCTGTCCGCACAGAAAAATTATTATGCGCACAGAAATTTGTGCTATGTGCACAGAAATTTTTTATGCGAAAGTAAAACCGTGCTATGCGCAATTATATTTTTTTATCCGCAAGTAAAATCGTGCTATCCGCAAATAAAACCGCTCATTATGCAAAAACTCATAAAAAAGGCAGTCTCCGTTATCGGAAACTGCCTCTTTTTACGCAATTTTACTGGTCGCTTAAGCGTTTTCCGCCGACAGCATAATGATTTTTGGACATTTCTTCGATAAATACGACGATTTTGTCTTCTGGTGCTCCAGTTGTTTCACTGACGGCCGCTGTTACTTTTTCAGCGAGTGCTTTTTTCTGTTCCTCAGTACGGCCTTCAAGCATTTTCACGGTTACGTATGGCATTTCTTTTCCTCCTTATTATGTATGCTTGTTTGTATTTTTCCACTTTTTCCTGCAATGTGCAAGCCTGATTCCCTTTGACCAGGCGTTCATGTATACTTTTAGGTAAATAGCAGCGGCTTTTCCTACATAGTATGTATAAATAAAGCCTGGCTTTTTTAGCCGGCAGGAGAGGGAGTTTTGGCTTTTGGAACAATTTTTGGCGTTTTCTCTCAGGGAGATTCCCTATGTGGCGGTAACATTGATGATTGCCTTTACGGTTCATGAATTTGCCCATGCCTATATGGCATATAAGTTTGGGGATTCCACTGCAAAGAACCAGGGAAGGTTAACGTTAAATCCCATGCAGCATCTGGATCCGATTGGGACGATCCTGATTTTTATTGCAGGTTTCGGATGGGCCAGGCCTGTACCGGTCAACCGCTTCTTTTTCAAAAATCCGAGGCTTGCCGGGATCTCTGTCTCCATTGCGGGACCGATATCCAATCTTGTGATGGCTGTTCTGGGGTTTTTCATCTGGTATGCCCTTGCCGGAACTGGTCTCGCAGCTTCGTTTCCAGCGTTTGTGGCAGATTTCCTGAACATCTTTATTCAGCTGAATTTAGTGCTGTTTGTATTCAACCTGCTGCCGTTTCCGCCGCTCGATGGCTATAGAATTATTGAGGATCTGGCGCCGGCCCATATTCGCCCGAAAATGACCCGGTTTGAGGCATACGGCTCCGTTATTTTCCTGATTCTTGTCATTACCCCGCTGGATCAATACACCATCCAGCCGATTTTTAACACCGTATTGCCGGTTTTGGCGAGCGGCCTAAATGATTTTTTCTATGAATTATTTATGACATAATAATAAGAACCCAGTACTTGCATAGGAGGACGTGAAGATGGAAGAAAAAAAGAAAAAGAAAGTCGATTTTAATATTATTAAGAGCGACCCGACAGATGGACATGGCGGATTCGGGGTCGGGACTCTGAGCCTTGATAATGTGACACCGGTCATCATTGATGTGGATGCCGGGGAGGCGTCTATTGAAGTGGGTGCCATGCATGCGCGCAGTCCAGTAGAAAAAGGCATTAAGTTTTTGAAAAGCAAAGAGGAAGTGCCAAACGGAAAGCCGTACTGGCTGATTTGGATTTCTATTGACCGCAAAGAGGGAGGCGCCTACTATGCAGGTGTTACGGCCTGCGAAATGACGGTCGACAGGGAGATTCGCCGGGGCTACAAATCGCTGCCCGAGCATGTGAACCGCATGGATAAATCGATTAAAAGACATATCATCGTGGATCATATGGACGAGAAATCCAAGAAGGTGTTGGCCGATTTCCTGAAAAACCATGACGCAGGCATGTGGGAAAGATCGGCGGAACAGCTAAAAACAGATTTACAAGCCATTTAGAAAAAAAGTCTAATTTTGTGACGAAATTGTGACATTTTTTTGACGTGATTTTCTAACTACTTGTACAATTCCCATAAAAAAAGTAAACTAATTAACAGTGTGAAGGCACAGTATAGCACTAGGACACGAAAAACCCCGGGATTCGGACCCCGGGGTTTTTCATTTTTTATTTATTAAGGTGTGTCACGAAGCCCACCGGAACAGTTTCTTATACCAAGGTGTCTCCGGCTTCTTTTCAGGCTGCTCTGACTTTTCCTCTTTTTTGTGGTTCAGGTGGTCTGTACAGTACTCTGCTGGTTCTGTGCCTTCTGCGAAGTAGGTAAGGCGCTTGACGGGGCAGTTTTCCCCGGCTATTTTTCCGTTGGCCGGGTCGATGTAGACGCCGGCTGTGCCTTTGGGTGCTTTGAATTCCTTGGCCGGCTTCCCTTTATGGGCTTCTTCCATGAACCGGATCCAAATGTTTTTGGCATACGTTTTTTCAACGGTTTTTGTAATGACCTGGCCTTTGTCATAGCCGGTCCATACTGCGGTAACCAGCTGAGGTGTAAAGCCTGCCATCCAGCTGTCCGTTTCGGTTGAGCCCGACTTGCCTGCATACGGGCGGGTCATATCGTTGATGACTGTGCTGCCGGTTACCTGGGCATAGCCGTTCAGCTTCCGGTCAAAGATTCCCGTCATCATATGGGTCATAACGAAGGCGAGATCAGGCTTCAGAACCTTCATCTGGAACGGCTCCTGCTCATAGATGACTTCGCCTTTATGATTTTCCACGCGTTTAATCAGCACCGGTGATACCTTTTTCCCTCCATTGGCAAACATGCTGTAGGCGTTCGCCAGCTCAATGACTCTCATACCCGATGTGCCGAGTGCCAGGGACGGCACCTTCGCCATTTTAGAAGTGATGCCAAACTTCTTAGCTGTATTCACAAGCGTCTCTTCTCCTAAAAATAAATGGGTTTTCACTGCATACACATTGTCAGATAAAGCCAGCGCCTGGGCCATGGTGATATCGTCATCCGCATATTTGCTGTTGAAGTTATGCGGAGTGTAGTCCGGTGTGCCGTCTTCGAAGCGGAATGTCGTCTGCTCGCTTCGGATTGGAGTGGATGGGGTGAATCCCTGCTCCAATGCCGCGTAATAAAGCAGCGGCTTGATCGTCGATCCCGGCTGCCTGACTGCCTGGACTGCCCGGTTAAAGGGACTTTCCTCATAATCCCGGCCGCCGACCATCGCTTTGACATAGCCGTTTTTCGGGTTCATGGCTACAACCCCGACCTGAATTTCCGAGTCTTTTGAAATCATCTTATCTACTGTTTCTTCCGCGATTTCCTGTTCCTTCAGATCCAAAGTGGTATAAACCTTCAATCCGCCCAATTCAATGGTCCGGTCATCCAGCTTCAGCTGCGTTTTAAGAGCATTGCGGACCGCATCCTGGAAATAAGGGGCCGTTTTCGCTCTCGGGTGCATGTGCTCTCCGACAAGCTCAAGCTCCTCTGCGGCAGCAAGATCCGCCTCCTTTTGGCTGACCATCCCGTTCTTCACCATCGTCTGCAGAATCACCCTCTGCCGCTGTTCTGCTTTTTCCGCTGATGCAAATGGCGAGTAAATGCCAGGACCCTTAGGAATTCCGGATAAAATGGACGCCTCAGCCAATGTAAGCTCTTTGGCATCCTTCCCAAAATAAAACTGGCTTGCTGCCTGTGCGCCATAAGCTCCATTGCCGTAATAAATCGTATTTAAATAGCCTTCAAGGATTTCCTTCTTTGTATAATTCATCTCAAGCCTTATGGTATAAAAAGCTTCAAGCAGCTTCCGCTTCCAGGTTTTTTCGTGCTCGAGAAACAGGTTGCGGGCATACTGCTGGCTGATGGTGCTGGCCCCCTGAACCTTAGCCATTGCTTTGAGGTCAGCGAGCGCGGCACCGGCAATTCTTTTATAATCAAAGCCATTGTGATCGAAGAAATTTTTATCCTCAATCGAAACCGTCGCATCAACCAGATGCGGGCTGATATCATCAAGAGGTGCCCAGTAGCGCTTTTGCCCGTTGTGGCTTTCTCCAATCACCGTGCCATCCTCAGAGAAAAATAAAGTCGACTGCGGAACAGCGAGCGGCGGCGGTCCCAGGATTTTGGCATATACCAGAATGCCCCCAATCATCACAGCGGCTAAAGCCATTCCTATTAAGCTAATAATGAGAAATGCACGCAAATATTTCATTGTTTTTCTGAAACGCTGATCGGTCATTAACTCCAAGTGTGGCACCCCCTGAATCTTTCTAAGTGCAATGCGGAAAATAAAATAAGCATAAGTACATAACTTTAGTATTGAAAAAAGAGTCCGATTTTAAACATCTTCTCTATTAAAAAGCGAAATTTTTCTTGCAATTTTGCTAGATTCATCTATACTTTTTCTGTGTTTGTTATTTGCATGTTAGGGAAGTATAAAAGATGAAAATGCTTTTTGCTGCTCTTTATTGATAATTCATTTTTTTATGGAAGGAATGATTAAAGAATGGGACTTTGGTTTACAGAGAAACAAACAGAGAACTTTGGCATTACGATGAAGGTGAAGCGTACTTTACATACAGAACAGACAGAATTCCAGAAGCTTGATATGGTGGAAACAGAAGAGTGGGGCAATATGCTGCTTCTTGATGACATGGTTATGACTTCAATCAAGGATGAATTTGTGTACCATGAAATGGTTGCGCACATTCCTTTGTTCACACATCCAAACCCTGAAAACGTACTTGTAGTAGGCGGCGGGGACGGAGGCGTTATCCGTGAAGTCCTTAAGCACCCAAGCGTGAAAAAGGCGACTCTTGTAGATATCGACGGAAAGGTTATTGAGTACTCAAAGAAATTCCTTCCTGAGATTGCAGGCAAGCTTGATGACCCGCGCGTAGATGTACAGGTGGGCGATGGCTTCATGCACATTGCTGAAAGCGAAAATGAGTATGATGTAATCATGGTTGACTCAACTGAGCCGGTAGGACCTGCGGTAAATCTATTCACTAAGGGCTTCTATGCTGGGATCTCTAAAGCTCTAAAAGAAGACGGCATCTTCGTAGCCCAGTCTGACAACCCTTGGTTCAAAGCGGACCTTATCCGCAACGTGCAGCGCGATGTGAAAGAAATATTCCCGATCACCCGTCTATACACTGCCAACATTCCTACGTACCCAAGCGGCATGTGGGCGTTCACAATCGGCTCTAAAAAATACGATCCATTAGAAGTAAGCGAAGACCGCTTCCATGAGATCGAAACAAAATACTATACAAAAGAACTGCATAAAGCGGCATTCGTATTGCCTAAATTTGTTGCAGACTTAGTGAAATAATGGACAGGCTGCTACTCAGAGCAGCCTTCCTGAATACATAAAAAGTGAGGGATGACCTTGGTGCGTTTTGATGAAGCCTATTCAGGCAATGTGTTTATTAAAAGCCATCCTAGTTACGAGGAAAGTGAAGCGGTCATTTATGGCATGCCGATGGACTGGACGGTCAGCTATCGTCCGGGCTCCCGTTTCGGCCCCGCCCGCATCCGCGAAGTGTCCATCGGGCTTGAAGAGTACAGCCCATACCTGGACCGCGAGCTGGAAGAGGTAAAATATTATGATGCCGGCGATATTCCGCTGCCATTCGGAAATCCGCAGAAAAGCATCGATATGATTGAAGAGTTTATCGATCAGCTTCTGGCTGAGGGTAAATTCCCGCTTGGCATGGGAGGAGAGCATCTGGTTTCCTGGCCTGTTATCAAAGCGATGTACAAAAAATATCCGGATCTGGCGATTATCCACATGGATGCCCATACAGATCTTCGGGTGGATTATGAAGGGGAGCCATTATCCCACTCAACCCCGATCCGCAAAGCAGCTGACCTGATCGGGCCAGGCAATGTCTATTCTTTTGGCATCCGTTCCGGCATGAAAGAAGAATTCCAGTGGGCGAAGGAAGTCGGCATGCACATCTCCAAATTCGAAGTGCATCAGCCATTGAAAGAGATTCTGCCTAAGCTTGCCGGACGTCCGGTCTATGTAACAATTGATATTGATGTACTGGATCCTGCCCACGCGCCGGGAACAGGCACAGTGGACGCAGGCGGCATCACATCAAGAGAGCTTCTTGCTTCTATCCATGAAATTGCCCATTCAGATGTAAACGTTGTGGGAGCTGACCTTGTCGAGGTCGCGCCTATCTATGACCCATCTGAACAAACGGCCAACACAGCCAGCAAACTGATCCGGGAAATGATTCTGGGATGGGTGAATAAAAAATAACGGGGACCTCGGTCTCCGTTTTTTTTATTCGACAAATTTCGAGCGGTGCCTGTCTGGCTCCACAAGGAACGCTTCGACAGCATCATCATCGCACGACTAAAAGCATTAGCTTTTCGGAGGAACGCCTACCCCCTCGAGGTCACAAACTTGTCTAGTTGCGGCTCCTAGGGACTCGAGACATAAGCTGATCCCTTCCAGAAGGAAAGAACACCTTCTTGCAGGGCTCGTCTTATGCTTGTCGTCCCTGGACAGTCGCCTTCACTTTTCAGGCAATCCTCCCAAAAAGGCAAAGGACGCCTTTCCGTGAGGCTCGTCTTGTGCTTGTCGGGGGTGGGCAAGGCGCTTCCGCTTTTCTTCCTGTCACCAGCTTCTTGCACTTTCCCCATCAAGTATTTATACTTATATAGTTATATATGATGAAAAGGATGTGTTGCCGTTGTCCAGTCGCTCAGCGGAACAAATGCCTGTGAAGATTAATGTGAAGACAGATATTCGCAGTGGAGGCAGCAAAGAGACTTTTGAATTGACTGCTTTTGGCCGATACTATATAAAAGATTCCGCCCGTTTCCTTCAGTATGATGAAGTGATGGAAGAGGGAACAGTAAAGACGATTATAAAAATGTCCGATGCAGACGGGCTGATTTTACGAAGCGGCGCCGTGAAAATGAGGCTCCCTTTCAGAATGAATAAAAAGCTCCGCGGCAGCTACGAGACGCCGTATGGAGTGTTTGAGATGGGTACGGTGACCAAGCGGATGGCCCATCAATATGACGGCGAATCCGGCGAAGGTTCGATTGATATTTTATACGACCTGAAAATGCAGGGATCCCAGGCAGGTACATACCATTTGGCGATTACGTTTGAGGAGGAGAACAATGAACATAGTTGAGCAGGTGCAAGGAAAATTAAAGCAGGAAATTAAGGATGCGGTTGTGAAAGCCGGTTTGGCAGCGGAAGAGCAGATTCCCGATGTGATTCTTGAAATCCCGAAGGAAAAGTCGCATGGCGATTATTCCACGAATATGGCGATGCAGCTGGCGCGAGTGGCAAAAAAGGCGCCAAGAGTGATTGCAGAAGAGCTTATTGCTTCTTTTGACAGCTCAAAGGCTTCCATTGAAAAAATTGAAATCGCCGGACCTGGCTTTATC
Source organism: Bacillus sp. 22-7 (assembly GCF_010628845.1). NCBI lineage: Bacteria > Bacillati > Bacillota > Bacilli > Caryophanales > Bacillaceae > Bacillus > Bacillus sp. 22-7. The sequence goes on along the minus strand of NZ_NJQY01000023.1, from coordinate 62,904 downwards.
AATTTTTACATGAATAACGCTTATCTGACTGATCTGATTCCGGCCGTTCTGGAAGCAGGAGATCAGTACGGAGAAACAACAGTCGGCAACAATCAGAAGATCCAGGTGGAGTTTGTTTCCGCTAACCCGACAGGGGACCTGCATCTGGGACATGCCCGCGGCGCAGCTGTCGGCGACTCCCTATGCAACATCTTAGACAAAGCCGGCTACGATGTTTCCCGTGAGTACTATATCAATGATGCCGGCAACCAGATCAACAATCTGGCTCTATCAGTTGAAGCCCGTTATTTCCAGGCTCTTGGCTTAGATAAAGAAATGCCTGCTGACGGCTATCAAGGCGAAGACATCATCGGCATCGGCAAAAAGCTGGCTGATGAGCACGGCGATAAATATGTCAATGCGGATGAAAAAGAGCGTTTTGACTTTTTCCGTGAATACGGCCTGAAATATGAAATGGCGAAGCTGAAGCAGGACCTGGAAGACTTCCGCGTTCCATTCGATGTCTGGTATTCGGAAACATCCCTTTACCATAATGGCAAAATCGACACAGCCCTTCAGGCATTAAAGGATAACGGCCACATTTACGAGGAAGAGGGCGCAACATGGTTCCGCTCCACCACTTTCGGTGATGATAAAGACCGTGTCCTTATTAAAAATGACGGCTCTTACACGTATCTGACTCCAGATATCGCTTACCATAAAGACAAGCTTGAAAGAGGCTTTGAAAAGTTGATCAACATCTGGGGTGCTGACCACCATGGCTACATTCCGCGCATGAAGGCGGCCATCCAGGCTCTTGGTTATGACCGTGATGCGCTTGAAGTCGAGATCATCCAGCTTGTACATCTGTACAAAAACGGCGAAAAAATGAAGATGAGCAAACGTACCGGCAAAGCGGTAACAATGCGTGACCTTGTAGAAGAAGTAGGACTGGACGCAACACGCTATTTCTTTGCGATGAGAAGCGCAGATACACATCTTGATTTTGACCTTGACCTGGCTGTATCCCAATCTAATGAAAACCCTGTTTACTATGCTCAGTACGCACACGCTCGTATTTCCAGCATCCTGCGCCAGGGTGAAGAGCAGGGCATGTCTGCTGAAGCGGCAGATTACTCCCTGATTTCTGCGGAAAAGGAAATCGACGTTCTGAAGAAGATCGGTGAATTCCCGCAGTCTGTCGGCGAAGCAGCGCAAAAGCGCATGCCGCACAGAATTACGAACTATATTTATGAACTGGCTTCATCTTTCCACAGCTTCTATAATGCTGAAAAAGTATTGGATGCGGAAAATCCGGAAAGAACGAAAGCACGTCTGGCACTGATCAAAGCGGTTCAGACTACTTTGAAGAACTCCCTAAAATTAATTGGCGTATCTGCTCCGGAAAAAATGTAATGGTGGAAGCTGGCACTTATTGGTGCCGGCTTTTTTCATGTTTTAGACGAAAAAGGGGAAGCTAAAGTCATATGTTTAAGGGTATAGTGAAACTGGTAAAACATAGTAAGCCATTTTAGGAGGGTCTCATGAAAATCGTTCTATTATCTATTCTTACAGGATTTGTAGTCGGATTCGTTTTTGCTTTCATGAAGCTGCCGATTCCCGCACCTCCAGCGCTTCCCGGGATTATGGGAATTGTAGGCATTTACCTCGGGTTTAAAGCCTATGAAGTGGTTCTGCCTTGGCTGCAGGGGATATTGAGATAGATTGGGAAAGGATGTCCACGTGAGTTGCGGGCATCCTTTTTGTCTAAATGTGAACTTTGCAAATAGATCCGGAATGTTTGCAAATAACCCTGGGAAATCAGCAAATAGATCTGGAATGTTTGCAAATAACCCTGGGAAATCAGCAAATAGATCTGGAATGTTTGCAAATAAACCTTGAAAATCGGCAAATAGATTCGGAAAACTGCAAACAAACTCATCAAACAAACAGAAATCCGGACAGCAAACCAGCCAAATCAGCAGTCAAATCATAAATTTAGGAACTAACCTGTCAAAACTGCCAAAAAAACACCGCATGTTACATCCGGACGAGCATATCATGGTAAAAACCCCTTCCGGAAAGGACAGGCCCGCCCATGAAGCCACAGTTTGCAGCCTCACTTTATGCAACCATTTCGATCAGTTTTTGGGGAGTCTCTTTTGTCTCCACCAAAGCTGTTTTGGATAAGCTGGACCCTTATACATTAATCATGCTCCGGTTTGCTATCGGAGCGGCTTTTCTGCTCCTGGTACTTCTTTTGAAAAGATATCCGCTCCGGATTCCGCTTAAATATATTCCCCATTTAATTGTTCTCGGTGTACTTGGCGTTTTCATCCATCAGGTCATCCAGGTCACAGCCCTAGAGACGATAGACGCCTCCTCAGCGGGATGGATTATTTCTTTTTCACCTGTTTTTACCGTGCTTCTCTCCATGATCTTTCTTCATGAAAAATTGACATTCCTTAAGACACTGGGCATTATAACTGCAATTTCCGGCGTGCTCATGGTAACGGGAGCGAGGAGCGGTCAGACGCTGGGATTTGCTTTAAATATAGGATATTTCCTCATGATTCTAAGTACACTGAATTGGGCCGTATATTCCATCCTGGTAAAAAAACTGCACATTAAGCTGCCTTCCCTTGTGGTCACTTTTTATATGAGCCTGCTTGGATGCATGCTGACAATTCCCTTTTTATTGAGAGATAGAGGATGGGAGAAATTCCATCTATTAGCTGGTTCTGAATGGGCCCATATAATGTTTCTGGGCATATTTGTTTCAGGGATCGGCTACTGGTACTGGTCCAAGGCGCTCGATGTTTTGGAAGCCTCCAAGGTATCCATGTTTATCTACATGGAGCCGTTATTTACCCTTATGGCGGCCATTCTTCTGCTTCGTGAAAAAATTTTCTTCATAAGCATCATGGGCGGAATCATAATTATTATAGGGGTGATCATGGTGAATGGTCAGCTGAAATATTTTTCATGGAGGAAACGATAATCCACTTGAAAGGGGAGTCGTTTTATGAGCTTGAATGAACGGTTTCAAAGCATTTTGGCTTTTTTAAAATCACCTTCTGCAGATGAACTAAAAATAGCTTTGGCCTCACTGAATATCAAGCTTGAGGACCTGCTTCCACACTTGCAGCCGGCAGATGGAAAACCCTATTACCGCAAGCTTCTCTATCAAAATGATGAAGTGGAGCTGCTCGTTATGAACTGGTCGGATATCGAATGCGCCCCGCATGATCATGGAAACTCAAAAGGATGGATTCAAGTGTTAAACGGAGATTCGGAAAACACTGTTTTTGAAGTGAGGGAAGACGTCCCAATTGAGCTTTTTGCAGAGGTTAAGTCCCAAGGCTCCTTCTTTTTTGCGCCTAAAAAAGGTGTGCACAAAATGAAGAGCGCAGGCAGGGAAAACCTTGTCACACTGCACCTTTATTCACCTCCGATTACGAGTATGAGGGTGTACGACCTGGAAAAATGTGCAGCCTGTGTAGTCTCTGAAGACTGCGGAGCCTGGTGGCCGGAGGAGCAGAGACAGAAGGTAAGGGAAATTCAGTTAAAATAAAAAGGCGTTCCGCACATGGAACGCCTTCATTATTTCCACTCTACTTCCGCTCCGCCGATCCTTTTCACCCCGCGGATACTGCTGATATCCTCTGTCAGCTTAAGTGCAGCCATGTCCTTGGCTTTCGCCTCGATCATAAAATCGACATCCTGATTAAAGGTTTTCAGCAGGTCGAGAAGGGGCCGGATAAAATCCAGGTCAACATAGTCGGCATGGGACCGAAAGGCCTTTTCCGATTTGGGCGAGGAAATATGAATTTTCGGCTTGAGTCCTGTTTTGCCCCATGTCTGATAAATCTCCGGAAGAATTTCTTCCAGCGGGCGGGTGCTTAGGTTCGCCATATGGTGATGATAATCGAATACAAGAGGGATGTTTTCCTTCTGGCAGGCCAGGAGCGTTTCATCCGCGTTATAGGTTTTATCATCATTCTCGAGTGTCATTTGCTCTTTGATATGAGACGGCAGCATCTTCAGATTTTCATGGAACCGTTCAATGGTCGAGAGCTTATCTCCGTAAGCCCCTCCAATATGAATGTTGATGACGCTTTTCTTTTCAACACCCATGGCCTCAAACATCCGGTAATGGTATTCCATATCTTTAACTGCATTCCGGGTCACATCCTCGCGCGGCGAAGTGAACAGGGTGAATTGATTGGGGTGAAAGCTCACGCGGAGATCATGTTTTTTAATCAAATCGCCAATCTCAAGCCATCTTTCCTTAAAGGGGGTGACAAAATCCCATAAAACCTCCGGATGGGTGGCCAGAGGCACGATGGAGCTTGAGAGCCGATACAGCTGAATTTCATGTGCGATATTAAAATAAAGCATTCTTAACGTATTTTGCAGATTCACTGCTGTGACGGCCTTCAGCTTATCCAGCCTTTCCTCCTCAGGCAGCTGCTGATAGCGTGTAAAGGTTAATGTCCTTGCAGGAGATGCCTCCCACAAGCTGATCGCATGGGAAACATACCCCAGTCTGATTTTCAATTTGCAGCACCTTCTTTATGCCGGCCTCCTTTACAGGAAACTTGCCACAGAACGGGCAAGCATCTCCTTAAATGTCCGTAAAGGATCCAGCCGGTTTAATTCTTTAAGCGTCAATCTCTTTGCATTTAGTATGTCTTTGTCTACAACAGCCCGGATCTGCTTTATGAACTCTTTGTCATAAATAAAGCAATTGATTTCATAATTTAAGAACAGGCTCCTCTTATCAAAATTGGCTGTTCCGACATCACTGATTTCATTATCGATAATAATCGCCTTTGCATGGTAAAAGCCCTTTTTGTACTCATACACATAAGCGCCTTCTTTTATCAAGGTTCGCAGATATAAATATGATGCTTCTTTTACAAGAATATGATCTGTCACGCATGGGACGAGAATCTTGACTGTGACGCCGCGTTCCAGGGCATGGAGCAGATCCTTAAAAAGTCTTTTGCCCGGAATAAAATAGGGGGTACCAATCGTAATGCTCGTTTTCGCATTCCGTATTAAGGAGGAGAAGCTTTCTTCCAGAAAAGCTCCTTTATAAGCCGCAAACTGATGCCGGTATTCACCGGCATGAAGCTCAGGAAAATAGACGCTGTTTGCGAGCAGGTCGGTCTTCGTTGCTTTATACCAGTCAATCAGAAACTCTCTTTGCAGATCCTGCACACCTTCGCCCCAAAACTTTAAATGGTAGTCACGCCACGGATTCAGCTTTTTATCCTGATTGATGTATTCTTTGCCGATATTAAAACCGCCGCTGTAACCGACCTTCCCGTCAATAACAGTAATTTTTCGATGGTTCCTGGCCTGAAATGAATAAAAGAGAAAAGGCAGCTTTGGCACATGGGCAAACGAAAACTTGATGCCGCTGCTCTTCAGTTCCTTGACGGTTTTTCTTTTGACAGGAAAGCTTCCGGCCCAATCCAGGAGAAGACGGACTTCCACTCCTTCTTTTGCTTTACCCATTAATATGGTTAAAAACTCCTTGCTGATTTTATCATCCTTCACAATATAAAATAAAACATGAATGTGCTTTTGAGCTTTTTTAAGCTCGGAAAATAAGTTTTCAAACAAAGCAGGCCCGTCTGCAAACAGCTCCATATCAGACTGCCGGATAGGGCATGCGGTCCGCTCCAGCTTTTTCATATGGCTTTTCCGGCCCCATGTAAAATCGATATAGAGCCACAGGAATATGATGAGTAATACGGCCATAATGATATTCCAGACAGTCATTGCGATCTTCCTCTCGACAGGGTTTTCCCGTTAGTATTTCCTGCCGTGCCATTTCTATCATGGATTCTTGCCAAACAGGGAGGACTTTTCCTCTTTAAAAAAGAAATTAATAAATGGAAATAATAAAATTTTTCGAACAAGTTTTAAGAAAAGTGGTTGACTGAATGCTCATTCATAATATAATGGGAGTAAGAGTAAATTCAGAAAATTATACTGTTTTTTAAATTTTCTAAGATGAAGAAAGGAGCACCATGCCCATGAACGGATTATTATGGATCAACTTAATTGCATTCCTTCTTGTAACCGCTTACTCTATCAGCCTGTTTGTCTATGTTGTAAAGACGCGGATTGAATATATTAAGCTTGGCAAAAAGGTGGAGTTTGACGGCAAGGTGAAAGAGCGCCTTGAAAAGATCTGGGTCAATGTTTTTGGCCAGAAAAAGCTTTTAAAGGATAAGAAAAGCGGCATCATTCACGTGATGTTTTTCTACGGCTTCATTCTTGTCCAATTCGGAGCGATTGATTTTATTATAAAAGGAATTAAGCCAGGTGCACACCTCCCGCTTGGACCTTTATATCCCGGGTTCACCTTTTTCCAGGAAATTGTGACCCTTACGATCCTTGTTGCGGTAATCTGGGCTTTCTACCGCCGTTATGTGGAAAAGCTTGTCCGCTTAAAGCGCGGATTCAAATCAGGTCTCGTCCTTATTTTTATAGGAGGTCTCATGCTTTCCGTCCTGCTTGGCAATGGAATGAGCATGATCTGGCATGGCCATGAAGGAACCTGGACAGAACCGGTTGCTTCCCTGATTGCCGGCGGATTCTCATGGATGGGTGAAACAGCCTCAATTGCTGTCTTTTATATCGCATGGTGGATTCATTTATTATTCCTGCTTGCATTCCTGGTGTATGTCCCTCAATCCAAGCACGCTCACTTAATCGCCGGACCGGCCAACGTATATTTCAACCGTTTGGACAATCCGGGGAAATTAAAGGCAATCGACTTTGAAGATGAATCACAGGAAAGCTTTGGTGTCGGAAAGATTGAAGATTTTACACAGCATCAGATGATTGACTTCTATGCGTGTGTGGAATGCGGACGCTGTACCAATATGTGTCCGGCAACCGGCACTGGAAAGATGCTTTCGCCGATGGATTTAATCCTGAAATTGCGTGATCATTTAACAAATCACGGTGCTGCTGTCACGTCGAAGCAGCCTTGGGTGCCGACATTCGCTTTTTCCAACACGAAAGGCAATCAGCTTGCCCTTGCAGCTGCCGGCCAGGGTGCAGAAGAAGCTGCAGCTGGCCTTGCATACAGCCCAAGCCTGATTGGCGAAGTCATTACAGAAGAAGAAATCTGGGCTTGTACGACTTGCCGAAACTGTGAAGACCAATGTCCGGTAATGAATGAACATGTTGATAAAATTATCGATCTGCGCCGCTACCTTGTGTTAACTGAGGGTAAGATGGACGCTGACGCACAGCGCGCCATGACAAATATCGAGCGCCAGGGCAATCCTTGGGGACTGAACCGCAAGGAGCGTGAAGACTGGAGAGAAGCACGTGAAGATGTTCATGTGCCGACAGTGAAGGAAATGAAAAAGGCGGGCGAAGAGTTCGAATACTTATTCTGGGTTGGTTCCATGGGCTCTTACGACAACCGCAGCCAGAAGATCGCTCTTTCCTTTGCGAAACTGATGAATGAGGCCGGCGTCAAGTTCGCCATCCTTGGCAACAAGGAAAAGAACTCCGGTGACACGCCAAGACGTCTTGGAAACGAGTTCTTGTTCCAGGAGCTTGCCACTAAGAATATTGAAGAGTTTGAGAAGAATGAAGTGAAGAAGATCGTCACGATCGATCCTCATGCCTACAACATCTTTAAAAATGAGTATCCGGATTTCGGATTAGAGGCAGAGGTTTTTCACCATACTGAAGTTCTTGCCCAGCTTGTGGAAGAAGGTAAGCTGAAGCCGCAATATGCTGTGGAAGAAACGATTACCTTCCATGATTCCTGCTATCTGGGACGCTACAACGAGGTGTATGATCCTCCGCGAGAAATCCTTAAGAGCATCCCGGGCGTCAAGCTTGTGGAAATGGAAAGAAACCGCGAAACCGGCATGTGCTGCGGAGCGGGCGGCGGCCTGATGTGGATGGAAGAAGAAACCGGACACCGCATCAACGTATCACGCACAGAGCAGGCATTGGCAGTAAATCCATCCGTGATTAGTTCAGGATGTCCATACTGCTTAACCATGCTGTCTGATGGAACGAAAGCGAAAGAAGTGGAAGAACAGGTTCATACGTACGATGTTGCTGAAATTCTTGAAAAGTCTGTTATAGGTGAAAGCCGAAATGTAGCATCCTAATATATTGAAAGCGGAAATTGAAGCACAGCCAAAATTCCTGTAATGCATTTTGACGAAAAATGTTTTTGCCTGAATTTTGTGTAAAGTGTTTCAATTTCTGCTATTTTTCTAGTAAAATAGAAAATGATAAAGCGCTTACAATTTCGCCGGGTGACTGAAGATCGGGTAAATCCTTTTGTCGCAGTCTTTTCGAGCGAGCGTTCAGTCAGCTAAAGCACCTTCACAAACATAACTTCAGCAAGAACAGCTTCATAGACCCAACTTTTTTCTAATCAATTTTTCGAACATTTTAAATTAATAGTACAAAGGAGCGATTCTTTATGGGGAAAACCGTAATTCTTAGCGGAGTAAGAACACCTTTTGGAAAATTTGCAGGCGGTCTCAGCAGCTTTACAGCTTCTGATCTTGGCGGATTTGCAGTTAAAGAAGCGCTGAACCGTGCCGGCGTTAACCCGGAGGATGTTGACGAAGTGATTCTCGGAACCGTTCTCCAGGGAGGACAGGGGCAAATCCCTTCACGCCAGGCTGCCAGAAAAGCAGGCTTGCCATGGGAAGTGAAAACAGAAACGATCAATAAAGTGTGTGCTTCCGGAATGCGAAGCGTCACATTAGGAGACCAGATCATCCGTGCGGGTGACGAGGAAGTCATCGTTGCCGGCGGCATGGAGTCCATGAGCAACGCGCCATACATTTTGCCAAAAGCACGCTGGGGCCTGCGCATGGGTGATTCATCGGTCAAGGATTTAATGGTTCACGACGGTTTAAGCTGCAGCTTCACAGGCGTCCATATGGGAACGTACGGAAACTCGACAGCGAAAGAATTCGAAATCAGCCGTGAAGAGCAGGACAACTGGGCGATGAGAAGCCATGAACGTGCGCTTGCTGCAATCGAATCCGGCAAACTGGCAGAAGAAATCGTACCTGTGGAAGTTCCGCAGCGAAAAGGGGAACCGGTCGTTGTTTCTCAGGATGAGTCTCCCCGTAAAGATACTTCTTTAGAAAAGCTCGCCAAGCTCGGATCTGTTTTTAACTCCGACGGAACGATCACTGCCGGTAATGCGCCTGGCGTCAACGACGGAGCAGCAGCATTGGTATTGATGAGCGAAGAACGTGCAGAACGCGAAGGCAAAAAACCGGAAGCTTATATTCTCGGCCATACAGCTCTTGCTGTGGAAGCCAAAGACTTCCCGCAGACACCGGGCCTTGTCATTAATGCTCTTTTGAAAAAGACAGGAAAAACCCTTGAAGAGATTGATCTATTTGAAATAAATGAAGCATTTGCAGCCGTGGCACTTACAAGCGGAAAAATTGCCGGCCTTGATGCTGAAAAAGTAAACGTCAACGGCGGGGCCGTGGCTCTTGGCCACCCAATTGGCGCGAGCGGTGCAAGAATTATTCTGACCCTGATGCACGAACTGAAGCGCCGCGGAGGCGGAATCGGCATTGCGGCTATCTGCAGCGGCGGCGGCCAGGGCGATGCGGTGATGATTGAGGTTCCGAAGCAATAATCTGCTTTGGTAAGGCGGCTGCTTCACGGAAAAAGCCGTCTTACCGGACAAAAAATCGGTGCAGCGGCCCATTTATCGGCCCAAATCAGGTATTTACCGGCCATGCGGATAAAACGCCCGGCGGAACGAACATTTACCGGCCTAAATTGGCTATTTACCGGCCGATTTTATAAAAATACCGGCCAAGAAGCAGAATTTACCGGCCATATCAGCAAAAATACCGGCCAAACAGAGAAACGATTTGGGCAATTGATCATCTATTAGTAATTTACCGGTCAAACCCAAGAACGGAGGATACAAAAATGAACGTAAAAAACATTATGGTAATCGGTGCTGGACAAATGGGTTCAGGAATCGCACAGGTTTGTGCTCAGGCAGGCTATAGCGTCATCTTAAATGACTTAAAGCCGGAGTTTGTGGAACGCGGCCTTGCTGTGATTAAAAAGAATCTTTCCCGCCAGGTGGAAAAAGAGCGCATGACAGCGGACGAGATGGAAGCAGTACTGAAAAATGTAACCGCTTCAAGCAATCTTCAGGACGCCAAAAACGTAGAGCTCGTCATCGAAGCAGCGGTTGAAAACATGGAGATTAAAACGAAGATTTTCAGCCAGCTGGATGAAATTGCACCAGAGCATGCGATTCTGGCAAGCAACACGTCATCCCTTCCGATTACAGAAATCGCAGCAGCAACCAAGCGTCCGGAAAAAGTAATCGGCATGCATTTTATGAACCCGGTGCCGGTGATGAAGCTTGTGGAAATCATCCGCGGCCTTGCGACTGCTGACGAAGTGTACCAAACGATCGAAGACATCACGAAGACACTCAAAAAAGTGCCGGTAGAAGTAAATGATTTCCCAGGATTTGTATCCAACCGCATCCTGATGCCGATGATCAATGAAGCAATCTTCACGCTTTACGAAGGGGTCGCGACAAAAGAGGCCATTGATGAAGTGATGAAGCTTGGCATGAACCATCCAATGGGACCGCTGACTTTGGCAGACTTCATTGGCCTGGACACATGCCTGTATATTATGGAAACCCTGCATGAAGGCTTTGGCGATGATAAATACCGCCCATGCCCGCTGTTAAGAAAATATGTAAAAGCCGGCTGGCTTGGCAAGAAGACAGGCAGAGGCTTCTACGTTTACGAATAAACCATTAGCCTTGGCCATCAGACCCAGGCAGCATCGGAGGGTATACAAATGAACCTGAGATTTACTGAAGAGCAGGAAATGATGAGAAAAATGGTGCGCGATTTTGCTCAAGCAGAAATCGCCCCTTTTGTTGAAAAGATGGAGCAGGGCGAGTTTCCAAGGGAGATTCTCCGCAAAATGGGCGAGCTTGGCCTGATGGGGATTCCCATTCCTGAAAAATACGGCGGATCGGAAATGGACTTTACCTCTTATATTATCGCCATCCATGAACTGTCCCGCGTAAGTGCGACGGTTGGAGTTATTTTATCGGTCCACACATCGGTTGGAACAAACCCAATCCTTTATTTCGGTACGGAAGAGCAAAAGCAGAAATATATTCCGAAGCTTGCTTCAGGCGAGTATCTCGGCGCTTTTTGCCTCACAGAACCGAGCGCAGGCTCGGATGCCGGAAGCTTAAAGTCCCGTGCGGTAAAAAACGGAGATCATTATGTCATTAATGGTTCAAAAGTGTTCATCACGAATGCCGGCGAGGCCGACGTCTATATCGTATTTGCTTCCACAAATCCGGAGCTTGGCAGCAAAGGCATCTCCGCTTTCATTGTCGAGAAGGATACGCCAGGCCTTGTGTTTGGAAAAGATGAGCACAAAATGGGTCTGCACGGCTCCAGAACATTGCAGCTGACATTTGAAGATATGCGGGTTCCGGCTGAAAATCTCCTCGGCAATGAAGGAGAGGGCTTCAAGATTGCGATGGCTAATCTGGATGCCGGACGGATCGGGATTGCTTCACAGGCACTTGGAATTGCAGAAGCAGCTTTTGAAGCAGCCGCGGGTTATGCAAAGGAACGTGTACAGTTCGGCAAGCCGATCGCTGCTCAGCAGGGTGTCGGCTTTAAGCTTGCAGACATGGCAACAAGCGTTGAAGCAGCAAAACTATTAATCTATCGCGCAGCAGATATGCGTCAGCGCGGCATCAAGTGCGGACTCGAAGCCTCCATGGCAAAGCTGTTTGCATCCAAAACGGCAGTGGACGTGACAACAGAAGCCATCCAGGTATTCGGCGGCTACGGCTACACAGAGGATTACCCGGTTGAGCGCTACTTCCGCGATGCAAAAATTACCGAAATCTATGAAGGCACAAGCGAAATTCAGCGGATTGTCATCAGCAAACAGCTGTAAAGCAGCCTTTTTATAAAAAAGTTAACGAATCCATATAAAGCGAGGGACCAGCAATGAATTTCCAATTAAGTGAAGAGCATGAAATGATCAGAAAAATGGTGCGCGATTTTGCCAGGAACGAAGTAGCTCCGACTGCTGCTGAACGCGACGAAGAAGAACGCTTTGACAGAGAGATTTTTGACAAAATGGCGGAGCTTGGCTTAACAGGGATTCCGTGGCCTGAAGAGTACGGCGGAATCGGCAGTGATTACCTGGCTTACTGCATCGCAGTTGAAGAGCTTTCAAGAGTGTGTGCATCTACAGGTGTAACTCTTTCTGCCCATACGTCCCTTGCAGGCTGGCCGATCTTCAAGTTCGGCAACGAAGAGCAAAAGCAAAAATACTTAAAGCCAATGGCACAAGGTGAAAAAATCGGGGCATACGGCCTTACTGAGCCGGGCAGCGGATCTGATGCCGGCGGAATGAGAACGACAGCACGTCTTGAGGGCGATCATTACGTCTTAAACGGCAGCAAAATATTCATTACAAACGGCGGAATCGCAGATATCTATGTCGTGTTTGCCCTGACAGATCCATCCTCCAAGCATAAAGGAACAACAGCGTTCATCGTGGAAGCAGGCTTTGAAGGCTTCTCTGTCGGCAAGAAGGAAAAGAAATTGGGAATACGTTCATCACCTACAACTGAGATTATTTTTGAAGAGTGTAAGGTGCCGGTTGAGAACGTGCTTGGCAATGTAGGCGAGGGCTTCAAAGTTGCCATGATGACACTGGATGGCGGCCGCAACGGCATTGCTGCTCAGGCAGTCGGAATCGCTCAGGGTGCACTGGATGCTTCCATCGAATACGCTAAAGAACGCCACCAATTCGGCAAGCCAATCGCTGCCCAGCAGGGAATCGGCTTTAAGCTGGCTGACATGGCAACAAGCATCGAAGCTTCAAGACTATTAACTTACCAGGCAGCATGGCTGGAATCAGAAGGACTTCCATACGGAAAAGAATCTGCCATGTCCAAACTTCTTGCGGGCGACACGGCCATGAAAGTAACAACAGACGCCGTTCAAATCTTTGGCGGCTATGGATATACAAAGGACTACCCGGTAGAACGCTACATGCGCGACGCCAAAATAACACAGATTTACGAGGGTACACAGGAAATCCAGCGTCTTGTAATCTCTCGTATGGTAACGAAATAAGTCTTAAAAGGGCTTTTTTGCTGAAAGTTGTACATTAGAGCTGCTGACTAAGTTTTTAGCAATGAGTTGATTGGAGCGGAAGGTGCGAGATCCTCGAAAATGCTATCGCATTTTCTTCGTGCGATGTTTTTTCAGGGAAGATTACTCAACGTCCATCGGGAGTAGCTGGACAGGTGAGACCCCGCAGACGTGAAGCGTCGAGGAGGCTCACCGCCTGCCCCGCGGAAAGCGAGCAGCCTGGAGCGGAAATCAACGGGCATAATTCATAAGCTAAAACAAATTTATAAACAGGCATATGAATGGCGGGAGGCGGTAGGTAACAATGAAAAAACGGGAAGTGCAGGCTTCTGTTAAAGATGAGCGTCTTGTCAAAAAAAGACGCGATCAGATGATCAAAGGTGCCGTCACCCTTTTTATCCAAAAAGGGTTCCATCGTACAACAACTAGAGAGATCGCAAAGGCATCTGGTTTTAGTATTGGAACGCTTTATGAATACATCCGGACAAAGGAAGACGTCCTGTACCTGGTTTGTGACAGCATTTACGATCAGGTTGCCGAGCGGCTTCAAAAAGGCCTTGATACAAAACAGGGCACACTTGAGAGCCTGAAACAGGGCATCGCCGATTACTTCAAAGTCGTCGACGAAATGCAGGATGAAGTGCTTGTCATGTACCAGGAAGTAAAGGCGCTGACAAAAGACGCCCTTCCATATGTGCTCAAGAAAGAAATTGAAATGGTTGGCATGTTCGAGCATGTCATTACCCTTTGCGTGGAGAACGGAGAACTGGACCTGCCGGAGGAAAAAATCAAAATGATCGCCCATAACATTTTTGTCCAGGGGCAAATGTGGGCATTTCGCCGCTGGTCCCTGCAGAAAATGTACAGCATTGAGGAGTATATCCAGCTGCAGACCAATCTTCTTTTCCAGGGAATAAAGGATTCGGGCAAGGTCTCGGAAAAAGCTTAAGAATAGTGCGCAGGGATTAGCCTTGCGTTTACGGACAAGGGGGAGAACGATGAGCAATCCAGAAGTCTATAAGCCGAAAAATCATATTCGTTTTGTGACGGCTTCCAGTCTATTTGACGGACATGATGCTTCCATCAATATTATGCGCCGCATCATTCAGGCAAGCGGTGCAGAGGTCATCCACCTCGGGCATAACCGTTCTGTGGAGGAAGTCGTAAATGCTGCAATCCAGGAAGATGTGCAGGGAATCGCCATTTCCTCTTATCAGGGAGGACATGTAGAGTACTTCAAATATATGTATGACCTTTTGAAGGAGCGAGGCGCATCCCACATCCGCATTTATGGCGGCGGCGGCGGTGTCATTATCCCGAAGGAAATCAAAGAATTGCATGACTACGGAATCGCGAGAATTTTCTCTCCCGAAGATGGCCGCCATTACGGCCTCCAAGGGATGATTGATCAAATGATCAAGGAATGTGATTTTCCTACATTCACAGCTGAAGCTTCAGAGCAGATTGAAAAGCTTCAGGAAGGGGAAACGAATGCCATCGCGAAGCTGATTACACTGGCTGAGCATCAGGTAACAGTAGGCAAAGAAGCGGCAGCATCGCTTGAGCCGGTCATGGAGAAAGTGAAGTCACTGGAAAAACAGGTTCCTGTAGTGGGAATTACGGGTACAGGCGGTGCCGGAAAAAGCTCGCTGACAGATGAGCTGATCCGCCGTTTCATCAATGAAATTCCAGAGAAAAAGGTCGCGATTCTTTCAGTAGATCCGACAAAGCAAAAAACGGGCGGAGCCCTTCTTGGCGACCGTATCCGCATGAACGCCATTTTTAATCCGCGCGTCTACATGCGAAGCCTGGCAACAAGAAATTCCCGCAGCGAGCTGTCGCTGGCGATTCAGGATGCCATTTCAGTAGTCAAAGCAGCCGGTTTTGATTTGATTATTGTGGAAACAAGCGGAATCGGGCAGGGAGATGCAGGCATTACGGAAATTTGTGATGCTTCGATGTATATCATGACAAGTGAATTCGGTGCGCCTTCCCAGCTTGAAAAAATTGATATGATCGATTATGCAGATTTGATCGTCATTAATAAATTTGAACGCAAAGGCTCAGAGGATGCGATGCGCCAGGTGCAAAAGCAGTACCAGCGCAGCCGGATGCTTTTTGAAAAAGAGCTTGAAGACATGCCTGTCTACGGAACCATTGCGAGCCAGTTCAATGACCCGGGCACAAACGCGGTGTTTGCGGCACTGGTGGAAACGATTAATGAAAAAGCAGGTACAGACTGGAAAACAAGTTTTACAAAGAACGCAAAAGTTGAAAAGCAGAATGTTATTATTCCGAATGAACAGCGCTATTATCTCCGCGAAGTATCTGAAGCAGTCCGCAGCTACCATAAGAAAGCCGAAGAGCAGGCGGATCTTGCCCGAAAACTGTTCCAGCTTGAGGGAGCAATGATTGCTGTAAAAGAACAAGAAGGAAACGAAGAAGTCATTGCTTCGCTTGAAGCCATTAAAACAGCAGCAGAAGAAAAGCTGACGGCTGAAACAAAGAACATTCTGGCAGGCTGGGAAGATTTGAAGGAAAAATACTCAGGCGAGCAATTTGTAACAAAAATCCGCGATAAAGAAATCGTGACGGTTTTAAAAACAAAAAGCTTATCCGGGCTGTCCATTCCAAAAGTGGCACTGCCTAAGTACAAGGATTACGGAGAAATCATCCGCTGGGTATATAGAGAAAACGTGCCGGGTTCTTTCCCGTATACAGCGGGTGTATTCCCGTTCAAACGCGAGGGTGAAGATCCGAAGAGACAGTTTGCCGGAGAAGGGACACCTGAAAGGACAAACCGCCGCTTCCATTATCTGTCCAAAGATGATGCGGCAAAGCGTCTGAGCACAGCGTTTGATTCTGTCACCCTGTACGGGGAGGATCCTGACTACCGCCCGGACATTTACGGAAAAGTCGGGGAGAGCGGAGTCAGCATCTGTACGCTGGATGATATGAAGAAGCTGTATGCCGGTTTTGACCTGTGCCATCCATCTACATCTGTTTCTATGACGATTAATGGGCCGGCGCCGATTATTTTGGCAATGTTCATGAACACAGCGATCGAACAGCAGATTGAGGCAAAAGAGCAGGAACTTGGCCGTGTGCTGACACCTGAAGAGTTCACTGAAGTAAGGGCGCAAACGCTGCAGACAGTCCGCGGAACGGTTCAGGCTGATATTTTAAAAGAGGATCAGGGACAAAATACTTGCATCTTCTCGACGGAGTTCGCATTGAGAATGATGGGCGATATTCAGCAGTATTTCATTGACCACAAGGTCCGCAATTACTACTCTGTATCCATTTCCGGCTACCATATCGCGGAAGCGGGCGCTAACCCGATCTCACAGCTTGCCTTTACACTGGCAAATGGCTTTACGTATGTAGAGTACTATTTGAGCAGAGGCATGAACATCAACGATTTTGCACCAAACCTTTCATTCTTCTTCTCGAATGGACTGGATCCGGAGTATACCGTGCTCGGCCGTGTGGCGCGCCGCATCTGGGCAACGGTTATGAGAGATAAATATGGTGCGAACGAGAGAAGCCAGAAGCTGAAGTACCATATCCAGACTTCAGGACGTTCCCTGCATGCACAGGAGATCGATTTTAACGATATCCGCACAACGCTGCAGGCGTTAATGGCGCTTCAGGATAACTGCAACTCGCTTCATACCAATGCGTATGATGAGGCCATCACGACACCGACGGAAGAGTCTGTCCGCCGGGCAATGGCCATCCAGATGATCATTACAAAAGAGCATGGCTTATCGAAAAATGAAAACCCGCTTCAGGGCGCCTTTATCGTGGATGAGCTGACAGATCTTGTGGAAGAGCAGGTGCTGAGAGAGTTTGAACGCATCAATGACCGCGGCGGCGTTCTTGGTGCCATGGAAACTCAATACCAGCGCGGAAAAATCCAGGATGAGTCCATGTACTATGAAATGAAAAAGCATACCGGCGAGCTTCCGATCATCGGAGTTAACACTTACTTGAACCCAAATCCTCCATCAGAGGACGAAATGAACAATATGGAGCTTGCAAGGGCAACGAAGGAAGAAAAAGAAACACAAATCCGCAATCTGCGCAGCTTCCAGGAGCGCAACAAAGACAAATCGGAAGAGGCACTGAACCAATTGAAAGAAGCAGCAGTCAGCGGCGGCAACATTTTCGCCGAGCTGATGGAAACCGTCAAAGTGGCAAGCCTCGGCCAGATTACCCGTGCATTATACGAAGTGGGCGGGCAGTACCGGCGGAATATGTAAAAAACAGGGCCTGCAGCTGCAGGCCCTTGTTTTCTGCACTATTTTTTAATATAGAATTAATATAAAATACATCCATAACCTATATAATGGAATCAATACATAGCAATGCACTTCGGGAAACCTGGGATGTGAAAATATGAAAAAAATCTTGCTCTACGCAGCCATACTTGCCGCTGCTGCAGGTGTTTACTTTTTATATGGAAAACAGCTGGGAGCTATAGCATTCTTCCTGCTCTCCATCTACTTCACCTGGCTCGCCTATAAAAAATGGGACCGGCCGCTGAGGGGCAGGAGGCGGAGAAGGGCAGATTAGGTAAATCGGACATACATGGATTTCACCTGCTGTCCTTAGATGCTGAACGAAAAATATTCTGCATAAAAATGTCCGGAACAGCAGATATAACTGGCATAAACCGTAAAAATTTGTTTATAATGAAGAATATGCCTTCTTGCAGGCTGTCCGCATGCATTTGCAGGGCCCTGCGGAAATTCAACTTATATGGTTTATTATTTGCGCGTTTATGAGCGTTTACATAGGGAAAGGAAGTGCTGATATTGAGTTTGGAACAGTTCTCAAAAGAAGAATTGCAGGAAATGTCATTAATCGAAGTGGCTTATGAACTTCTGACAAGCAAAAAAGAACCAATGGCCTTTAATGACATCATGAATGAAGTAGCTAAACTTATGAACCTTTCAGAGGAACAAGTCAAGGGAAAAATTGCACAGTTCTATACAGATTTAAATATAGATGGCCATTTCATTGGATTGGGCGATAACCGCTGGGGTCTTCGTTCATGGTATCCGGTTGACCAATATGAAGAAGAAGTCGTAACGGTAATCAAGCCTAAGAAGAAAAAGGCGAAGAAAAAGGGCGACGACGATCTCGATCTTGAAGATTATGATGAACTTGATGAAGAGGATATCGACTACGATGATATCGACGGATTCGATGATGATGACCTGACTGAAGACGATGATGATGATCTTCTGGACGATGACGATGATCTTGAAGATGATGATGATTTCGAAGACGATGATGATATCGTAGAAAAAGATGAAGAATTCGACCTTGGCGATGATGACGAAGAGCTTGAGGAAGATGACCTCGACGCTGACGAAGATGAAGAAGATTTATAACCTTGACTTTTCGTTTCAGGGCTTGTAGAATACTTTTTGGGCTCCTTAAAAAAGGACGATTCGTTTAGACGCTAATAGCGCTCCCTTACTTACTTAAGTAAGAGGAGCGCTTTTTATTTTTTTTTACAGGCCATGTGCCTTTTCAAGAAGAGCTAAACCATCCCTTTGCGATAAGCTTCCGCTGAAAAACCGGAGGCTGAACAATAGAATTTTTATCATCAAGTTTTTAAACCGGCATCATTATGCACAAACTGATATCAAGGGGGAATTTTTCATGACTAAGTATATTTTTGTTACGGGCGGAGTTGTTTCGTCACTGGGAAAAGGAATCACGGCAGCATCGCTTGGCCGCCTGCTGAAAAACAGAGGGTTAACGGTTACGATTCAGAAATTCGATCCTTACATAAATGTGGATCCGGGAACAATGAGCCCGTACCAGCATGGTGAGGTGTTTGTAACAGGTGACGGCGCAGAGACTGACCTGGACTTAGGCCACTATGAGCGTTTTGTTGATATTAACCTGACAAAGTACAGCAGTGTTACGACTGGTAAAATTTACTCCACTGTCCTTAGAAAAGAGCGCCGCGGCGACTATAACGGCGGAACGGTACAGGTTATTCCGCATATCACAAATGAAATCAAGGATAAAGTTTTCCGTGCAGGCCATGAAACGAATTCTGATGTGGTCATCACAGAAATCGGCGGAACAGTAGGGGATATTGAGTCACTTCCATTCCTTGAAGCGATCCGCCAAATTAAGAGTGATATCGGCCGCGATAATGTAATGTATATTCACTGTACACTGGTTCCTTACATCAAGGCAGCAGGGGAAATGAAAACAAAGCCGACACAGCACAGTGTTAAAGAACTAAGAAGCCTTGGCATTCAGCCAAACGTAATTGTTCTGCGTACTGAAATGCCAATTTCCCAGGATATGAAGGACAAAATTGCCCTATTCTGTGATATCGATAAAGAAGCAGTTATTGAAGCAACAGATGCGGATACTTTATATTCTATCCCGCTATCTCTTCAAGATCAGAAGCTTGATGAAATCGTCTGCAAGCATTTGAAGCTGGATTGCGGAGAAGCAGAGATGACCGAGTGGAAGCAGCTGGTTGACAAGGTTCTAAACCTTTCAAGGAAAACCAAGATTGGCCTTGTCGGTAAATATGTTGAATTGCAGGATGCTTACATTTCTGTTGTTGAAGCCCTAAAACATGCCGGTTATGCCTTTGATTCTGATATTGAAATCAAATGGATCAATTCTGAAGAAGTGGACAGCACGAACGTGAATGAACTGCTTCAGGACGTGGACGGAATCCTGGTTCCGGGCGGATTTGGCGACCGCGGCATTGAAGGGAAAATCCTTGCCATTCAATATGCGCGCGAAAACAAAAAGCCATTCCTTGGCATCTGTCTTGGCATGCAGCTGGCTTCCATTGAATTTGCAAGAAACGTACTGGGTCTTGAAGGGGCGCACTCTGCAGAAATTGCTCCTGAAACACCGCATCCAATTATCGACCTTCTGCCTGAGCAAAAGGATATTGAGGATTTAGGCGGAACTCTAAGACTTGGTTTACAAGCTTGTAAATTGAATGAGGATACAAAAGCCTTTGACGCCTACCAGGATGAAGTGGTATATGAGCGTCATCGCCATCGCTATGAGTTCAACAACCATTACCGCCAGGATATGGAAAAAGCAGGCTTCGTCTTCTCCGGTACAAGCCCGGATGGCCGCCTGGTGGAAATCATCGAAGTCAAGGATCACCCTTGGTTCGTCGCTTCCCAGTTCCATCCTGAATTTATCTCAAGGCCAACTCGCCCTCAGCCATTATTCCGTGAATTTGTCGGGGCATCATTGAAGTTTAGCGAGGAACTATAATGTATGAAAGATCCCTCCGGTTTCGGAGGGATCTTTTGTTTGTCCATGCGCACGCAAACCGGCTGTATTTGTGCATAACTAGTGAATGCCTATGCGCAGCCGAGGCACGGTGAAACCCGCAAAATCTATTCAAACTCCGCCAAAATCTCATCAATTGTAAACTTAATTCCATAATACACAAACAAAGCAGCCATGGAGGCCGGATAGCCGAAGCGATTGCCCTCTTCATCAGGCAGAAGGCCTTTCGCAAGCTTTAAATCTATATGAACATCAGCAAAATCAGCCAGGCTGCCGCCATTTTCAGTTCTTAAAGTGCTTACTGCCACAAAAGGGACCCCTTTTTCGGATAAAGATTTTGCCAGAGCGGCTGCATCTTCGTCATCCGAATATCTTGAAAAGATGATGACCCGGTCTGTTTCAGAGACTTCGGAATCTTTCTCCAAAATCGCTGCAACTCTAAGCGGCTCTTGGCTTTGCACGGCTTCATAGCCGATTGCAGCCATTTCCTTAGTTCCATAAATATATATTTTCCCATCACCGGCAGCAGCCTGGGCCAAAAGGCGGGCGCTGTCCTCTATGGAAAACTCTTCTTTTTCCTGAAGTCTTTTAAATAAGCCTGTCAGCTGGGTAGAAAACATCTTCAGCAAATCCGTTCACTCCTTCATCTTTTCCTGCGGTTCTATTATAGAGAATAGGGAAGGAAAGGTAAAATAATCAAAGGTAATTGCTAAAATAAGAAGGAATAATCATCTTTCACAGAGAAATTAGCTGTAGGAGAATGTATAGTTAAGTGACCTGCAGTCATAATTCAGTATGGTTTTAAACCTAAGTGCTTTTAATACGACAGAAAGAGGTGGCTTGATGAAAGGGAAAATTTTAATCGTAGATGATCAGTTCGGAATCCGTATTTTACTTAATGAGGTACTGCAGAAGGAAGGGTACGACACATACCAGGCTGCCAATGGAGTCCAGGCTCTCGACATTGTTTCCAAGCATTCGCCTGATCTTGTTCTTCTTGATATGAAAATACCGGGAATGGACGGGATTGAAATTTTGAAAAGAATGAGAGTAGTGGATAAAGATATCCGCGTTATTATCATGACCGCTTACGGTGAACTCGATATGATTCAGGAAGCAAAGGATCTGGGTGCTCTTACTCACTTTGCGAAGCCATTCGATATCGATGATATCAGGGCGGCAGTAAAAAAATATTTGCTTGTCCCTAACTCGTAATAAGCCAAAAATATCCGTATTTAACCAGAAATTCCAACACGATAAAAATGATAGCGTTTGCTTTATGACATTTCATAAAAACGCGCTGGAATAATGGCTTTTCTAAGTCCTTTTTGGTATGATAACAGATGAATTCCAAAGGGTCGTCTCAGTTTAGCGGACTATTTTAAGGGTACATATTCGATAGTGTTAAGGGGAAAACTTTAACAGTATTTAGTCTGTTGAACTTAAACGATTATCAATAAGGAGGAAGAAAAATGCCTTTAGTTTCTATGACTGAAATGCTTAATAAAGCAAAATCAGAAGGCTATGCAGTAGGTCAATTTAACTTAAACAACCTTGAGTTCACTCAAGCGATCCTGCAGGCGGCAGAAGAAGAAAAATCACCGGTTATCCTTGGTGTTTCCGAAGGTGCTGCACGCTACATGGGCGGTTTTAAAACGGTTGTAAAAATGGTTGAAGGACTGCTTGAAGATTATAAAATTACCGTTCCTGTGGCTATCCACTTAGACCACGGTTCAAGTTTTGATAAATGTAAAGAAGCAATCGATGCCGGATTCACATCTGTTATGATCGATGCTTCCCATGATCCATTCGAACAAAACGTGGAGACTACTTCAAAAGTAGTTGAATATGCACATTCAAAAGGCGTTTCAGTAGAAGCAGAGTTAGGAACTGTCGGCGGACAGGAAGACGATGTTATTGCTGATGGCGTTATTTATGCTGATGCAAAAGAATGTGAAGAGCTGGTTAAGCGCACAGGCATCGACTGCCTAGCTCCGGCACTGGGTTCTGTTCATGGACCATACAAAGGTGAGCCTAACCTTGGCTTTGCTGAAATGGAAGAGATCGGAAACCTTACAGGTGTTCCTCTGGTTCTTCATGGCGGTACTGGAATCCCGACAAAGGATATTCAAAAATCCGTTTCTTTAGGAACTGCTAAAATCAATGTAAACACTGAAAACCAAATTGCTTCCGCGAAACGTGTTCGTGAAGTATTGGCAGCAGATACAGAAGTATACGATCCGCGCAAATACTTAGGACCGGCACGCGAAGCGATTAAAGAAACAGTAATCGGCAAAATGCGCGAATTTGGTTCTTCAAACAAAGCATAATAAAATAACTGCACGAGAAACCGCTTCTAGAATTAGAAGCGGTTTGCCTTATTTATTGAGGCGAATATGCATGTAAGGCTTTACAGAATCGCAGCTTTATTTAATAATACATAGATATCAGAATATTTTATAAGGTGGGATTTTATATGAAGTTTTTCATCGATACAGCGAACATGGACGAAATTAAAGAAGCATATGCCCTTGGGGTAGTTGCCGGAGTAACAACCAACCCATCATTGGTGGCAAAGGAAAAGAATGTATCCTTCCCTGACCGTCTTCGTGAGATCACGGAATTGGTTCCAGGCTCAGTGAGTGCCGAGGTTATCGCTCTTGATGCTGAAGGCATGATTAAAGAAGGAAGAGAGCTTGCAGCGATTGCACCGAACATCACAATCAAGGTGCCAATGACACCGGATGGTTTGAAAGCCGTAAGCGCCTTTTCAAAAGAAGGCATTAAAACAAATGTAACGCTGATCTTCAGTGCAAACCAGGCGCTGCTTGCTGCAAGAGCAGGTGCTACATACGTTTCCCCATTCCTTGGACGCTTGGACGATATTGGCCACAACGGTCTTGATCTAATCTCCACAATTGCAGAGATCTTCGCGATTCATGACATTGATACAGAAATCATTGCGGCTTCCATCAGACATCCTCAGCATGTGACGGATGCAGCATTAAGAGGAGCTCATATCGCGACAATTCCTTATAAAGTCATCCAGCAATTATTCAACCATCCTCTGACAGATAAGGGAATCGAAGCGTTCCTCGCAGACTGGAACTCAAGAGGATAAGCTTTCTTCGGAAAAATAACTCTAGGAAACTGGCTTTGTTTCGGTGCTGAATCGGATCAAAGCCAGCCCCATTACTTGTACCCCTGTTTTTTAGTGCTTCTTTCTTAATTTTAACTTTTTTTGAATACAATACATGAGATTTGATTTTTCGTGTAAACTATAAGATAAAGATAATGTCGGATTCTGTAAAAAACATATGGAAAATTGTTCCTTATTCAACTTGCAATGTTGCAAAATGCGGATACATGATAATATGTAAGTGCATATTTTCCCAAAGACTATATTTTTCCGATATTAAAAAAAGACAAGCCTATTGGGTTTCTTATAGAAGCTATGGCTATTTCCTGCCAAAGTTGGTTAGAAAAGTAGTGTGTAGCTTTTGCTGTAAGGGCTATCAATTTTTTAAATATTGAAGTCAAATTCCAGCATATGTGTTTAACAACGGCTTAGAAGGGAGTTACAAATGGAAAAGCTAATGATTGCAGGTGGATATCCTTTAAAAGGCACTGTCCGGATCAGCGGGGCGAAGAATAGTGCCGTCGCATTGATTCCAGCTACCATTTTAGCGGAATCGCCTGTAACAATTGAAGGTTTGCCGGATATTTCGGATGTACAAATTCTAAAAGATTTGCTTGAAGAAATAGGGGGCACTGTCGAATTCTCTGAAAATGATATGACAGTTGATCCCTCTTCCATGATTTCCATGCCTTTGCCGAACGGAAAAGTAAAAAAACTGCGTGCTTCCTATTATTTAATGGGAGCGATGCTCGGCCGATTTAAAAAAGCGGTTATTGGACTTCCAGGAGGATGCCACCTCGGGCCAAGACCAATCGATCAGCATATAAAAGGGTTTGAAGCACTTGGCGCGCGTGTGACCAATGAACAGGGAGCCATTTACCTTCGTGCCGATGAACTGCGCGGAGCCCGTATTTATCTCGATGTTGTCAGTGTGGGAGCAACCATCAATATCATGCTTGCCGCTGTCAGGGCAAAAGGCAGAACCATTATCGAAAATGCCGCAAAAGAGCCTGAAATCATTGATGTTGCTACGCTTTTGACCAATATGGGCGCGAAAATCAAGGGTGCCGGCACTGATGTAATCCGCATTGATGGCGTGGATCATCTGCATGGCTGCCAGCATACGATCATCCCGGACAGGATTGAAGCGGGAACGTATATGATTGTTGGTGCAGCGGCCGGAGAAGGCGTGCTGATTGACAATGTCATCCCTCATCATCTTGAGTCCTTAATTGCAAAACTGCGCGAAATGGGCGTTCAGATTGAAACGAACGATGACCAGGTATTTGTCGGGCCAGCTGAGAAAATGAAAGCTGTGGACATTAAAACACTTGTCTATCCAGGCTTCCCTACAGACCTGCAGCAGCCGCTGACTTCTCTGTTAACGGGAGCAGAAGGGACAAGCATGGTCACTGATACTATTTATAGTGCCCGTTTTAAGCATATTGATGAGCTGCGCAGAATGAATGCCAATATTAAAGTGGAAGGGCGCTCTGCGATCATCAATGGGCCTGTTCAGCTTCAGGGTGCTAAAGTTAAGGCGAGTGATCTGCGCGCAGGCGCAGCATTGGTAATTGCCGGCTTGATGGCGGAGGGAGTTACCGAAGTCACAGGCTTAGAGCATATTGACAGAGGCTACAGCCACCTGGTTGAAAAGCTGAATGGACTTGGTGCCACAATTTGGCGAGAAGAAATGAGCAAGGAAGAAATGGAACAAATGAAGAACGCGTAAATAGAACACCTTTGAATATTGACAGCTGACTGATTAATACTTGAGGGAAAATCAAAGTAAAATCAGCAGACAAATATAAATTAAGGCGGGCTATTGCGGTGCCGGGGGTAAGAATCCGGTCCGCATTTGCCATGCTGCCAGCCTTAGAATCCGGGGAGGAAAAATCGATGGAAAGAAGTTTGTCAATGGAATTAGTTCGCGTAACGGAAGGTGCCGCTTTAGCATCAGCACGCTGGATGGGCCGCGGATTAAAAGATGAAGCGGATGATGCCGCTACTTCTGCAATGAGAGATGTATTCGATACTGTGCCAATGAAGGGAACAGTCGTTATCGGAGAGGGCGAAATGGATGAAGCGCCAATGCTTTATATCGGGGAAAAGCTTGGAACAGGCTATGGACCGCGTGTAGATGTCGCTGTTGATCCGCTTGAAGGCACTAACATCGTAGCATCCGGCGGCTGGAATGCATTAGCTGTTCTTGCGGTAGCTGACCATGGAAATCTTCTGCATGCTCCGGATATGTACATGGACAAAATTGCAGTCGGTCCTGAAGCGGTTGGACAAATTGATATTAACGCTTCTGTTCTGGATAATTTGAAAGCGGTGGCAAAAGCCAAAAACAAGGATATCCAGGATGTTGTGGCGACAGTGCTTAACCGTGAGCGCCATGAACACATCATCAGCCAGCTTCGCGAAGCAGGTGCCAGAATTAAATTAATCAACGATGGCGACGTGGCTGGAGCCATTAATACTGCCTTTGATGAAACGGGTGTCGATATTCTGTTCGGATCAGGCGGAGCACCAGAAGGCGTGCTGGCAGCTGTTGCCCTAAAGTGCCTTGGCGGGGAAATTCAGGGGAAACTTCTTCCGCAAAATGACGCAGAGGCTGAGCGCTGCTTGAAGATGGGCCTTGATATTAATAAAGTCCTTCTTATGGAAGACCTGGTAAAAGGCGATGACGCAATTTTTGCTGCAACAGGCGTAACAGATGGTGAGCTTTTGAAAGGCGTACAGTTTAAAGGCTCATATGGTTCAACCCATTCAATTGTTATGCGTGCCAAATCAGGAACGGTCCGCTTTGTCGAAGGGCGCCATAGTTTGAAGAAAAAGCCTAATCTTGTTATTAAATAAATATATCGCAGTCTAACGGGCAGTAAGACCCCCCTTCAAGACTCAGAGGAATCAAAGGAGGATAAGTGAGGTCAAACTGCCCGTAAAGGCCCGAAAAGAAGAACAAAGACT
The DNA here is from genome assembly GCF_010628845.1 of Bacillus sp. 22-7. Lineage (NCBI taxonomy): Bacteria > Bacillati > Bacillota > Bacilli > Caryophanales > Bacillaceae > Bacillus > Bacillus sp. 22-7. Next base: position 36,297 of record NZ_NJQY01000023.1, on the reverse strand, counting down.
AATAACGCCACATCCTGTGGCAACGTCTTTGTGACCCACTTCCTGTGGGCCTCAACTAACAATCAGTGGGGGAAAAGCACTCCCGCTGATTGAAGTTTCACTTTAAATAAACAGATAGAAAATGAGTGCTGGCTGCATTGCGCCAGCCTGCTCATTTTCATTTCCTTCCTGCTATATTTTCCATATCAAATTTTGTTATTGATTAATTTTCATATTAAGGGGTAAAATAGAGATTGTTTTTCATGGAATAGGATACCTCAAAATTTTTAACCGAAAACGGACAGCAAACCGTTCCATTCCTCGAAACCTTTAATTAAGAACATAATGATAGAATCTTCAGCTATTTTCAGTGCCTCAAAGTATCTTTCCCTTTCCTTTCATATAAAGTCCAATAATTTGAACAGCTGCATATGGAGGAAATAATTGAAAATTTCAAAAGTGTGGTGTAAAAATGGGTTTAAACATTTCAAGTTTAGAAAATATGAAGCTTAAAGAGCTTTATGAACTTGCCCGTGAATATAAAGTTTCTTATTACAGCAAGTTATCGAAAAAAGAATTAATTTTTGCCATCCTGAAAGCAAGAGCAGAACAGGAGGGCTACTTCTTCATGGAAGGTGTCCTGGAGATCATTCAGTCAGAAGGATTCGGCTTCCTTCGTCCAATCAACTATTCACCAAGCTCAGAGGATATTTATATTTCCGCTTCCCAGATCCGCCGTTTCGATTTGAGAAACGGAGATAAGGTTTCAGGTAAAGTCCGTCCTCCAAAAGAAAATGAGCGTTATTTCGGCCTGCTGCAGGTTGAAGCCGTGAATGGCGATGATCCCGAATCAGCAAAAGAGCGCGTTCACTTTCCTGGTCTGACACCACTTTATCCAAACCGCCATATGAAATTGGAGACAGGTACAAGACAGCTGTCTACAAGAATTATGGACCTGCTTGCACCGGTTGGATTCGGTCAGCGCGGTCTGATTGTCGCGCCTCCAAAAGCAGGTAAGACCATGCTATTAAAGGAAATAGCCAATAGCATTACAACCAACCACCCGGAAGCGGAATTGATCGTGCTATTGATTGACGAGCGCCCGGAAGAGGTAACAGACATCGAGCGTTCAGTTGCAGGCGATGTAGTCAGCTCCACATTTGATGAAGTGCCGGAAAACCACATTAAAGTGGCCGAGCTCGTTCTTGAACGTGCTATGCGCCTTGTTGAGCATAAGCGTGATGTTGTAATTCTGATGGACAGCATTACAAGACTGGCAAGAGCCTATAACCTGGTTATTCCTCCAAGCGGCAGAACCCTGTCCGGCGGTATTGACCCGGCGGCATTCCACCGTCCAAAGCGATTCTTCGGTGCAGCCCGAAACATTGAAGAGGGCGGAAGTTTAACGATTCTGGCAACTGCACTCGTTGACACGGGTTCACGGATGGATGATGTCATCTATGAAGAATTCAAAGGGACAGGCAATATGGAGCTGCACCTTGACCGTTCACTGGCTGAAAGAAGAATCTTCCCGGCCATCGACATCCGCCGCTCCGGCACGCGAAAAGAGGAACTTCTTATTCAGAAGGATCACCTGGACAAGCTGTGGGCAATCCGCAAGTCCATGTCAGATTCACCGGATTTCGCCGAAAAACTGCTTCGCAAGCTAAGACAGACAAAATCAAACGAAGAATTTTTCGCTAACCTTGCTGAAGAAATGAAGGCTAAGCGTTCGTAATTAAAATCCCATCTGGAAATTACAGGATGCGGAATTCGCTTATTGCAAAAAATGTATGGACTTGTTATAATGATGACAGTGTGTTTTTGAAGTTTACGGCAATTCATGATTGCCCGTAATATATAACTCTGTTTCGAATGATTCAGGGCGGAAGGAGATGAAAAGAATGAAATCAGGAATTCATCCTAACTATAAAAAAGCAATGGTGAAATGTGCTTGCGGTAACGAGTTCGAAACCGGTTCTGTTCAAGAAGAGATCCGCGTTGAAACTTGCTCTGAGTGCCATCCATTCTACACTGGACGTCAGAAATTCGCTGAAGCCGGCGGACGTGTTGACCGTTTCAATAAGAAATACGGCATTAAGTCAGAACAAAAATAATAAACAACAAAAACAGGCAAGTTAACTTTCTTGCCTGTTTTTTATTGCAAAATAAGCCGTTATGAAGAATTGCTTTAGGGACCTTTTTGCTTTTTAAAAGCGCGAGTGCAAGTAAGATTAACAGCTCGACCCTTTTCTTCATAAAATAGTCAAAACAAGCCATTCTATTAGTTAGAACGAGGAAGGAGAGACCGTTCATGTACGTTATGAATCATCACGGATGGGTGGAAGTCATTTGCGGCAGCATGTTCTCCGGCAAATCAGAAGAACTGATTCGCCGTGTGCGCAGAGCTCAGTTCGCCAAACAGCAAATCGCTGTATTTAAACCGCAGATTGATAACCGATATAGTGATGAAGCTGTCGTTTCACATAATGGAACTTCGGTCATAGCTAAACCCCTGACCCAGTCTACCGATATTTTTAAATACATTACACCTGAAACTGATTTGATTGCTATTGATGAAGTGCAATTTTTCGATGATGAAATTGTCAAAGTCATTCAGCACCTGGCTGACAGCGGGCATCGTGTCATTGCTGCCGGACTTGACCAGGACTTCCGCGGGGAGCCTTTTGGCCAAATGCCTGCCATCATGGCGATAGCAGAATTGGTAACAAAGCTTCAAGCTGTCTGTGCTGTCTGCGGATCACCTGCAAGCCGCACACAGCGCCTGATCAATGGAAATCCAGCTTCATATGATGATCCGGTTATTTTAGTTGGCGCCTCAGAAGCCTATGAACCGCGCTGCCGCCATCACCATGAAGTTCCCAAATCACCCAATGTTCTAGAAAAACAGAAGACAACCGAGTTTTTATCATAAATTCATACTTAACGATCTCTCTGCCCTGGCGTGTTCCGGGCAGTTTTTTTATTTTGCCGAGTAGAATTGGTCGCCATGAAGAGTTCATGAAGCCGAAAAGCAGAAGATCCGCAAAAAATCCGTGAGTGAGTCCGAACTTGGGTCAACTTCAGACACAAAAAGCGAAAATCCCGGAGTTTGAGTCTGAACTTGAGTTAACTTCAGACACAAATAGCGAAAACCCGGGAGTTTGAGTCCGAACTTGGGTCAACTTCAGACACAAAAAGCGAAAATCCCTGAGTTTGAGTCCGAACTTGGGTCAACTTCAGACACAAAAAGCAAAAATCCCTGAGTTTGAGTCCGAACTTGGGTCAACTTCAGACACAAAAAGCGAAAATCTCGGAATTTGAGTCCGAACCAGGGTCATCTTCAGACACAAAAAGTGAAAATCCCGGAATTTGAGTCCGAACTTGGGTCAACTTCAGACACAAAAAGCGAAAATCCCTGAGTTTGAGTCCGAACTTGGGTCAACTTCAGACACAAAAAGCGAAAATCCGGGAGTCAGAGTCCGAACCTGAATCAACTTCCAGATACAAATGGCCGCCATGTCTTCAGCCAAATCAAACATCAATGCCTTCACACCCCAGCTCTGCCTTATTTTGGACCGCACAAACATCCCTCTAGCGGACATGCTATAAAAAGGAGGTGTAAGAAATGAAGAAACTGAGTATTTTCCTTTTGATGCTCGCATTTATGGCTGGCTGTGCCAACAATCAGGCAACTGAGAGTGAGTATGACCATGAGAGCCGGGATGGGGTTTCATTTATCAATAATGACCTGGACCGCACGGAGGACAATGATACAATGGACCGGACGATGAGCGGTGACCAGAACCCGAACTTTATCAATTTTGACGGCAAACGCCTGGATAACCAGGATGATATCGACCAGGCCCGCAAGGTGATTGCTGCTCATGAAGGATTCCGTCCTGGAGCTGTCTGGGTTAATGGAGAAGATATGTGGGTGACAGCTTATCGACGAGGCAATATGACCCATCAGGAAAAAATAGATTCTCAAGCCCAACTGCACAAAATGCTGATCAAGGCTCTGCCCCGTTATCATATTGAAGTGAAGGTTCAGGAAGACCGCACGTAAAATGCCCTGCTTACCAGGGCATTTTTTTACGCAGCTTTTCTTTTTAAAATAGCTTTGTTCGAGGTCACAAAACTGTGCAGCGCCATACCAGCAATGACAAGGGCCATCCCTGTTAAAGAAATTCCAGATGGCAGCGGGCTTGACAGCAGCGCCACTTCACCGAGCACAGCGAAAAGAACCTCGAGAGATTGGGTTGCTTCCACAGCCCCCAGCTTTTGCATATTGCCCCGGACTAGGTCTGTTGCTGCAAAGAATAATACTGTAGCAAAAACTCCGGAAAAGAGAGCGACTAAACCGGATTGAGTGACCTGGCTGAAACTGGGCACTCCGCTTGTTGCAAGGGCGGCAAATGAAAGCAGGAACCAAAATGGAAGACTGGCAATTGTCATACCGAGCACACGCTGGTAGGCGTCAAGCCGATTCTCACACACATCCATCATTTTACGGTTGCCTAACGGGTAGGCAAAGGATGCAATAATCAAAGGAATGATGACAAGCAGCGTATCCCGCAAAGAAATGGAGGATGCGTGCTCCACCTGCATAACCGCAACTCCAAGAAGAATAACCACGCTCATCATCATTCCGCGAAAAGGAATTTTCCCTCTTACTTTCACCGTTCCATTTCCGGTTTGAAACGCAACGAAAAAAAACGGTGCAAGCAGGGAACCGGAGATAATCGTAATCTGCCAGGTTCCGGCAATCAGCCAGCCGGGTCCATAGGCTGCCGCAAAACATAAAGGTGCGTAAAATAAGCCAAAGCCTACAAAGCTCCATAGCAGCCACGGCCCTGGGGCCTTTTTCATTTCAGTAAATAATGGCCGCAAATTTCCCCTGAATGCCACAATGGCAACCAACAGAGGAATCATAAAAAAATAGCGGAGCGATGCACTCCATAGCCAGCTCCCGCCATCCATTTCCATTGCCCGGTTCAATATAAAAGTGAAGGCAAAGAAGAAAGCAGAGCAAACGCCTAAAAGAATAGCCTTCATAGGAGTCACCTCATTTCCCTGTTAATAGCCCGCCAAGACTCAGCCAATTTTCCTCCACCAGCCTGGATGCCAGCTGTTCCTGGCCTTTCCTGCTGGCTTCCATAATTTTTTTATGCTGCTCAACAGATTTCAGCCCATTCAAAGATCCGAATTGAGCAATTTCCAGACGCTGAATTTTGGGCATAATCCTCTTTAATGCTGAGATAATTTCGGGATTATCTGCAGCAGAAAGATAAACCTCGTGGAAGGCTTCATCTGCTTTTACTGCACCAAGAATATCCTGTTTTTTCATGGCTGCCTCCAGATTTTTATTGGCTGCCTCAAGCCTTGCCAAATCACTTGGCATTAAGCGGGGAACGCCAAGTCTGGCACCTAAAGCATGCAGGGAAGCTGCCACCGGAAAGGCGTGGCTGGCACCATCTTCATTTAGAGGTGTGACACGAGTAGAGGAACCGGGCGTTGATACAACGAGCCCTTCATCCTCAAGCCTCTTTAAGGCTTCCCGGACAGGAGTGCGGCTGATCCCAAAGTCTTCTGCAAGCTCTTTGTCATGAAGGCGCGAACCCGGTTCAAAATCAAGCTGGATAATATTTTTCTTGAGTGTTTCGTAAACTTCATCTCTAAGGGACAAACGTTTGATAGGTGTAATGTTTTTATTTTTCATAAAACCAATATATCGGATATCGCAATATCCCGCAATGATTTTTCTGAAAATTCCTGGAGAAAAGAAAGCCATGAATCGTTTTGACTGTAACTATCAGCTATACTATAATTAGAATGTTAAGCTGTTACGGCTGTAAAATAAAATTAACTATACCCCGCCGGGAAATCCCCCGCGGTTATTGGATAAAAAATTGAGGTGAATGGCTGTGTTTGATCGTCTTCAATCTGTCGAGGACCGTTATGAAAGATTAAATGAGCTTTTGAGCGATCCGGAAATTGTCAATGATCCAAAAAAGCTTCGGGAATATTCAAAAGAACAGTCCGGTATTCAGGAAACTGTTGACACATACCGCGAATATAAAGAAGTGAAAGAGCAGTATCAGGATGCGCGTGCCATGCTTGAAGAGAAGCTGGATGCAGAAATGCGCGAAATGGTAAAAGAAGAGCTGGCTGAGCTTGAAGATAGAAAAGAGGACCTGGAAGCGCGTCTGAAAATCCTCCTCATTCCAAAAGACCCGAATGATGATAAAAACGTTATTATGGAAATCCGCGGTGCTGCGGGCGGTGATGAAGCTGCCTTGTTTGCAGGTGACCTATATCGCATGTACAGCCGCTTTGCTGAGACGCAGGGCTGGAAGATCGATGTTATTGAAGCCAGTTCTACGGGTGTAGGCGGCTATAAGGAAATCATCTTCATGATCAACGGAAATGGCGCATATTCCAAGCTTAAGTTTGAAAATGGCGCACACCGTGTTCAGCGTGTACCGGAAACTGAATCTGGCGGGCGCATCCACACTTCTACGGCAACGGTTGCGGTTCTTCCGGAAGCAGAAGAAGTGGAAATCGACATTCATGAGAAAGATATCCGTGTGGATACATTTGCTTCAAGCGGACCGGGCGGACAGAGTGTTAACACGACAATGTCGGCTGTTCGTTTGACTCACTTGCCGACAGGTACTGTTGTATCCTGCCAGGATGAAAAGTCACAGATCAAAAATAAAGAAAAAGCGATGAAGGTTCTTCGTGCCCGTGTTTATGATAAGTTCCAGCAGGAAGCACAGGCTGAATATGACCAGCAGCGTAAATCAGCAGTTGGTACCGGAGACCGCTCTGAGCGTATCCGTACGTACAACTTCCCGCAAAACCGTGTAACCGATCACCGCATTGGATTAACGATCCAAAAGCTTGATCAGATCCTTCAAGGCAAGCTTGATGAGGTTATTGATGCGCTGATCGTGGAAGAGCAATCTGCCAAGCTGGACAGTGCATCCAATGAGTAATTCAGCGATTAAAGTATATGAAGCCCTCAATTGGGCTTCTTCTTTTTTAAGGAAGTCAAATCGTGATGAAAATGCCGGTGAGCTGCTATTGCAGCATTTTATGAAGATGAGCAGGGCAAGCTTTCTGGCTAATCTGCGCGAAGAATTGCACCCGGAGGTCCTCGCTGAATTCCAGAGAGCTGTGCAGGCACATGCAGAGGGCAAGCCTGTGCAGTATATCATCGGCTCTGAGGAATTCTACGGGCGCACCTTCCAGGTGAATGAAGATGTGCTTATCCCAAGGCCGGAAACAGAAGAACTGGTTTATAACGCTCTGCAGAAGATAAACAAGCTGTTTGGCACCGCAACTGGGCTTGAGATGGCGGACATTGGCACCGGAAGCGGAGCGATTGCTGTTACGATGAAGCTCGAGAAACCGGAATTAACTGTCACGGCCACAGATATCTATGGACCGACCCTTGAGCTTGCTCAAAAAAATGCAGAACAGAATGGAGCAGAAATCGAATTTTTCCAGGGAGACCTTCTCCGGCCCCTCATCTCAAAAGGAAAGAAATTTGATATCATTCTATCAAATCCTCCGTATATACCGGAAAAGGATATCGAGTGGATGTCAGATATAGTCACCAAGCACGAGCCGCATCGTGCCCTTTTTGCAGGGGAAGAGGGACTGGACCTATACAAACGCTTTATGGCAGAGCTGCCAGCTGTCATCAAAGACCGTGCCCTCATCGGTTTCGAGGTAGGAGCCGGCCAAAGTGCAGCAGTCTCTGCACTCCTTCAAAAAGCCTTTCCACAGGCCAATATCGAAACCAGCTATGACATAAACGGCAAAGATCGGATGGTTTTTGCGGAGATCGGGTGACAGGCACCACCCGAATTTTGTCGAATAATAGAAACTAGAAAAATATTAATTTTAATAGTTTAAGAATTTGCCATCCTGTCCACACTGTGGATAGTGAAGGGATGGTGGCGGAAATGATGAACACAAAAACGATTGTGAAATTATATGTACTGATTTTATCCTTAGGAACTATATTAAGTTTATATATACCGCAAACAGAAGTGACAGCAGATGAACCAATGGTCATACCAAATGAGGCTATCAGGCTGCGCATTCTAGCCAATAGCGATAATGAAGAGGACCAGGCGGTTAAAAGAAAAGTAAGGGACGCAGTAAATGAAGAAATCACAGAGTGGGTGGCAGAGCTGACTTCTATCGAAGATGCCCGCGAACTGATCCAGTCCAGATTGCCTGAGATTCAGAAGATTGCCGAACAAGTAGTAGCTGAAGAAGGATCGAACCAAAGTGTAAATGCCGACTTTGGAAAAGTCAGTTTCCCGACGAAATTATACGGACAATTCTTATATCCTGCAGGCGAGTACGAAGCGATCCTTATCACTCTTGGTGAAGGAAAAGGCGCCAACTGGTGGTGCGTGCTATTCCCTCCTCTATGCTTCCTTGACTTCTCAAACGGTGTAGCGGTAAGCGAAGGATTTGAAGAAGGAGAAAAGAAGGGAGTAGTACAAGCAGAAGAAATCGCGGCTGACACAGACTCCGAAAAAGAAACCCCTCCTGTTTACACGGAGGAAGATGAAGAACCAGTAGAAGTAAAATTCTTTTTAGTAGAAATATGGGAAAAAATCTTTGGTTAAGCCCTGCTGCAGAGCAGGGTTTTTCTTTTTTGTGGTGGGTCCACAGTCAGCTTCGGACAGTGGGAGCGGAAAAAATGGATATAGAGTCCGAACCCGGCTCAACTTTAGATAGAGCAGGCGGGAAACCTGGAATTTGAGTCCGAACCTGGGTCAACTTCAGACACAAAAGGGGGAGAAAGCGCTCGTAGAGTCCGAACCTGGGTCAACTTCAGATCACAAAAGGGGGAGAAAGCGCTCGTAGAGTCCGAACCTGTGTCAACTTCAGACACAGAAGGGGGAAAAAGCAACCGTAGAGTCTGAACCAGGTCTAACTTCAGACAGAAGGAGCAGGAAAAGTGACTCCAGAGTCTGAACCCGAGCCAACTTTACACACATAAGCGAGAAAAAGCACCCGAAGAGTCCGAACCCCGACCCCAAACCCATCTCTTTTTAGAATCATTTTAAAAATTGGAAATCAAATTACAATTAAGACAAGCATATAACATCTTCCTTTCAGGCGTTTGATTCTCCCAAAAACGGATATTTAAAGGAGTGTAACAACAAAACCCAAACAAAAAAGGAGATGAAAGATTATGGCTAAAAACAACAATAATAACAACGATAAAATGTCTCGTGAGGAACGGGGACGCATGGGCGGAGAAGCAACAAGCCGCAACCATGATAAGGAATTCTATCAGGAAATCGGCTCCAAAGGCGGAGAAGCAACAGCTGAAAACCATGACAAGGACTTCTACCAGGAAATAGGCAAAAAAGGCGGAGAAGCGACAGCGGAAAATCATGATAGTGATTTCTATCAGGAGATTGGCCAAAAAGGCGGAGAAGCAACAGCCGAAAATCATGACAAGGAATTCTACCAGGAAATTGGACGTAAAGGCGGAGAAGCAACTAGTGAAAATCATGACCGCGATTTCTATGAAGAAATCGGCCGAAAAGGCGGCAACTCGAACGACTAAACCTGCCGCAGAAAAAAAGCATATGATAGTAATATAAACACGGCAGCCGCATCAGACAGCTGCCGTGTTTTATGTTTAAATCATAGTGTTTCGTCAAGGTGCTTCTGCTTTTCCGAAAATCTAGTTCTACTTTTTCTATTTTTTCATATTCATAGAGTGACAATAAAAAAATGGGGTGAAGAAATGGAAACAGGTGTAGTGAGATGTGCTCATGCTTCAGATGTGGAGAATCTGGCATCATTTCTGGAATCGGCAAACTTAAGTGTGGACGGGATAAAGGAAGCAATTGAATATTTTTTAATTATGGAGAATGATTCCGGGGATATTAAGGCTACCCTGGGAATTGAACCCCATGGAAAGGTCGGTCTTTTGAGATCGCTTGTAATGACATCCACAGCAACTGAAAAAGATTTATTTATTTTGTTTGAGCAAATATTAATGCTGGCCAGGGATCGGGGCATGGAGGCATTGTATCTCGCATCGAATAAACGAAATTCGCTGGCCTTTTTCAGCCTGCTTGGTTTTAAAGAGGAAGAAACAGCACACTTGCCGGAAGTATTATTCAAGTCAGAGCATGTTAAACACATCCTGACTGTGGATAACTCTTTCTTTTTGAAATTATCCATGTGAATTGTGGGTATCTTGCCAAAGTTATACACAAATCCGTCTTATTTATACACAATTTGTGGATAAGACTTGAGTTATCCAGCTTCTTCTACTATACTTTCCAAAGGAATGTTCAAAAAAAATGTCGAAAACATAGGAATTTTGACAGTAAAAAAACATTTTTTATGAAGGTGGATAACAATGATTACAAAAAGATGGCCGGTGGATAACAGTGTGGATAAAGAAGATAGTTATTCACAGTGTTCACAGGCTGCCGATCTGCTGAAAAATAATGAAGTGGTCGCTTTTCCAACAGAAACCGTATATGGATTAGGCGGGAATGCGAAAAGTGATGAAGCGGTCAGTAAAATATTCGAGGCAAAAGGACGTCCGAGTGATAATCCACTGATTATCCACATTGCTAATAAAGCTCAGCTGAACGCTTTTATAACGGAAATTCCGCAAAAGGCGCAGACGCTGATGGAACAATTTTGGCCGGGACCGCTTACGCTCATTTTTACTCATAAGGAGGGCGTTCTTTCCCAGTATGCAACAGCGGGTTTATCCACAGTGGCTGTAAGAATGCCGGATCATCCGGTGGCCCTGGCGCTGCTGAAGAAAACAGGACTTCCCATTGCGGCACCAAGTGCGAACCGGTCCGGAAGGCCAAGTCCGACAACGGCTGACCATGTCTGGGAAGACCTGAATGGAAGAATTGCCGGATTAGTGGATGGAGGTCCGACTGGTGTTGGTGTGGAATCAACCGTTGTGGATTGTACGGGAGAAGTGCCGGTTATCCTAAGGCCGGGCGGCATTACAAGAGAACAGCTGGAAGAGGTTGTAGGAGAGGTCAGTGTTGACCCTGCATTAACGGATGAAAGCCAGGCACCGAAATCTCCGGGCATGAAGTACCGTCACTATGCGCCGGATGCACCTCTCTATTTAGTAGAAGGAACAAGAGAAGATATCCAGCAATTTGTTGAGGATAAGAAGCAGGAAGGTCTTTCAGTAGGCGTTCTGACGACAGAGGAAAACCGGGAATTCTATCATGCTGACTATGTGTATGCCTGCGGGCAGCGGGAAAAGCTTGAAACCGTGGCAAGCTCTCTCTATGAAGCGTTAAGATATTTCAATACAACTGATGCTGATATTATTTTCTGTGAGATGTTTCCGGGTGAAGGCGTAGGGCATGCCATCATGAACCGCCTGATGAAGGCAGCTGGACACAGGATCATTAGCAGATAAATAAAGAAACCGTTTCGTCATGAAGCGGTTTCAGTTACCTGTCATAAAATTTAATTATGTAAGCAAATAGACCATCAAATTGTAATTGAAATTGATGGTCTATTTTTATTGATATACAGGCATTTATACTAATAGATTTTATTTTTTGTTATAGAATTTGTATATCAATTTGCAGACTAACAGACATTTCTGTAAGGGTGCACATTTTAACCAGCAATTTTGCTTACACAAATAATTGGGGGAATGAAAAAAACTGCTTAACAGTAGCGTTAAGCGATTTTAATTTATAATCTAGTCCATTTTTAACTAAAACTCCTGAAAAAGCCATTATTTTTCGAATCTCACTAACGTTTTTTCTGGTATTTCAATCTGGTCAATATCAAAATTATTGATTTGAAGAGTTATCTCACCTTCTCGCTTATCCGTTTCTTCTCCAATCCAACAACTAAACAGTTCAAAATAATCCCCTTTTTCAAGATAGTTGTCCATTCTTTTACAAAGTTCTAATAGCTTTACTTTTGATTCAGCACACGTTTCTTGATCCATATATTCCGAAATCTCAATTCCCCAGTGGCTTGATACCTCGTAAACATAAGGGGTAGTCAACTGATATTTCTTTGCATTTTGGAGTTCTCTTTCTCCAGCAAAACAACTTCCAATGTAAAAAAAATCACCTGAATATTCATCATCGTTAATTGATAATTCTATATTGCAGCCAATGTAGGAAGCTAAACTCATTCTCTCTCAATCCTTTAGTAATCATATTTAAACTATTCTGCCCCGATAGTTTAATAAGCAATTCACCAAAAATGGGCATAAATCCTTCTCTGCAATAATGGTTTATAAATGCCATACAAACAAAAAGACCAAACGCCGGTATAGCAATTTGGTCCACAACACCAATAACATTTTTATATACAACAAACATTCCTTTTTACAATCCAAATTAACGGTTTGTGATAGGTATCCGAAACCGTTTCGTCATGAAGCGGTTTTTTGTTTTGTAAAAAGGCAATAGCATTCTAAATCCGCCTGGACGTGCATATGCTGAATTAGCAAGTCCAAGGGGGCGGAAAAATGTCTGCAATGATTGGCGAAATTTTAACACTGGCTTTAATGGCATTCGCATTGGGAATGGATGCCTTTTCAGTAGGTCTTGGCATGGGGATGTACAAACTCCGCCTCAGACAAATAGCTAAAATCGGCATCACCATTGGACTTTTCCATGTCTGGATGCCTTTATTGGGAATGATAGCAGGCAGATTCCTTTCAAATACATTTGGAGCCATTGCCGGATATGTTGGCGGGGGGCTGCTCCTTTTATTAGGCGTGCAGATGATTTGGTCAAGCTTCAGGGATGAAGAAGACAGCTTAATTACGCCAGTGGGCATAGGGCTGCTGATTTTTGCACTGAGCGTCAGCCTTGATAGTTTTTCAGTCGGCCTAAGCCTTGGAATCTACGGAGCTAAAACATTCCTGGTACTCGTCTTTTTTGGAGCCGGTGCCACTATCCTAACATGGGCAGGCCTCCTCACCGGCAGAAAAGTCCAAAGCTGGATCGGCTCCTACAGCGAAGCTCTCGGTGGTGCCATCCTCCTCGCTTTTGGGGTAAAGCTCTTATTTTTATAAATTGTTTAAATGTTAATATTTTGTGAAAAATGAAAAGGGTGCCGGCTGCCCTTTTTCTTTTTTTGTATGGGGGCTATAGGTGTTATAGGAAAATTGTCTTATAATGTAAGAAAAGTTTGGATAAAGTTTATTGAGTTTAAACCGATATAAAGGGAGGGAGAGTTTCTATGGCAAATGTATTATTTGTTTGTACGGGAAATACGTGCAGAAGCCCAATGGCAGAAGCCATTTTAAAAAGCAGATTGATTTCCGGTGTGGAAGTGAAGTCGGCTGGCGTATTTGCGGCAGATGGCAGTGAGGCGTCCGCGAATACGAAAAGTGTGCTGGAGGAGAACGGAATTTCGCTTCAGCATCAATCATCCAGTATGAGTGAAGATTTAATAGACTGGGCGACCTATATTTTAACGATGACTGCCGGCCACAAAAATACGATTCTGTCCATGTTTCCTGGTGCCGAGGGCAAAACCTTCACATTAAAAGAGTTTGCCGGAGCTGCGGGAGATATTATTGATCCATATGGGGGGCCGGTTGAGATATATAGAAGTACATTTAAAGATCTGAATGAAGCGATTGAACAAATTTTGGATCGCGTCAAGAGAGAAGATTAATCAGGGGGACAACATAATGGGGGAGAAAAAGGACTATAAATTCGGCCTTAGGAAAAAGCTCGTATTATTCATCACATCGCTGGCCATCATTACATACACAACAAGTGCTGTATTTCTTTACTTTTTATTTCCAAGCATTGAAGAGATGCTTCCATTCGGAGAGGCTGTTTTTACTTTTTTAACCTTAGCAATGGGGATTTTCTGGTCAGGTGTTCTAGCCTTTTTTGCTGCAGGCTTTATTATCAAACCATTGCAGAAGCTTGAAAAAACGGCCCTCATGGCCGCCAATGGCGATATAGGCCAGGATGCAGAGCTTTCCAAGTCAGATGATGAGATCCGTTCATTAGGCATTGCATTCAATCATATGCTTTTCAATTTAAGGGATATGGTTCAAAAAATTGACGAGAACTTCAAAGAAACGAATGAAAAAGTCATCGCGATGTCTTCCGAGTCCTCAGCAGCTGCAGAGCAGGCAGACTCGATTGCCAGAACCATCAGCGAGATTTCCCAGGGAGCAGATAGTTCTGCCGTGTCCATTCAGTCAACAGCTGAATCCATGGAAGATGTCCTGCGCATTGCCCAGGAAGTCCAAGATACAGCAAAAGCATCACAAAATGTTTCCGGTGAAATGGTTCAGGACCTGATGGAATCAAAGAAGGTGATCCATTCACTTATTTCCGGCATAGAAAAACTGGCCCAGGATAATGAGGAATCACTTCAGACAGTAAAGCGTCTTGAGCAAAATGCCGTAAAGGTAGAGCAGATTATACAGCTGGTCGGTGACATTGCAGCCCAGACGAATCTTCTTGCTTTAAATGCTTCCATTGAAGCAGCCCGAGCGGGTGACCATGGCAAAGGATTTGCCGTAGTCGCTGAAGAAGTGCGGAAGCTTGCAGATGAGAGTGCTAAAGCGGTCCAGGGCATCTCGGAGCTGATACAGAACATACAGGAAGAGGTCCGCAATGTTGTCACGCAAATCTCTTATCAGGTGGAGACTGCTAATAATGAAGTGAAAAAAGGCACGAAAACAAATGAAGTGATTGAGGAAATGGCGAAAGTGGTCAATGAAATGGCTGCTTCAGTGTCTGCCATTTCAGGACTGGTGGATTCCCAGATGGAAGGCATCCAGCATACATCCACCCAATCTCAGGAAGTAGCAGCCATTGCGGAAGAAACATCAGCAGGCGCACAGGAGGTTTCAGCTGCCACTCAACACCAGACTGCTGTCATCGGCAATGTGGAAAAGCTCGCCATCGAGCTAAAAGAACAGGCAGAAAAATTAAATAGCACCATAACGAAATTTAAATTATAAGGGAGCCCAAAATGCGGCTCCCTTTCTTTATATTTTCAAGGTTTTGTGTCAAAATAAGAGCATAATGTCAAAATAAAGCGGCTTCAAACTGGAGGGTTTTTTATGAAAATTGCAATCGCATCAGATCATGGCGGACTTAATCTCCGCGAAGAAATAAAAAGCTTAATGGATGAAATGGGCATTGAATATGAAGATTTCGGCTGTGAGTGCGAAACTTCAGTAGATTATCCGGATTATGCATTGCCAGTTGCCGAAAAGGTTGCAGGCGGCGAATTCGATAAGGGCATTCTGATCTGTGGAACCGGAATCGGAATGAGCATCTCTGCCAACAAAGTAAAGGGAATCCGCTGTGCGCTGGTGCATGATGTATTCAGTGCAAAAGCAACCCGTGAACATAATGACAGCAATATCCTTGCGATGGGTGAACGAGTAATTGGCCCCGGCCTGGCCCGTGAAATTGCAAAAGTATGGCTTTCAACAGATTTTGAAGGCGGCCGCCATGAAAACCGTGTTGGAAAGATTACTGCTTACGAAACGAAGTAAATCTTTCGAAGGGGGGAGCTTTTTTGATTGAACAATGGAAAACAGAAATTGATACAATCATACGTGAATTCAGCGAACAAGTTCCTTTAAGTGAGAAGCATCTTCTTGTAGTCGGCTGCAGCACGAGTGAAGTCGCCGGGAAACGAATAGGCACAGCCGGAACGGAACAAGTGGCTGAATTGATTTTTGAGCGTCTGGACAAGCTCCGCCAGGACACCGGGGCTGAACTGGCTTTTCAATGCTGCGAGCATTTGAACAGGGCATTAGTCGTGGAGCGGGATGTAGCCGAGGCAAGAAATCTGGATGAAGTGGCCGTCATCCCTCACCGTGCGGCCGGCGGCGCGATGGCGACTTACGCCTATGAACACTTCAAAGATCCCGTCATGGTTGAGTTTATCAAAGCTGATGCCGGTATCGATATCGGCGACACACTGATCGGAATGCACCTGAAGCATGTCGCTGTTCCAATCAGAACCTCCCAAAAATCAGTCGGCGAGGCCCACGTCACCCTGGCTAAAACCAGGCCGAAACTCATTGGTGGGGCCCGGGCGATTTATGAACGGAACTCTGATAACGAATCTTGCAGATGATTTAATAATATTTTGCTGCCCCAATCACCTGGTGATTGGGGCTTTATTCTCCCGATTGGATCCTTGATTAGTTTCCGCCACTGGACGCCTGTTCGGACTGAAAAACCATAAATCATGGATTCAGAGTCCGAAGTCAGGTCAACTTCGGACAGAGAAAGCAGAAATCGCTGATCCTGAGTCCGAATCCATCATGCCATTTGGGTGACAGGCACCTATACCACTTAAGCAAACTGGTATAGGTGCCTGTCACTTTTTTTATATAACGTGTAACATTCAAGAAGGAAGAACGTGTATATAGTGCAGCTTTTAGTGAGAAAGGGGGGAGAAGCCGTTGAAGGAGAGCAGGCGGGATCGGCTGGATGATTTATATCGTCATTATGCCAGACCGCTGTATTACTATTTATATAAGATGTCAGGCTCTAAAGAAACAGCTGAAGATCTAACGCAGGAAACATTTATTAAGGCAACGGTTTCTCTCTCATTCTACAAACAGGAAGATGTAAGGGCATGGCTTTTTAAGGTAGCAAGGAATGCTTATTTGGATGAATGGCGGAAACGGCAAAGGAGAAATAAGATTCCTTTTGCCGGCTATTTATTTTCAAAGGGAGAAATGACCAGCCCTTACGGAATGCCTGAGGATTCAGCACTAAAGAAAGAATCGAATGAAAAAGTCGCAGACCTAATGAGCTGTCTGCCGGAACAATATCGTTCTATTTTATATTTAAGAGAATTTGAGTCTTTTAGCTATAGTGAGATCCGGGAAACATTGGATCTATCAGAAAATCAAGTAAAGGTGACACTGCATCGGGCCCGGAAAAAGCTTGCTCAGCTTGCCGATGAACAATGGAGGGAAGAACATGACTGACTGGAACAAAGACCGCGAAAAGAAAATCATGGCTAAATACCGGTTTACCTTAACATTCAGAGTAGTTAAAGTGCTCTCTGCCTGCTTGTTTCTCTTCTGGGCATATATGATGGCCGTAAATATACTGTCAGACGCTGCCAATAGTGAAAGAAAGCATGCTTTTTACAGTAAGGTGGCACTGGATTGGAAGTACCCAAACATGCATGAGGATTTCGGAGGCATGATGAATAAAGAAGTAACGCCATTTCTGACACAGAAAATATCCTATCCGATCGCACGGAAAATTGGCCGGGAGTATCAGACAATTGGAGAGGTGAAGGTTGAGAAAAGGCTATTAAATTCATATTCCACCTTGAGTATTCAGGAATTTCAGCCGCAAAATGAAAGCATTTACCGTTTTTCCCTGCCTGAAAATCCGAATAGCGGAAAAAGGCTGGCAGCTGAAGGGGAACCTGCGGTCTGGACTTCTCTTGAGAAAATACACGAGGGGACAGTGGCTGAACTGGCATTTTCCACCCAGTCATTCATGAAGCCGGAAGAACTGATGGAGCTTTTAAAGCCATATGACCTGGAAGTCCTTTGGATGTCGCTCTATACAGGAGAACTGAAAGAATTTAAGACGGGTTACGGAAGCGGAGGGAACTCAATCGAATTAACTTCCATTTATGGTTTGGCCGGAGGAAGGAAAGCAGGCGAAGATTATATGTCTGAATCGAAATTAGCCCTTAATGAGGAATTTATGGATGAAAATAAAAAGATGATGCTGAAACAGATGGAGGGTCTCTTAAAAAATGAATCTCAAAGCTATTATGAGAACTTCCTCGGTCTTGACCATCTGAAAGAACGTCATCAATACCTGAAGAAAAATGGATTCATTGTCTATGGAGCAGTGGTTACCGGCCCGGTAAAAGAACTATTAAAGCTTAAAAAAGAAAAACAAATCCGTGCTCCATACCTTGGGGAGAAGGAGTATTGGAACTGGGATTAAAAGGATGGTGGCAGGCACCCATACCAATCTATTAAACTGGCTTAGGAGCCTGTCACTTTTTCGGAAAACATGCTAAAATGAAAAAGAATTTTCACAAAAAGATCGATACATAGAAATGGAAAGCCCATAGAGGCTTGCCATCATTAAAAGTGTGTTGGAGAAAAGGGAGGATTCTTATGAAGCATTTAGCACAGCAGGATGAGCAGATTTTCAAGTCGATTCAAGAAGAATTAGGACGTCAGAGAACAAAGATTGAATTAATCGCTTCTGAAAACTTTGTCAGTGAAGCGGTAATGGAAGCACAGGGTTCTGTTTTAACAAACAAGTATGCAGAAGGCTATCCAGGCCGCCGCTATTATGGCGGATGTGAGCATGTGGATGTAGTCGAAGATTTAGCCCGTGACCGTGCGAAAGAAATTTTCGGTGCAGAGCATGTGAATGTACAGCCGCATTCAGGTGCACAGGCAAACATGGCCGTATACTTCACTGTTCTAGAGCAGGGAGATACTGTTCTCGGTATGAATCTCTCACATGGCGGACATTTAACGCACGGCAGCCCTGTTAACTTCAGCGGCGTGCAGTACAATTTCGTCGAATATGGTGTGGATAAAGAAACACATCGCATCGATTATGAAGATGTTCTTGAAAAAGCCCGCACGTCTAAGCCGAAATTAATTGTAGCGGGCGCAAGTGCCTATCCGCGTGAAATTGACTTCAAGCGTTTCCGTGAAATTGCCGATGAAGTCGGTGCCATGCTGATGGTAGATATGGCTCACATTGCAGGCCTTGTAGCTGCTGGGCTTCATCAGAATCCGGTTCCGTTCGCAGACTTTGTTACAACTACTACTCATAAGACATTGCGCGGACCGCGCGGCGGCATGATTCTCTGCAAAGAAGAATATGCGAAGAAAATTGATAAATCCATTTTCCCTGGAATCCAGGGCGGTCCTTTAATGCACGTCATTGCGGCAAAAGCGGTTGCCTTCGGCGAAGCACTTCAGGATGATTTCAAAACCTATGCAGGCAATATCATTTCGAATGCCAAAAAGCTGGCTGAAGCATTGCAGGCTGAAGGAATTGATCTTGTATCACAGGGTACAGACAACCATTTGCTGCTGGTTGATCTCCGTTCCCTTGGCCTAACAGGGAAAGTAGCAGAGAAAGTCCTTGATGAGGTCGGCATTACAGTCAACAAAAACACGATTCCTTTCGATCCGGAAAGCCCATTTGTCACAAGCGGCATCCGTATCGGTACAGCGGCTGTTACGTCCCGCGGATTTGGCGAAAAAGAAATGCAGGAAATTGCATCCATCATTGCGTTCACACTTAAAAATCACGAAGATGAAGGGAAGCTTCAAGAAGCGGCTCAGCGCGTAGAAGCCCTAACAGGCAGCTTCACTTTATATCCAGAACATTAATCAATCAGCCGGTCTCAGCTTGAGGCCGGTTTTTATGTGGTAACATAAGAAAATTTTGGACTTTGTGAAACTGTCTGGCTCCCGGTTCTAATCAAATCCATCGATGTCGCCAATACACGTTGGCCTTCCGCTATTATTGTTTTCTGGGAAATTATAAAAATCGCGAAATGTTTATGACTTTGTGGTCTAGCTCCAGCGTTTAGGGGATGCATGACTTGTGCTTGAGGCCCGCAGGACAAGGGAAGGCTTCGTCAGCATAATCATCGCACGACCAAAAGCGGCAGCTTGGGAGGACGTGGCGTTTTTAGTCTGCATTCCTTCGTAAGCGGGGCGCTTCCGCTTTTGCTGTAATAATGACTTTTCTTTTACAAATACGAATCATAGTTGCCGATAGAATTGTTTTTCTGTAAAATTAGACGAAGTGTGGTTCGACTAATCTGCATAATGAAAAGGAGAGATACTCATGGCAAAGGTTTACGTTTTTGATCATCCATTAATTCAGCATAAGCTTACATACATTCGTGAAAAGAGTACGGGAACAAAGGAATTCCGCGAGCTTGTCGATGAAGTGGCAACACTGATGGCATTCGAGATTACCCGGGACATGCCTTTAGAAGAAATCACAATTGATACACCAGTCAGCACGATGAAGTCCAATGTACTTGCAGGTAAGAAGATAGGGATCATTCCAATTCTGCGCGCGGGAATTGGAATGGTTGACGGCATCCTGAAGCTGATTCCAGCTGCAAAAGTGGGCCATATCGGTTTGTACCGTGACCCGGAAACCCTGCAGCCGGTTGAATACTATGTGAAGCTTCCAAGTGATGTGGAAGAAAGAGATTTCATCGTAGTTGACCCTATGCTTGCAACGGGCGGCTCTGCGGTTGAAGCCATCCATTCTCTTAAAAAGCGCGGAGGCAAAAACATTAAATTCATGTGCCTTATTGCAGCTCCTGAAGGCGTAGAAGCTGTGAAGGAAGCTCACCCTGACGTTGACATCTACATTGCAGCATTAGACGAAAAATTGAACGAAAAAGGCTATATCGTCCCTGGTTTGGGCGATGCAGGCGACCGTTTATTCGGAACGAAATAATATCAGCAGCAGCGAACAGACAAAAAGATTGAAAATATCTTTTCATAAAGGAAGGTGCTCTGAATGAATCGTCCGATTAAAGTAATGACGATTTTCGGGACAAGGCCTGAAGCCATTAAAATGGCCCCTCTTGTTCTTGAACTTCAAAAACATCCTGGGCATTTTGAATCGATTGTGACCGTGACGGCACAGCATCGCGAAATGCTTGATCAGGTATTAACTATCTTTAAGGTTACACCCGATTATGACCTGAATATCATGAAAGACCGCCAGACACTGGTGGATGTGACTACACGCGGACTTGAGGGCCTTGATAAGATCATGAAGGAAGTAAAGCCGGATATCGTGCTTGTTCACGGTGATACCACTACAACGTTTATTGCTAGCCTTGCCGCTTTCTATAATCAGATTGTCGTCGGCCATGTGGAAGCGGGACTGCGCACATGGAATAAATACTCTCCATTCCCTGAGGAAATGAACCGCCAGCTAACAGGTGTCATGGCTGATCTGCACTTCTCGCCAACATCGAAGTCAGCGGAAAACCTCTTAAATGAGAATAAAAAGAACAACAGTATTTTTATCACTGGTAACACGGCAATCGATGCGCTTAAAACAACGGTTAAAGATACGTATCATCATGAAGTCCTTGAGAAAATCGGCGATGACCGCCTTGTGCTACTGACTGCACACCGCCGTGAAAATCTGGGTGAGCCGATGCGGAACATGTTCAAGGCTATTAAAAGGCTGGTGGAAGAACAGAAAGATATACAAGTCGTATATCCTGTTCATATGAACCCTGCTGTACGGGAGATCGCATCAGAAATCCTTGGCAGCAATAGCCGCATTCATCTGATTGAGCCGCTTGACGTTATTGATTTCCATAACTTTGCTTCAAGAGCTCATCTGATTCTGACCGATTCAGGCGGAGTTCAGGAAGAAGCACCATCACTTGGTGTGCCTGTCCTTGTTCTTCGTGATACAACGGAAAGGCCTGAAGGAATTGAAGCCGGTACCCTTAAGCTTGCCGGCATTGAGGAACAGCCAATTTACGAACTGGCAATGGAGCTTCTGACTGATGGGGCAGCTTATGAAAAAATGGCTAAAGCTGTAAACCCATATGGAGACGGAAATGCTTCCAGGAGAATTTGCGATGCTATCCGCTACCATTTTAAACAGACGAATGATCGGCCGGAAGAATATAAACCGCAAAACTAATAGAAATGCACCTCTCTTAAGTCGAGGTGCATTTTTCTGTTCTATTTTCAAAAAGGGGAGGGGAGAAGCGGGCCTCATTACCTGAAAAACAACATGGTTGATATGTTGGTGGTTGGATGGTTGAAATTGAACAGAGAAATCTATTTTATTTTTATGTTAAAAGTCTCTTTCCCCGTAAAGCTGGAAAAGTTATGATAGAGTATAGAAGAAACAGAAAACAGGTACGAACAGAAATAGTAAGCGGTTAACAGGTTGATGGTTGGATGGTTGTTTCCAAAATGTTGATATATCCACGTTTCCAAAGAGTTCAGAGAGATCAAATGACGTACTCATGGTTAAAGAAATGGCGGCAGTAATGACATCATTAATCGCAGAAAATGACCATGGTGGTTTTGTTGGCGGTTAGGTGGTTAGTCATGGGTAATGCCCGGCAGGAGCTGGGTGATCGGCAAGATACCAAGAAAGGTGCTGAAGGACGTTGGCAAATCAGTATTTGACAATGAAGGAGCTTAAAGAGGCACTTCCGGACATACCTGAGAATAGCTTAAAGCGTTATTTGCAGGAGCATGCAGAATACATAAATTATCGGAAGGAACATAATCGCTATAAAATCCAGGCTTCCGAAATTGAAAAGCTTAAATTTATCCGGAAATTATATTCAGATGGGCTTAAAAAAGAGGAAGTTACAGCAAAGCTTGAGGATGCAGGAATTCCGGTTATCATTACTGTGGAGGATGAGGAAGAAAGCAGCTCCACCTCCCTGATGAATGTGAATTCCGAACTGACAGATATGAAAAAGCTTGTCAGCTTCCTTGTACAGCAAAACGAGCAGTCCCGTCTTACCCAAAATAAAATAAGGGAACAAAACAAACAGCTGATACATGAGGTGCACGAGCTCAAACTCACAATTGAAGATTTAAGAAATGCCCATGCACAAGGCTATGAAAAAGAGAGCGAAAAAGTTACTTCCCTCTATGAAAAACTGATGGCGACACAACAGTCTGTAGAAGAAGTAGCCGGTGCATTAGAGGCTGAAAAAAGCAAAAGCATCTGGCAGAAGATATTTGGAAAGTAAAGGAATGCCCAAATTGCAAGATTAACGTTTAGACTGCTGTCTGCGGGGTATTGGCATAATGATTTTATATACCCGGGAGGTCGAATAAATGAGAGCATTAGCCGTTTTAGAAGGAGCATTGATTGTCTGGATCATCATGCTTGTGGGTTCATTAATGGGAACCTTCATGTCTGAAGGTTTTATCGCCCTGGTATTTAAACTGGCAGAAGGAAAAGGAATCCTGCTTACAGTATTACTGATAGTCGCGACCCTAGCGGATATGTGGAGAGATAAAAAGCGGGACCATTTAATTCAAAAAGGAAAACTGGAACCGAATCAGCTGTTTTAATACATAAAGGGAGAAAGCCATCATTCATTTGATGGTTTTTTTATAATCTAAAAGTACTATTTTCTGAAAATACCAAAAACTATATTGATAATCAACTGGAAGATAGATAGTATTAATTATACAGAATATTGTATATTGGTCAGTTTTTTAAAAGGAGATGAAGATTTGAAAAGGTTAAGGTTATTGTTAATCGTATTCACATTAGTTTTAAGTTCTGCAGCTTTTTCTGGAAATTTCGTGAATGCCAAGGAACGGTCCGGACAAAAATTAAGTCAAGCCCATCCGCAAAAGGCGGGCTTTGATCCGGAGAAATTGAAGGGTATTGATAAAGCCGTTACGGAGGCTATTGCGGATGGTGTTACACCTGGTGCAGTAGTTCTTGTAGCCAAGGATGGAAAGATTGTCAAAGAGGAAGCGTACGGATATGCACAAAAGTATGATATGGGGGAATTACTCGAGAACCCCAGAAAAATGAAAAAGAAAACAATGTTCGACCTTGCTTCCGTTACGAAGGTAATGGGAGCAACCCAGGGCATTATGAAACTTGTCAATGATGGGAAACTCTCAGTAAATGACAGGGTATCTGATTTTATTCCAGAGTTTGCCCAGCATGGGAAACAGGATATTACAGTAGCTGACCTGCTGACACACACCTCTGGTTTAACTCCCTGGAAGCCGACATACCTTTACGCGGATAATTCGGAAGAGGTACTGAATTATATAAACAAGCTGCCCCTTGAATACCCGACTGGCACAGACAGAAGATATAGCGATTTTAGCTTTATGATGCTGGGTTTTTTGATTGAAGAGATCAGTGGACAGAAATTGGATAAGTACTTAGAAGAAAATATTTATAAGCCCTTAAAAATGCATGATACGATGTTTACTCCACCGGACCATTTCAAGAAAAAGATTGCAGCTACCTCATGGGGAAATCCTTATGAGTATAAAATGATTGATGACCCTAATTTCGGGTACTATGTTGAAGAAAGCCCGGACATGTTCAAATACTGGAGAAATTACACCTTAGTCGGAGAAGTTAATGATGGGAATAGCTTTTATGGAAATAAAGGGGTTGCAGGCCATGCCGGTTTATTTTCGACAGCAAGGGACCTTGCTGTATTGGGCCAGACCATGTTAAATGGCGGAACATATGGGAAAACAAAAATGTATGATCAAGAAGTGATTGATACCTTTACCTCTCCTCAGCGCTTTGGCCAGGGATATGGCTGGGAGCTGGATAAAAGCTGGTATATGGGAGATCACTATTCTGACAAAGCTTTTGGCCATACTGGTTTTACTGGAACACAGGTTATTATCGATCCAGAGGAAAACCTTCAGATTATCCTGCTGACAAATAAACAAAACAATGGCCCTTTACCAAGCGGATCATACCGGAGCACAGGCGCTCTTTCCAAAGAAGTAGCCAATATTGTTTATGAATCCTTGAACTAGCCGTAATATTATATAGATATACGCATACAAGGCATCTATTCAGCCCACCCTAAAACAAAAAGAGGGTGGGTTTTCTAATGAAAAAATTCTTACTGTCCATAACAGTCTTATCCTTGTTTTGGAGTCAAACTCCCGTTTCTGCACGGACACTTTCACACCCGCCTATACCGGAAGAGTCACCTGATATAGAAAAAGTGGCCATTGTAGTACTGAAGGATCCAAAAAATGAACAGGAAATAAAACAAATGATAGAACAAAATCCTGATCTGCAAATCAGGCATACATTCAATCAGGCATTAAACGGCTTTTCAGTCAAAGGAAAGCCATCAGCACTGCAAAGCCTGCAAAGAATAGAGTCAGTCTCTGCTGTTTCACCGGTTAATACGTATCATGTTCATTCCCATGACAATATAAAGCTGATTGGCGGCCTGAATGCCAGAGGCTATTATGATGAAAATAATCAGCGCCTTACAGGCAAGGGTGTGAAAGTAGGCGTGATCGACACCGGTATTGATTATAATCATCCTGACCTGCGACGAAGCTATGGCGGCGGTCGCGATTTGGTGGATAATGATAGAGATCCGATGGAAACAAAGGCTGCCGGGGGACAAGGCACACTGCACGGCACTCATGTCGCGGGCATCATTGCGGCAAATGGCAGGATCCAGGGGGTCGCACCTGAAGCAACCATCATCGCCTACAGGGCTCTTGGACCAGGCGGAAGCGGAACAACAGAACAGGTGATTGCGGCCATCGAACAGGCCATAAAGGATAAGGTGGATGTGTTAAACCTTTCATTGGGAAATAACGTAAACGGGCCTGACCTTCCGATAAGCATGGCCCTGAATAAAGCAGTTGAAAAGGGAATAACGGCTGTCACTTCATCAGGCAATTCGGGACCGAATATTTGGACGGTCGGTTCTCCGGGAACAGCGTCGAAGGCTATTTCTGTCGGAGCCTCTACACCAACAATAAAGGTGCCATTTTTAAGCATAAAAGGACGTGAAATCCGCCTTGATCTGCTGCAGGGTTCAAAGGAATGGGAATTTGACCGCTCCTATGAAATGATCGATGGAGGACTTGGATATCCGGATCAATTGAAGAAAGCGGAAGGAAAAATAGTACTAATAGAAAGAGGGGAATTGACGTTTACAGATAAAGCTGTCCATGCCATGGAAGCAGGAGCAGAGGGTATCATTATCTATAACAATACAAAAGGCAGGTTCTTCGGAAATTTGGACAGCGAGGTTCCCATTCCGGCAGCGGCGCTTTCAAAGGAAGAAGGAGAGGAGCTCAAGAAGCTCATGAAGGAAGGAAGGCTCCTTGCCCGGACTAATATAATAGAAGAAAGGGACATACTGGCTGACTTTAGCTCACGCGGACCTGTTACATCCACTTGGGAAATTAAACCGGATGTTGTGGCACCGGGAGTCGCCATTAATAGCACCATTCCCGGCGGCTACCTGCCGCTTCAGGGAACAAGCATGGCCGCTCCGCATGTAGCAGGTGCTTGTGCGATCCTCAAACAAGCTCACCCCGACTGGGGGCCGGAAAAAATCAAGGCGGCACTTATGAATACCGCAAAACTTATTAGGACCGCGGATGGACAAACATATAGAACGTATGAGCAGGGGGCCGGCAGGATACAGCTTGATCAGGCGCTGACAGCAGAAACGCTTGTCTTCCCGGCATCCATGCAATTCGGGAAATTTCAGATCGCAGACAGGCTGCATGACCACAGCAGTTTTATAACGGTTGAAAATATAAGTGAAAAAACGCAGTCTTATTCCTTTTCCGTACCCTATAAGGAGCAGGGCATCAATTGGGAAATGCCTATGACGTTTCAATTGAACCCGGGTGAAAAGAAAAAGGTCGAAATAAAAATGTCAGCTGATCCGACCCTTTTACAGAAAAAGATCCATGACGGGTACCTTCTATTGAAAGCAGGTGCAGAGAGTATTCATATTCCATACCTCTATGTGCTGGAAGAGCCTGATTACCCAAGGGTGATGGGATTCGGAATCGGCAAAGGAGATAAGCCAGGCACGTATCGCTATGAGGTGTATCTGCCTGGCGGGGCGGAAGAATTCGGAATTGCGATGTTTGATTCGGAAAGTCTCCGGTTCATGGGATTTCTGGATTGGAAAAGAAATACCGGCAAGGGGCAGCTGCTGCAGGAAATCCCTGCTGAAAAGCTGCCCGGTCCTGGGCTGTACCTGGCAAAAGTGTTTGCCAAAAAGGCCGGAAGGGAAGACTGGATCGAAACTTATCTATTTGTGAGACCGGATGGCCAGCTGGGGGACCCGGAGCCTTCAGCAGAATCAGAAGAGAGTACAAGCAAGTAGAAATAAAGCGTTTTCAGGGGCGATGCAGAGTCTCGCTCCTTTTTCAATAGAAATCCGAAAATTAAATGTGATAAATATGTGAACATACCATATTTTTACCTTTTTGTTTGTGAACTTTTTCACTCCAAACGCATTGACATTGACAAAGCCCTATTGTATGCTTACAAAGGGTAAAAGATGATAGGGTTTTCAAAATATTTTTGCAGACATATTTCCCACTTCTGCATGATGTTTATATGTTTATTTACGGCCTCAAACCCTCTTACCATTCTCTTTAAGGGAGGATGCGTTTTTATGCGTCAAAAAGACCGCAACCCATTTAAGGCGATGGCCTTAATGTCCGCCATTCTTTCCCAGTTAGTAGGTTCCACGCTCATTGGCATTTTCGCTGGAAGATGGCTCGACAGCAAGGCAGGAACTGAGCCTTTATTCCTTTTAATCGGCTTGTTCATTGGGCTGGGCGCCGGGATTTACGCCATGCTTCGCCTAATCCAACATTTTTTCACAGGAGAATGAACATCATGCCGGAAATCAAAGCAACTTTTCAGAGACAGCGAAAATACATATTCCTTTTGTTGTCCGTATATGTTCTCGGCTGGGGTTTTACACCTTATCAATCTATTTTTCTTGGCTTGATCTTTGGTACAAGCTTAAGTCTGTTCAATTTGTGGCTTATTTCACGGAAGGCGCTGCAATTTGGAGAGGCGGTCGAGAAAGGCGAGAAGGTGCGTTCACTTGGAACGGTATCCAGGATGGCTACAGCAGTATTTGCTGTCATGATCGCTCTGGAATATCCTGAAAAGCTGCATCTGATCAGTGTGGTATTTGGATTAATGACATCCTATATTGTCATTATGATAGATTATTTTCTTCAATCTTTTCATTTACGTAAATAGCGGGAAGAGAGGTGAACACTATTGCATCATGAAGCTCCTATAGTGGACTTTTTAGGATTGAATTTTAACTTATCAAACGTACTGATGATTACAGTGGCAAGTGCTATTGTCTTCATTATTGCTTTGCTTTCAACCCGTCGATTGGCCATGAAACCAACGGGGATGCAAAATTTCTTCGAATGGGTTATGGATTTTGTTAAGAATATCATTAACAGTACGATGGACTGGAAGACAGGCGGAAGATTCCATATCCTTGGATTAACCCTGATCATGTATATTTTTGTTTCAAACATGCTTGGACTTCCGTTCGCGATCACTTATGATCACACTTTATGGTGGAAATCGCCAACAGCCGATCCTGTTATCACCTTAACATTAGCGGCAATGGTAGTCGGGCTTTCGCATTACTATGGCGTAAAGCTTAAAGGAGTAGGAGAATACGGCCGGGATTTTATCAGGCCAATGCCTTTCTTGTTCCCATTGAAAATCATTGAAGAGTTTGCAAACACTCTGACATTGGGACTTCGTCTCTACGGTAACATCTACGCAGGTGAAATCCTGCTGACATTGCTTGTCGGAGGACTTGCACATGCCGGTATAGGCGGAATGCTTGCCGCAGTTATACCAACACTTGTATGGCAGGGATTCTCAATCTTTGTCGGATCTATCCAGGCATTCATTTTCTGTATGTTAACAATGGTTTATATGGCACACAAAGTGAGCCAGGACCATTAATATATACCTGTTCATTTTATGGACAAAACATTTTAAACAAATAAATTTTCATACAATTTAAGGAGGAACTCAATAATGGGTCTTTTAGCAGCAGCAATTGCAATCGGTTTAGCAGCACTAGGTGCCGGTATCGGTAACGGTCTTATCGTATCAAAAACAGTTGAAGGTATGGCTCGCCAGCCAGAAGCTCGCGGTATGCTTCAAACTACAATGTTCATCGGGGTAGCACTAGTTGAGGCCGTTCCGATCATTGGCGTTGTTATCGCGTTCATGGTTATCGGCGGTTAATTAATACTGTACCAATCGTTCAAAAATGGCGAAGATCATTCCATGAACCTTCGCCATTCCTTTATGTCTTTTTACCGTAAACTAATTCGGAATCATGCATATGACTCCGTTTCATAAGTGGAACAACTCTTGAAGGGAGTGAATCGAGGGTGTTAACAAACAGTCTAGTATTAGGCGCTGCAGGCGGCGGTTTTAACGGCGGGGACATTTTGTACCAGCTGGTCATGTTCATTATCTTGTTGGCATTGCTGAAAAAATTCGCGTGGGGTCCGTTAATGGGCATTATGCAGCAGCGTGAAGAGCACATTGCCGGTGAAATTCAAGCGGCTGAAGAAAGCCGTACAGAAGCAAAGAAACTTTTAGAAGAGCAAAGAAACCTTTTAAAAGAAGCGCGTACAGAAGCGCAGGGCCTTATTGAAAATGCGAAGAAACAAGGCGATGTGCAGCGTGAGGAGATCGTTGCGGCTGCCCGCACTGAGTCTGAGCGCATTAAGGAATCTGCAAAGCTTGAAATCGAGCAGCAGAAAGAACAGGCGGTTGCCGCTATCCGCGAGCAGGTCGCTTCATTGTCTGTCCTAATTGCTTCCAAGGTTATTGAGAAGGAACTAAGTGCAGCTGATCAGGAAAAGCTGATCAATGAATACATTCAAGAGGCAGGAGAAAAGCGATGACGGGCTCCACAGTAGCAAAGCGCTACGCGTTGGCTCTTTTCCAGCTTGCGAATGAACACCAGCTTCTTGACCAAATGGAAGAAGAGCTTCGTGCAGTGAAAGAAGTAGTAAACCATAACTCAGATTTAAAGTCTGTTTTGAAATCTCCAAAGCTTTCAATTGAGAAGAAAAAAGAGATTTTAAAAGAAGCATTTGCATCTGTGAACACGTTTGTACTAAACACGTTAATGATATTAATTGAACGCCACCGTGAAGATCATATCTCTGATGTGGCAGATCATTTTATAATCCTTGCGAATGACAAAAAAGGGATCGCGGATGCAAAAGTATACACTGTCCGTCCGCTATCTGAAGCAGAGAAGGAAGCATTATCTGTGTCATTTGCAGCTAAGGTTGGGAAAAAATCACTTCGTATTGACAATATAGTTGATACTAACTTGCTCGGCGGCATCAAGCTTCGAATCGGAAACCGGATTTTCGACGGCAGCTTGCGCGGGAAGCTAGAGCGTCTTGAACGTCAATTGTTAGGCTAAGATTCGTAGATAGGGGTGAAACTCATGAGCATCAATGCTGAAGAAATCAGTGCGCTGATAAAAAAGCAAATCGAAAACTATCAGTCGGAAATTCAAGTGAGTGATGTAGGTACGGTTATCTCTGTTGGTGACGGTATCGCTCGTGCTCATGGCCTCGACAATGTCATGGCTGGAGAACTTGTTGAATTTTCAAACGGCGTTATGGGTATGGCACAAAACCTTGAAGAAAATAACGTCGGTATTATCATTTTAGGACCATTTACAGAAATCCGTGAAGGCGATGAAGTACGCCGTACGGGCCGCATCATGGAGGTACCGGTTGGTGAAGAACTAATCGGCCGCGTCGTAAACCCTCTAGGACAGCCAGTAGATGGCATGGGACCAATTAACACAACAAAATCACGTCCGATTGAAAGCCCGGCACCAGGTGTTATGGATCGTAAATCCGTACACGAGCCGCTTCAAACAGGAATCAAGGCGATTGACGCACTTGTTCCAATCGGCCGCGGACAGCGTGAGTTAATCATCGGTGACCGTCAAACAGGTAAAACATCCGTTGCAATCGATACAATCCTGAACCAAAAAGACCAGGATATGGTATGTATCTATGTGGCAATCGGACAAAAAGAATCTACAGTTCGTAATGCAGTAGAAACACTTCGTAAGCAAGGTGCACTTGATTACACAATCGTTGTAACAGCATCTGCATCACAGCCTGCTCCAATGCTATACCTGGCTCCTTACGCCGGTGTAACAATGGGTGAAGAGTTCATGTACAACGGCAAGCACGTTCTTGTTGTGTATGATGACTTAACAAAGCAAGCTTCTGCTTACCGTGAGCTTTCTTTGCTATTGCGCCGTCCTCCAGGCCGTGAAGCATATCCAGGGGATGTATTCTACTTGCACAGCCGCTTATTAGAGCGCGCTGCGAAGCTAAGCGATGCGAAAGGTGCAGGTTCAATCACTGCTCTTCCATTTATCGAAACACAAGCAGGCGATGTTTCTGCTTACATTCCGACAAACGTTATCTCAATCACTGACGGACAAATTTTCCTTCAGTCTGACCTCTTCTTCTCCGGTGTACGTCCGGCGATCAACGCAGGTCTTTCTGTATCACGTGTAGGTGGATCTGCACAGATCAAAGCAATGAAAAAGGTTGCAGGTACACTGCGTCTTGACCTTGCTTCATACCGTGAACTTGAATCATTTGCCCAGTTCGGTTCTGACCTTGATAAAGCAACACAGGCTAAACTTAACCGTGGTGCCCGTACAGTAGAGGTTCTAAAGCAGGATCTTAACAAGCCGTTAAAAGTTGAGAAGCAGGTTGCAATCCTTTACGCTCTAACTCGCGGCTTCTTAGATGACATTCCTGTACAGGATATTCGTCGTTTCGAATCTGAATTCCTTTCATGGTTAGACCATAACCGCAAAGATTTGTTAGACCATATCGTGACTACAAAAGAACTTCCTTCTGATGACGATATGGCATCTGCGATTAACGACTTTAAGAAAACTTTCGCAGTATCCGAATAATGGAGATTGCCTGGATGGGGAAGTGCTCCCCATCTAAGCAGCTCAATTCGGTTCTGACAAACTTGTATAAGGGTGGTGAGAACCTGTGGCATCATTACGCGATATAAAAAATCGTATTACTTCTACGAAGAA
Source organism: Bacillus sp. 22-7 (assembly GCF_010628845.1). Lineage (NCBI taxonomy): Bacteria > Bacillati > Bacillota > Bacilli > Caryophanales > Bacillaceae > Bacillus > Bacillus sp. 22-7. The sequence goes on along the minus strand of NZ_NJQY01000023.1, from coordinate 4,608 downwards.
AACGAGTCAAATTACAAAAGCAATGCAGATGGTATCGGCTGCGAAAATGAATAAGGCAGAAATGAACGCAAGATCATTCGTGCCTTATATGGAGAAAATCCAGGAAGTTACGGCAAGCATCGCTTTGGGAAGCAAAGATGTCTCACATCCAATGCTGACCAGCCGCCCAGTCAAGAAAACTGGTTACCTCGTAATCACTTCTGACCGCGGACTTGCGGGAGCTTATAACAGTAACGTTTTGCGAAATGTCTACCAGACAATTCAAAAGCGCCATAAATCACCGGATGAGTATGCAATCATTGCAGTCGGACGTGTGGGCCGTGACTTTTTCAGAAAGCGCAATATGAACGTCATTCTGGATATTGTTGCTGTTGCGGACCAGCCTGCATTTGCTGAAATCAAGGATATTGCCAGCAAAACAGTTGGCATGTTCGCTGATGAGACATTTGACGAATTATATATGTACTACAGCCATTATGTCAGCGCGATTCAACAGGATGTAACAGAGAAGAAGCTTCTTCCGCTTACGGATATCTCCAGCTCGAAAAAGCTTACATCTTATGAGTTTGAACCTTCCGCTGAAGAAATTTTAAAAGTATTGCTGCCTCAATACGCTGAAAGCTTAATCTACGGAGCGCTTTTAGACAGTAAGGCAAGTGAACATGCTGCAAGGATGACAGCGATGCAGAATGCAACGGATAACGCTAAAGAGCTTATCAACTCGTTAAGCCTAAGCTACAACCGTGCACGTCAGGCAGCCATCACGCAGGAAATTACCGAAATCGTCGGCGGAGCAGCCGCGTTAGAATAATAAAAGTCCAGGCCATCAGGGCCGGGGATGAAGTTAAATAGAGATTTATTGCTGGAAGTCTTCCAGCTGTGCCTCTATTGAAATGAAAGAGGAGGGAAAAAGATGAACAAAGGACGCGTTCTTCAAGTTATGGGTCCGGTTGTTGACGTAAAGTTCGAAAGCGGCCAGCTTCCTGAGATCTATAATGCATTGACTGTTACAAACCCAGCGCGTAACGAATCTGAAGTTGACATCAACTTAACCCTTGAAGTTGCCCTTCATTTAGGTGATGATACAGTCCGCACCATTGCAATGTCTTCTACTGACGGCTTACAGCGAGGAAGTGAAGTTGTTGACTCGGGTGCTCCTATCTCTGTACCAGTAGGTGATGTAACACTTGGACGTGTATTTAACGTGCTTGGTGAATCAATCGACTTAGATTCTGCAATCGCTGCAGATGCCCGTCGTGATTCTATCCACAGAGAGGCTCCTAAGTTTGAGCAGCTTTCTACTGAAGTAGAAATCCTTGAAACTGGAATTAAGGTAGTAGACCTTCTTGCTCCATACATTAAAGGTGGTAAGATCGGTCTATTCGGTGGTGCCGGTGTAGGTAAAACCGTTTTAATCCAGGAATTGATCAATAACATTGCTCAGGAGCACGGCGGTATTTCCGTATTCGCCGGTGTTGGTGAGCGTACGCGTGAAGGTAATGACCTTTATCATGAAATGACGGATTCAGGCGTTATCAAGAAAACAGCGATGGTATTCGGCCAGATGAACGAGCCGCCGGGAGCGCGTATGCGTGTTGCCCTGACTGGTTTGACTATGGCAGAATTCTTCCGTGATGACCAGGGACAGGACGTTCTTTTCTTCATGGATAACATCTTCCGTTTCACACAGGCAGGTTCAGAGGTTTCAGCCCTATTAGGCCGTATGCCATCTGCCGTTGGTTACCAGCCGACACTTGCTACTGAAATGGGTAAATTACAGGAACGTATCACATCTACTAACGTAGGTTCTGTTACGTCCATCCAGGCGATTTACGTACCAGCCGATGACTATACGGATCCGGCTCCGGCTACAACTTTCGCCCACTTAGATGCAACAACTAACCTTGAGCGTAAGCTTTCTGAGATGGGTATCTACCCTGCGGTGGATCCACTTGCTTCCACTTCCCGTGCATTGTCACCGGAAATCGTTGGCGAAGAGCACTACTCAGTTGCACGCCAAGTACAGCAGACATTACAGCGTTACAGAGAACTTCAGGATATCATTGCGATCCTTGGTATGGATGAGCTTTCTGATGAAGACAAGCTAATCGTAGCACGTGCGCGCCGTATCCAGTTCTTCTTATCTCAAAACTTCCACGTTGCTGAGCAGTTTACTGGCCAGCCAGGTTCATACGTACCTGTTAAAGAAACAGTTAAAGGCTTCAAAGATATTCTTGAAGGCAAGTACGACCACCTGCCAGAAGATGCATTCCGACTTGTCGGCCGAATCGAAGAAGTAATCGAGAGTGCAAAGAAAATGGGCGTAGAGGTCTAATTCTGGACCAGGAGGGTAAAAAATGAAGACGATTAAAGTCAGTGTTGTTACTCCCGATGGCCCGGTGTATGAATCAGATGTGGAAATGGTAAGCACAAAAGCTCAAAGCGGTGAGCTTGGAATTTTACCTGGACACATTCCAATGGTTGCACCGTTACAAATTGGAGCCGTTCGTTTAAAAAACGGCGGAAAAACTGATTTCGTCGCAGTAAGCGGCGGATTCCTTGAAGTCCGTCCGGAGCAGGTAACGATTTTAGCGCAATCTGCTGAACAGGCAGATGAAATTGATGTAGAGCGTGCCGTTCGTGCCAAGCAGCGTGCTGAACAGCGCCTGAATGAGCAGAAGCGTGAAAACATTGATTTCCGCCGTGCAGAGCTTGCACTACAGCGTGCGATCAACCGTATCGAAGTTTCGGAAAGAAAGTTCTAATAACAATTCACAACACCTCCTGGCCTGGCTGGGGGGTGCTTTTGTTGTTGTATAGAAATTTGCAAAAATGAACTATGTGAATAACTTTGTGGAAGAGTGTCTGTTTCTAGCTCCAGCGCCTGCCCCCTCGAGGTTACAAGCATGTCTAGTTACGGCTCTTAGGGACTCGGGGTCATAGTCGATTCCTTTCAGAAGGAAAAATGCCTTCTTACAGAAGCCGTCTTATGCCTTTCGTCCCTGGGCAGTCGCCTCCACATTTCGGGCAATCCGCCCAGAAGGGTAAAGAACACCTTTCCGAGCGGCTCGTCTTGTGCTTGAGGCCCCCAGGACAAGGAAGGCTTCGTCAGCATAAATATCGCACGACCAAAAGCGACAGCTTTTGGGAGGAAGTGGCGTTCTTAGTCTGCGTTCATTCGTGAGCAAGGCGCTTCCGCTTTTGTTTCAGAAATATTTACCACCCAAATTTTAAGAAAATTTCCCCAAAAAAGAGATAAATCACTCGAATTCTTTTATATAGGCCTTTACAATAGAAGAGAGTAAACCTTTAAGGTTACTCTCTTTTTTAAAGCTATCATGCAAGTCTATTTGAATAAAAGGAGGAGCCGCAATGCTGGAGTTTGATACAAATATAGACCAATACGCTACGATCAAAGTCATCGGAGTCGGCGGCGGGGGGAATAACGCTGTAAATCGGATGATCGAACATGGAGTTGAGGGAGTAGAGTTTATCGCTGTCAATACAGATGGACAAGCTCTAAATCAATCAAAGGCAGAAGTAACCATGCAAATCGGTGCAGCCTTAACAAGGGGCCTGGGTGCTGGGGCTAATCCTGAAGTGGGCAGAAAAGCAGCTGAGGAAAGTGAAAGCCAGCTTCGTGAAGTGCTGAAGGGTGCTGACATGGTATTCGTTACTGCCGGAATGGGCGGCGGAACCGGAACAGGTGCTGCTCCTGCTATTGCACGCATTGCACGTGAAGTGGGTGCACTGACCATTGGTGTCGTAACCCGCCCTTTCAAATTTGAAGGACGCAAGCGTGCAGCCAATGCTGATGCAGGCATCGAAGCTATGAAAAAAGCTGTGGATACGCTAATTATAATTCCAAATGATCGCTTATTGGAGATTATTGATAAGAAAACACCTATGCTTGAAGCGTTTATGGAAGCTGATAATGTTCTTCGCCAGGGCGTTCAAGGCATTTCAGACCTGATTGCCGTTCCGGGTTTAATCAATCTTGATTTTGCCGATGTCAAAACAGTAATGTCCCATAAAGGAACAGCACTGATGGGGATTGGAATTGCCACTGGGGAGGACCGTGCGGCAGAAGCAGCCCGTAAAGCCATTTCAAGCCCGCTGCTTGAAACGTCCATTAACGGAGCCCGCGGCGTTATCATGAACATTACAGGCGGAGCAAATATCAGCTTATATGAAGTGCAGGAGGCTGCAGATATTGTTGCTTCTGCTTCAGATGAAGAAGTGAATATGATTTTTGGTTCAGTCATTAATGATTCCTTAAAGGAAGAAATTCTTGTTACGGTTATCGCTACCGGCTTCAATGAACAAGAGGAGTTAAGGGCGAAACCGAGTACAAGACCATCTGTAGAAAAAGAATATGAACATACATATCATTATGCAGAAGAACCAAGCAATCGCCGGCCGGTCAGAGAGCCCCGGGAATATCGGGAACCGGTGCAGGATAACTATCGTGTGCAGGCTGACCCGCAGGAAGAGTCACTTGATACACCGGCGTTCCTTAGAAACCGCAGAAGACGCTAATGATAGAAACAGGCTGCCACAAAGAGGGCAGCCTGTTTTTTTAGGTGAATTTTATCGCAGTCTAACGGG